>NZ_JBGJZO010000001.1:0-515068 GCF_042610485.1 Paenibacillus oryziterrae | reverse complement strand
ATATTCCATGAACCGCCGTATACCGAACGGTACGTACGGTGGTGTGAGAGGTCGGGGGCTCGCCGCCCCCTCCTACTCGATTCTCTTAAAAGTATTTAATCCGAATGGAATATCGTCATGTAAGGGAGCGGCATAGCATATTCTAGAGTATTCACTAAAGCTTGAACTTCTTACTGACATCATGGGATGGAGGAATCTTAGCGATGGAGATGTTGCTCAATAAATTATATGAGCAGAATGAGCTAACCCAAGAAGAAATAGTCTATTTCCTCCACAATCTGACTCCCGAATTCAGGAAGCGGTTATTTCGTTTGGCGGATGTTACGCGCAAGAAATACTATAGTGATAGCGTTTACTTTCGCGGTTTGATTGAGTTCTCAAACTTTTGCAAACAGGATTGCCTGTATTGCGGTCTGCGTAGATCCAACTCTAATGTGGAGCGGTACCGATTAACAGAAGAAGAGATACTGGACTGTGCGGAAGAAGGATATCAGCTAGGTTATCGTTCATTCGTGCTGCAGAGTGGAGAAGATTTTCACTTTACGGAAGAACGGATGCGCCACATTGTCATGAGTATGAAGGTCCGATTCCCAGATGCGGCCATTACCTTGTCCATCGGAGAACGGAGCGAAGCCTTTTATCGTGCGTTATATGATGCAGGAGCAGACCGCTACTTACTGCGGCATGAGACAGCCTCACGTTCGCTTTATGAAACATTGCATCCCGGCATGTCTTTTGATAACCGCGTGAACTGCCTGCGAACCCTTAAAGAGATTGGGTATCAGGTCGGTGCGGGATTCATGGTTGGACTGCCTGGTCAGACCTATGAGCATCTTGCAGAGGATCTGATATTTCTGAAAGAGCTGCACCCGGAAATGATCGGCATTGGACCCTTCATCCCCCATAGCGCAACACCTCTTAAAGATTGTAGCGGTGGAACCGTAGCGGACACGCTTATCATGGTTGCTATGGCCAGATTGCTCGTTCCGGATGCATTAATGCCAGCCACCACGGCTATGGGTACTTTAGATCCGGTCGGGAGGGAGAAGGCGCTTTCGGCAGGAGCCAATGTAGTCATGCCTATTTTGTCCCCGCTTACGGTTAGGCGGAAGTATGCCCTGTACGAGAACAAGATTTGTATGGGTGACGAGTCTGCACATTGCAGGAGCTGCATAGAAATGAGAATTCTTAGTTCAGGTTATAGGGTCGAGCTCAGCCGTGGGGATCACTGCAGCTTTGATGGTAAAAGAGAGACCGACCACTAAAAAACACCGGGCTACAGAAAATATACCATTTAATTTATTTATTCAATCATCTAAGTGAATGTTTTCACGTATGATAGCTTGAAACCATCTAAGGAGGAAACCAGATGTCTACTTTACCGAAAAAAAATGCACTTGGCTTCTACGAAATCCGCCTTGAATCCATCGGCGGGCTGGGTGCTAATCTGGCGGGTAAAATGCTTGCCGAGACAGGTGCCATCGAGCTTGGCTTCAATGCTGCGAACTTCTCGTCTTATGGTTCCGAGAAAAAGGGAACACCTGTCAAAGCTTTTGTGCGATTCTGCGATCCAGAGGTTGATATCAGGGATCACAGTCCAATCGAAGAACCGCATTTGATTGCTGTTTTTCATGAAGCCTTATATAAGACAGTTAACGTCGCCAGCGGAATGCAGCCGGATGGTGTTGTCCTGGTGAATACAACCCGCGACTTCGATGAAGTACGGGAAGACCTTAAGCTGGAGTTCGGGACGATTGCACTGGTAGATGCCATGGGAATTGCCGTTGAAGAGAAGACCAAGGTCAACACCTCCATGCTTGGCGCGATGTTCCGCATTTGTGACTTCCTGGATCCGGAAGCGATGCGTACCGTAATCCGCAGAACCTTTGAGAAGAAGTATCCGCATCTGGTTGAACCGAATATCCGTACTTTTGACCGCGGTTATAACGAAGTGAAATTTAAAACCTACGATGTGCCGGAAGGTACCGTAGCAAAGCCTTTTCAGCGGGCTCATTCACTTCTTGGATATCAAACACAACTGCCTGGCGGTGTAATCACGGCTCAAGCTAACAGTATTCTGAAGAATCTCAGCGGTTCCCGTGCAGGACTCATTCCGGAATTCAATACCGAGAAATGTATCAACTGTGCGGCGTGCGACAATGTATGTCCTGATTATTGCTTCGTCTGGGAATCGGCTGAAGATAAGCGCGGCCGGATGCAGCAGTTCTTGCGCGGTATCGATTATCAGTATTGTAAAGGCTGCCTGAAATGCATCGACGTCTGCCCGACAGATGCCTTAACCACCCGCCGGGAAGAAGTTGGATATGCCGAACAGAATAGAGTTGCTCAAGTGTTCAAGTAAATCGAGGGGGAGGATTTAACCAATGTCAGTTCGAGAAGATCAATTAAAAGAAGCAGTACCCGCGGAGCAAGTCACTCACTTCGAATCCGGCAATGAAATGGCGGCAACAGCAGCCGCACAGATTAACTATCACATCATGGGGTATTTTCCAATCACACCTTCGACGGAAGTCGCTCAATATCTAGATCAAATGAAAGCGCGCGGTCAGCATGATATTCAACTGATTGCGGCGGACGGTGAGCACGGTTCTGCGGGGATCTGTTACGGCGCAGCTATGGCGGGTGCACGGGTAGTTAACGCTACCAGTTCACAAGGATTCCTGTATATGCTGGAGCAGCTGCCGACCCAATCCGGAACACGATTCCCGATGGTTCTTAACCTCGTAACCCGCGCAGTCAGCGGACCGCTAGATATTCGCGGTGATCACTCCGACCTCTATTACGGGCTAAATACTGGCTGGGTAATCTTGACTGCGCACACACCTCAAGCGGTATATGACATGAACATTATGGCACTGAAGATCGCTGAACATTCGGAGGTTCGTCTACCTGTAATCGTCGCCTATGACGGCTTCTTCACTTCCCACCAAAAACGCAAAGTGCAATATTTCAAGAACGATGAAGTGGTCCGCAATTTTGTAGGCCCGAATCCAAACCATGACTATCCGAATGTATCCGATCCTTCCCGCCCGGTTACAATCGGTGCGCATATGGGCGGCGACGATCTGCTGAATAACCACTACCAGCTGTCAGAAGCCTTGCACAAAGCGGGCGATGTGTATGAAGAAGTAGCCAAAGAATATGCACTTTTGTCAGGACGGGAATACAAGGTTCTTGATCAATATCGTATGGAAGATGCAGAAGTAGCTGTATTCCTTCTGAATTCGGCAGGTGAATCCGCGAAGGATACCGTGGATGCGCTCCGTGCCAAAGGGATCAAGGCGGGATTGATTCGTCCAAACATCATTCGCCCGTTCCCGACGGAACATCTCCGCAAAGCGCTTAAGAATGTCAAAGCACTGCTGGTAGGCGAGCGTGCAGATTCCTATGGCGCTGAGGGCGGCAATCTGACCCATGAGATTCGTTCTGCGCTCCAAGTAGACCCAGAGAACAAGACCATTATCCTCTCTCGTATCTTCGGGCTGGGCGGTAAAGACTTCTATGCGAACGATGCCGAAGCTTTCTTCCAATTAGCCATTGATGCGGCTGAAAAGGGTTATGCAGAGAAACCTTTTGACTACTACGGGTACTATCCTGGCGAAGAGAAGGATGCTCTTACACCTGTGATCGAACCGCTTCATGGTAATGCTTTCAAATCAGGTCTGATCCAAGTGACCCAGAATGAAGATACCGGCTTGCTGAAAGTGAAGCTTCCGCCTCTTCGGCAATTGACGGTGAAGCCGCATCGCTTGGCTCCTGGTCATGGTGCTTGCCCAGGCTGCGGCGCTCTCTCTGCACTGGAGCTGTTCTTCAAGGGAATTGAAGGCGATATGGTGGTCCTGTTCCAAACCGGCTGTGCGTACGTAGTAACCGCGAGCTATCCGTACTCATCCCATAAACAAACTTTTGTACACAACCTGTTCCAGAACGGTGCAGCTACTTTAGCCGGAATGGTGGATGCCTTCTATGAACTGAAACGGCGTGGCGAAGTTCAGGTATCCGATGATGTAACCTTCGTGATGGTATCCGGTGACGGCGGGATGGACATCGGCATGGGGGCAACTGTAGGAGCAGCACTCCGCAATCATAAAATGATTATTCTTGAATACGACAATGAGGGATACATGAATACTGGTTCGCAATTGTCTTATTCCACACCTATGGGTCACATGACCAGCACCTCCGGTGTCGGCAAAGCCCAAAAAGGCAAAAAGGGTCACCACAAAGATACGGCGCAGATTCTTGCTGCTTGTAATATTCCTTATGTATTCACAGGAGCTGAAAGCAATCCGCAGGACCTGCTGCAAAAAGCGGCCAAAGCACAGTGGTATGCGAACAACGTCGGTACAGCCTACGGTAAAATTCTCTGCGCATGTCCGCTGAACTGGAAGACCCCTGATGACAAAGGCAATGACCTTGTGAAAGCAGCGGTGGATTCCTGTTTCTTCCCGTTGTATGAAATCGAACAAGGTATCACCAATATTACTTACAATCCGGAGGAGAAAGGGAAGCGCATCGCTGTCATTGAGTGGCTGAAGGGAATGGGCAAAACCAAACATCTTCTGAAGGATGAAGAGCTTCTGCATAACTTCGAAGCCGAAATCGAGCGCCGCTGGAGCCGGCTGAAGCTCAGACATGAGAACTCACTGCTCTAACTCTCTACCCCTTTCTGATAGGAGATCAGCAACGGAGAGAAAGTTGGAACCGTAGGAGCGTAAGGGTCCGCCCGAAAGCTTTCCTTAGGAAAGCTCGCATCGGAAGCACAATCAAAGAAATCCAAAAAGAACAGCGGCCGAAGGTCCAACATTTTTCGAAGTTACGGTTTCCGACTACCTGCTTCAATTGAAAATCATTCTCAATACAGTATATCCGGATTTCTCCAAAAGATGTTGGATTTATCGCCAGTTAGCAACGTTTTTCTCACTTTACGTGAAGGGAGCATTTTAAATGGAACAGCAACTAACCGGCAGCTGCGGAAACGTAGCGGAAGCCGATGAGAAATTGGAAAAGGTAAAGTCCGCGATCCAGCAGTTCAAGATGATCAAAGGCGCACTCATCCCTGTTCTTCATGAAGTACAGGATATATACGGCTTTCTGCCAGAGGAAGTGCTGAAGATTGTATCCGCTGAGCTTAACCTGCCTATGAGTGAAATCTATGGCGTAGCGTCCTTTTATCATTTCTTCTCGCTCACGCCCAAAGGCGAGAATGTCATTCATGTCTGTATGGGAACGGCTTGTTACATCAAAGGGGCACAAGCGGTGCTTGACCGGCTGAGTACGGAACTGAAAGTCCCTGTTCAAGGAACAACAGAAGATAACAAGTTTACCCTTGAAGCCACCCGGTGTCTGGGAGCATGCGGCCTTGCACCTGTCCTTACGATAGGCGAGAAAGTTCATGGACGCCTGGTTCCCAACAATGTGCCGAAAATACTCAACGAATACAAATGATTATTCTGCGCTGGATGCGCATTTGATACGGGAGGTCTTAGCATGAAGCTTTTAACGGATCTTGATGCAATCAAAACGTTAACAAAGGGTCGCCTGGACAACCGGCAAATTACCGGAGAATCTGCTGACTCCATTCAGTTCAGATCTGTAATGGTGTGCGGCGGTACAGGATGTACTTCTTCGGATTCCAATAAGATCATCGCCGCTTTGAATGATGAAATTGCCAATCATGGTATTCAGGATCAGGTGGAAGTCGTTCGCACAGGCTGCTTCGGGCTCTGCGAGCTCGGTCCGGTCGTTATCGTCTACCCCGAGGGTATCTTTTACAGCCGTGTGGAGGTCAAGGATATTCCCGATCTGGTTGAACAGCATCTGCTGAACGGGAAACCATATGAGAAGAAAATCTACGAAAAAACCAAGCAGGACGGGGCAATTCTGAACTTTGAGGAAACGGATTTTTATAAAAAACAAGTCCGTATTGCTCTGCGCAACTGCGGAACTATCGATCCGGAAAATATCGATGAATATATCGCAAGTGACGGCTACAAAGCGCTTGGTAAAGTGCTCATGACCATGAGCCGTCAGGAAGTTGTCGAGACGGTGAAGCAATCCGGCCTAAGGGGCCGTGGTGGCGGCGGATTTAATACGGGTCTGAAATGGGAATTTGCCGCGAAGCAGGACAAGGAACAGAAAATTGTCATTTGTAATGCAGATGAAGGGGATCCGGGAGCATTTATGGACCGCTCAATCCTGGAAGGCAATCCTCACTCCGTTATCGAAGCGATGGCCATTGCCGGCTACGCAATCGGTTCTAACCAGGGCTTCATCTATGTGCGGGCGGAATATCCCATTGCCGTTCAGCGTTTTGTGAAAGCGCTTGACCAAGCCCGGACGTATGGACTGCTTGGTGACAATATTCTTGGTACCGGCTTTAAATTTAACATTGATGTCCGTCTCGGAGCTGGAGCTTTTGTCTGCGGGGAAGAAACCGCATTAATGCACTCCATTGAAGGCCACAGAGGGATGCCAACTCCTAAACCGCCGTTCCCTGCTGTCGAAGGACTATGGAATCACCCGACAATCATCAACAACGTAGAGACACTCGCCAACATTGCCCAGATTATACTAAACGGCTCGCAGTGGTATGCCAGTATCGGCACCGAGAAATCCAAAGGAACGAAAGTTTTCGCATTGGGCGGCAAGGTTGTGAATACCGGTCTAGTCGAGGTTCCTATGGGCATCACTCTACGGGAAGTCATTTTTGAAATTGGCGGCGGGATTCCGGGCGGTAAAAAATTCAAAGCTGTACAAACCGGCGGACCTTCCGGCGGCTGCCTGACGGAAGAGCATCTGGACTGCACGATCGATTTTGATACACTGACCAGTCTTGGTTCGATGATGGGCTCCGGCGGGATGATCATTATGGATGAAGATACCTGTATGGTGGACGTTGCCCGGTTCTATCTGGATTTCACACGCGATGAGTCCTGCGGAAAATGTACACCTTGCCGGATTGGCACCAAACGTCTGCTTGAATTACTGGATAAGATTACGGAGGGGAAAGGGACTCTTGAAGATATTCACAAGCTTGAAGACCTCTCTGTTCAGATCAAGAATGCATCGCTGTGTGCGTTAGGTCAAACGGCTCCAAACCCGGTATTGTCGACCATTAAATATTTCCGGGAAGAATATATGGCCCATATTGTCGACAAGAAATGCCCGGCGGGGGTCTGCAAGTCGCTGATTTCTTATGAGATCGATGCGGAGTTATGCCGTGGCTGCAGTCTTTGTGCAAGGAAATGCCCAAGCAATGCAATAGCCGGCAAGGTCAAGGAACCCTATATCATCGATAAGGCCGCTTGTATCAAGTGCGGCGTCTGCTTCGATGTATGTAAGTTCAAAGCCGTAGCGATAGTCTGACGATAGGAGTGATGAAGTTGGATACGATTAAACTTACGATCGATGGGATCGAAACCGAAGTCGCCAAAGGTACAACGGTACTTGAAGCGGCCCGTGATCTTAATATTCATATACCTTCCTTGTGTTATTTGAAAGGGATCAACCACTCTTCCAGCTGCCGGGTATGTGTGGTTGAGGTTGGCCCGAGACTGATTGCTTCCTGTACCCTGAAAGCGGAAGAAGGCATGAAGATTCAGACAAATACCAAAAAAGTCCGTGATGCCCGCAGAACGTCCGTCGAGCTTCTACTCTCCGATCACGACCGGGAATGTCTAAGCTGTTTGCGGAGCGGCGGCTGTGAGCTGCAGACCGTATCAAGTGACCTCAATATCCGAAAAGTGAGTTATGTTGGAGAAAAATCCAGCCAAGAAAAAGACTATACTTCGCCATCCATCTACCGGGATGCATCCAAATGTATCCTCTGCGGACGCTGTGTCGGAGCTTGTGGAACACTGCAGACCGTTAACGCGATCAGCTTCGCTAAACGTGGTTTTGATACGGTGATCTCAACTGCCTTCGGCCGTCCGCTTTCGGAATCTACATGCGTCAATTGCGGCCAGTGTATTATGGCTTGTCCTGTAGGTGCACTTACAGAGCATGAGAACATCAATGATGTATGGAGCGATCTGGCGAATCCGAGCAAATATGTAGTGGTCCAGACAGCACCTGCTGTACGGGTAGCGCTTGGTGAGGAATTCGGTATGCCCGTTGGAACCCGTGTTACCGGGAAAATGGTCACTGCCCTACGGAAACTTGGCTTCGATAAAGTGTTTGATACCAACTTTGGTGCGGACCTGACGATTATGGAAGAAGGAACTGAGCTCCTCTCCCGCGTCACAAGTGGACAGAATCTTCCGCTGATGACCTCTTGCTGCCCAGGTTGGGTGAAATTTATGGAACATAACTTCCCGGATCGGCTGGGTAACTTGTCCACTTGTAAATCACCACATGAGATGGAAGGCGCAATGATTAAATCCTTTTTTGCCAAAAAGACAGGAATCGATCCAAAGAATATTGTGGTGGTCTCGATCATGCCATGTACCGCGAAGAAGTTTGAAGGAGCGCGTGACGAGCTATCGAATGAAGGAATGCAGGATGTTGATTGGGTACTAACGACTCGTGAGCTCGCAGCGATGATCAAAGAAGCGGGTATCGATTTTGTAAACCTGAAGGGTGAAGCATTCGATAATCCGTTCGGTGAAGGATCAGGTGCAGCCGTTATTTTCGGGGCTACGGGTGGCGTTGCTGAAGCGGCACTTCGCACAGTCTTCGAAATCGTCTCAGGCAAAGAGCTTGATACCATCGAATACACCGCAGTCCGGGGAATGGAAGGGATTAAGGAAAATCTTATCGAGCTACCGAATGGCCAGAAGATCCGCACGGCTGTTGTTCATGGTCTTGGAAATGCCCGCAAGCTGATGGACGCGATGGAACGCGGTGAGAAGAGTTATGAATTCATTGAAGTTATGGCTTGCGCAGGCGGTTGTATAACAGGCGGAGGACAGCCGATTGTGGATGCGAGAACCTCCGAGCGGATTAATATTAAAGCCGAACGTGCGAAGGCTATCTACACCGAAGATGAGGCACAGACCATTCGCAAGTCGCATCACAATCCATACATCAAAGCGCTTTATGAAGAATACTTGGGAGCGCCGAACAGTCATCTTGCTCACGAACTGCTGCATACTCATTATGCGAAGCGTTCCCGGTTCTAAGCTTAAGCTTCCGAAGTAGTTTAGTCCGAAGCAGTTCAGTGATGCGAAAGCTCACAAAAGTTGTAGGAGGTTGAGGAAATTGCGCAAGGATTGGGAAGCGGCAGATTTTATTGATGATGAGGAAATCTTATTAAGTCTGGAAGAAGCTAAAGTGAAGGCTTCCGACTATGGATATGTCTTATCTATCTTAGAGAAGGCAAGAGAGTGCAAGGGTCTTACCCACCGGGAGGCAGCGGTTCTTCTCGAGGTTACGGATTCCGATGTGCTTGATGATATTTATAAGTCAGCCAAGGTGATTAAAGAGAAAATCTATGGCAATCGCATTGTATTATTCGCTCCCCTATACATCAGTAATCATTGTGTTAATAATTGTGAATACTGTGGCTATAAACATACCAATACCGACTTTCTCCGGCGGAAGCTCAGCATGGAAGAGCTTGCGGATGAGGTTCGGGTGCTTCAGGAATTAGGCCATAAACGGTTAGTCGTAGAAGCAGGAGAAGATCCGGTGAACTGTGACATTGACTATGTGGTCGATTGTATCCGGACGATCTACTCCGTTAAAGTGGACAATGGCAGTATCCGCCGAGTAAATATCAACATTGCAGCTACTACCATTGATGACTACAAGAAACTTAGGGATGCAGAGATAGGAACCTATATTTTGTTCCAGGAAACCTATCACAGACCCACGTATTCGGCCATGCATATTCAAGGGCCCAAACGTGATTACGATTGGCATACCACTGCTATGGACCGAGCACAAATGGGCGGGATCGATGATGTGGGGGTAGGTGTACTCTACGGTTTATATGACCACAAGTACGATACCATTGCGATGTTAATGCACGCAGAACACTTGGAAGTGAGATTCGGGGTGGGACCTCATACCGTTTCTGTTCCAAGGTTGCGTGAAGCAGTTGGTGTGAATTTGGAGACATATCCGCATCTGGTGAAAGATGAAGACTTCAAGAAGCTTGTTGCCGTACTGCGCTTGGCTGTGCCTTATGCCGGAATGATCCTGTCCACCCGAGAAGAACCGTCATTTCGGGACGAGGTGATCAAGCTTGGTATTTCGCAAGTAAGCGCAGGATCAAGTACCGGTGTCGGCGGATATATGGAAGCCAAGCAGGGGACTGCAAGCCAGTCGAAAGAGAAACCTCAATTCGAAGTAAGCGATCATCGCTCTCCGCAGGAGATTATCCGTGGGCTCTGCCAGGATGGATATGTTCCCAGCTATTGTACGGCCTGTTACCGGGAAGGGCGAACGGGTGATCGATTTATGAGGCTCGCCAAATCTGGGCAGATTCATAATGTGTGTCAGCCGAACTCACTACTAACGTTTAAAGAATATTTACTTGATTATGCAGACGAAGAAACCCGGGTGCTGGGGGAAGAAATCATTCGTAAAGGTCTTGAGGATATTCCGAAGGAAGCTGCTCGCAAAGCAACGATTAACCGGTTGCAGCGCATTGAGAATGGTGAACGGGACTTGCGTTTCTAAGATTCTAAGGAGGGAATTGTGATGCAGACTACACCCCAATCGAACAAGATGCACATTGCTGTTTTTGGCAAAAGAAATTCCGGTAAATCCAGTCTGATCAACGCACTTACCGGACAGGCAACATTAGTAGTCAGCGATCAGCCAGGGACAACAACTGAGCCCATCTTTCAATCTTTTGAAATGGATAGGGTAGGTCCCGTTATTATTGTGGACACAGCGGGAATTGACGATGATACCGAGTCAGGGATCTTCCGGGCTCCAAAGACCAGAGAGGTTATGGATCTTACCGATCTGGGGATTCTGATCTTCTCGGATGAGTCCACAAACTATCAAATGGAAAAAGAATGGTTCCTCGAGCTTGCCAAACGGAATATTCCCGTCATTGGAGTCATCTCCAAAACTGACGATCACTATGTCGATATCGATTCATTAAAAACAGAACTGAATATCCCCATCGTCAAAGTCAGCTCGAAGAAAAATGTCAACTTTGGCGGGTTGCGTCATGCCATTCGTGTCTTCGCTCCGGCGGAATTTGAACGCAGCAGCATCGTAGGCGATCTGGTCCATCCTGGAGATCTAGTCGTAATGGTTATGCCTGAACGAATACCCGCTCCGAAATACCGTCTGGTTGCCTCACAGCAGCAAATATTACGTGATCTGCTTGATCATCATGTTATGGCGTTGTCTGTTACGGAAGCTGAGCTGCCATCCCTGCTTATGCATTTAAAAAGCGCACCGGATCTTGTGATCACCGATTCGCAGGTGTTTGACAGTGTGAATGAGATCATTCCGGCGGATGTGAAGCTGACCACTTTTGCTATCCTGATGGCTCGGTTCAAAGGAGATTTGGATACATTTGTGGCAGGTGCAAGCGTCATTCCGAATCTGAAGCCGGGAGACAAAGTGCTTTTATCTGAAGCTTGCATTCATCATCCGCATAACGGAGAGATCGATCGTGTGCTGGTCAATGCCAAACTTCAGGAAATCGCTGGCGGAGGTCTGAAGATCACAACGAGTGTAGGGCCGGACTTCCCTGATAATATCTCTGAATATAAATTAATTGTGCATTGTGGAGGCTGTATCTTTAACCGCAAGCAGCTGATGATGCGACTGATGAGATCGGGCGAACAAGGTGTGCCGATTACGAATTACGGTATCGCATTTGCCTATTTCCAAGGGATTCTTCCGCGTGTGCTCGAAGCTCTGCAAGTAGAGGTGTGAGACTGTTCATATGTTGGAGGAGACTAAGAAATCGACCCGCAGAGAACAGGATTCGCTAGGCATACTCGATATACCGGCAGATGCTTATTATGGGATCCATACCGCGCGTGCTATGGCGAATTTCCCTGTAAGCGGCAGGGCAGCGAATCCTCATTTGATCCGAAGCATGATTACGGTGAAGAAGGCAGCAGCACTAGCTCATCTGAAACTGAGAACCTACCCGGTTGAAGTTGCGCAATCTATCGTGCAAGCGTGTGATGAACTTCTGGTAGGGGATCATATGGAGCAGTTTCCTGTAGATGCGATGCAGGGAGGTGCCGGCACTTCGACTCATATGAATGTGAATGAAGTTATCGCCAATCATGCGATTGAACGTCTGGGTGGAAAGCGGGGAGATTATTCACTCGTTCATCCTCTGGATCATGTGAACTGCTGCCAGTCAACTAACGATGTCTATCCAACTGCACTCCGGATTGCTGCCATCGGACTCGTTCGGTCACTCAGTCAAGCTTTTGCCTCCCTGCAAGAAGCTCTTCAAGAGAAAGAACATGAATTCGCGGATGTGCTTAAGCTCGGCCGCACGGAGCTCATGGATGCTCTGCCGATGACGGCAGGGCAGGGCTTCGGGGCTTATGCCAAAGCTGTAGCTAGAGACCGCTGGCGGCTGTATAAAGTAGAGGAACGGCTGCGGGAGATTAATATTGGCGGAACAGCCATTGGAACAGGAATGAATGCACCGGTAAAATATACATTTTACATCACGGATCTATTACAGGAGTTAACTGGCTATGGACTGGCACGGAGCGAGTACCCCATGGACCTGACGCAGAATATGGATGTATTCGTTGAAGTATCGGGACTGCTGAAGGCCGCCTCTGTAACGCTTATGAAAATTTCAAACGACCTGAGGCTTCTGGCGAGTGGGCCGGCTGGAGGCTTCGGGGAGCTTGAACTTCCTGGAGTTCAGGCGGGCTCTTCCATTATGCCGGGGAAAGTGAATCCGGTGATCGCTGAGATGGCAGGACTTGTCGCGATGCGCGTTATTGCCAATGATTCAGCGGTCACGATGGCAGCCGCAGGCGGACAACTGGAGCTAAATGCTTTTATGCCGCTCATTGCTGATGCCCTACTCGAATCCTTGGAGATATTAACGAACGCTACCCGTTTGTTCGAAGAACGGTGTGTGCGCGGTATTCGTATGAATAAGGAACGTTGTCTCGAAGGGGTAGAGAACTCTACCGTTCTGGCAACCGCATTAGTCAGCCATATCGGTTACGAGCAGAGCGCAGAGGTTGCTAAGCTGGCAAGAAAAGAAAACAAAACCGTCCGCCAGGTGTTGCTGGAACATCAGACTCTCCCGGAAGCTCAGATCGATACCATTCTGAGTCTTCAACAAGTGACCAAACCGGGCGTACCCGGGGGGTAAGAACAGACAGAAGTATATCAGCCTTTTTGAAGGAGAGAGCCGCATGAGTGTGAATGATACTCCCCGCTCAAGTCGCTTGCATATCGCCATATTCGGCAGAATCAATGCCGGTAAATCAAGCCTGATCAATGCGATCACCAAACAGGATATCGCTGTTGTGTCACCAGTTAAAGGGACTACGACAGATCCCGTCTATAAATCCATGGAACTGCTCCCGCTTGGACCTGTTGTGTTAATCGATACGGCAGGACTGGATGATGAAGGAGAACTTGGAGAGCTGCGGAAAAAGAAAACACTGGATGTGCTTAATAAGACCGATGTGGCCTTGATTGTCATAGATGCTGCTAGCGGTGTTACGTCGTATGACCGTGAAATTGCTGAGGCCATTCGGGCTAAGGCAATCCCAACCCTTGCAATATTAAATAAAATAGATTTGGTCACGGACACGAATCTTGGAATCGCTGTAGCGTATGCAGATCTTGTTCAAAAGACAGCGGATGAGCTAGGTTTTCAGGTGATTCCTGTATCTGCAGTGAAGCAGCAGGGGATCACTGAACTTAAGAAGGCGTTAATCGCTGCCGTACCGGACGAGGATGATAAATTCCGCATTGTCGGTGATCTGATTGCCCCGGGTGACTTGGTCGTACTGGTGGTGCCGATAGATAAAGCAGCGCCAAAGGGCAGACTGATTCTACCGCAGCAGCAGGTGATTCGCGACATTCTGGAGAGTGATGCGATTGCGGTAGTTACGAAGGAGCATGAGCTGAAAGAGACACTAGAGAGCCTCGGGAAGAAGCCGCGGTTGGTGATTACCGATTCCCAGGTATTCCTGAAAGTAGCAGCAGATACACCAAAGGATATTCCGCTTACGTCCTTCTCCATCCTGTTCGCCCGAAGCAAAGGTGATCTTGAGGAGATGGTGCGTGGCACCCGAGCGATTGATCGTCTACTGGACGGAGATAAAGTGTTAATCGCGGAGTCTTGTACACATCACCAGCAGCCCGATGACATCGGCAAAGTGAAGATCCCCCGCTGGATCCGCCAAGCCACTGGCAAACAGATCCAGTTCGATTTTGCCAATGGCATGAAATTTCCGGAGAATGTGAAGGACTATTCGCTGATCGTCCATTGCGGTGGCTGTATGATGAACCGCAGACAGATGCTTTGGCGAGTAGAGCAAGCGGTGGTGAATGAAGTTCCCATCGTCAATTATGGTGTAGTCATAGCCTATGTCCAAGGTATCCTGGAGAGAGCAATTACCCCTTTCCCGCTAGCCCGGCTTGCCTGGGAGGAGACTTGAAACAGTAAATCCGAGACCGCGAACAAGAAGGTTATATTCTTGGGCGGTCTTCTTTGTATTAATGCAGTAACTCTTCATTTTGGTAACCTAAACGGCCCTTTCCCGTATTATTATATCTATAAGTCAGAACGAACTTGTTGCGGGAAGAATTCATTATAGAAGAAGAGGTAACCCACCTAATGAAACATGAATATACAGATCAGGCTGAACTATGGTATCAACTAGCTGAGCAGAAGGCGGCCCGGTATTTTACATCATTATATGAGCATGTGACGGAGAAGTCTTATGTGCCAGTCCTGACAGAGGATTTTCAAGTGTGGAGAAAGAATCATGTGAAGGGCCATTCATGGCTGTCTTATTTCTCGAGGAAAAGAAAACCTGATTCTCAGAATGACCAGAGATATATAAAATGGCTGAATTACACTGGCAAACTGGATGATTACTTGGATCGGAGCATCAGCTACATTTACTTGAGAGATCTGGGCAAGCTTCTGGATTCTCCAGGTACTCAAACCCGGATTCATCATGTGGTGGCTGATATTAAAGATCATCTGATTCGTTCCACCAACGGGAACGGGGCAGCGTTCGACGAAGACATGAGTTTGGCCAGAGTCTACCGCTGGGCTCAGAAGGAAAGCATTGAATCCGCTGTTATCTGGTTAATAGAGAAGCTTAAGGCGGTCTCCACCAATATACCGCAGGGAATGAATGCAGAGCATGCCCAGCGTAAACTGATTAAGATTATTATCGGAGTTGTCTTTCATGTCATGGAAGAGATGGATGAAGATATATCCCCTGCTGAACGTGCGGTAAGACTGGATGTAGCCATCCGGCTTGGTTATTCCTATGGACTGACGTATCCTTTCATTGATGATCTTCTAGATTCGGGAATTTTAACCCCTGCCGAGAAAGCACAATATACCGACCTGATTCGTACCGCGCTGCTTACCGGGATCGTACCGGAACTTAAAGACTGGACAGGAACAACCTTGGATATGATCAAGTATGTTCATTCTGAGCTCCGGGATGCCTTTGAGTATATTCGAAATCATCAGCGGCCGGATACGTTGAGCTTATTTTACGAGCAATCCTATGTATTTTTCCAGTCCCAAGAGTTGGACCGTGTGAAGGATCTGACTAAAGCCGATTATACCAATGAGGAACTATATATCCCCGTCATTATTAAATCATCATCTTCCCGGTTAATCATTCGTTCCATCATCAGTGCTCCAAAGGACGAAGGATTCGATGATCGGGCGTTCTACTTTGGCATATACAATCAGCTGGCAGATGATTTCGCGGATATGTTTGACGATATGAAGGAAGGCGCAGTTACACCCTATACCTATTATTTGAAATATCATAAGGTCCGCAAGGATTTAATCAACCCGTTCGAACTCTATTGGGCCGTAATTTCCCATCTTATTCACAACGTGTATCAATCGGATGCCAAGTCGCGCGAGGTTATTCTGGATCGGGTTATTAACGGTCTGAAACGATGCAAAGTGCGTGTTGGTCTTGATAAATATAACGAAATTATGAATTTATTCGCTTACGGTAACCCTGAATTTAACCACCTTGTCCAGCAGATGGTTCAAAAAGCGGATGATGTAGATTTCTTCGACAAGCTGCTTCGGGACCGGATGGTAATTACACTTAGAAACCATGAGAAGGATAAGGATGATTTTCTCGAAACCGTTAAAAATATCCGCAATCAGATCAATAGCCAACTGTTGATTCACCAACCTGAGGGTATTCCACCTCTCCAAGAAACACTTATGGAAGCGGCCAATTATAGTCTGGAGGGCGACGGGAAACGTCTGCGTCCTATACTTGCTTGGGTGATGGGAGTGAACGAATTTGGTCTAAAGCCATCGGAAGTCATGCCGCTGCTTAAAGCGCTGGAATACCTGCATACCGCATCTCTGATCTTTGATGATCTCCCGTCTCAGGATAATGCCGCTACCCGTAGAGGACGCGCAACTTTGCACCAAGTGTACGATAGCGCCACAGCAGAATTGACTGGTCTGTATTTGATTCAGAAAGCGATAGGAGAGCAGGCGTCACTCCACACCTTTGAGGCCAAAATCGTACTTGTCTTAATACAATATTCCGCCCAGAAGGCAGAAGAGGCGTGCATGGGCCAGGCGATGGATTTACATTCGAGAGGTCAAACACTGACCCTAGAGCAATTGAATAAGATCTGCTTTTACAAAACCGGAACAGCTTTCGAGGCCTCACTGGTGATGCCCGCCATCCTTGCCGGAGTGAAGACACCGGAGATCGAAGCATTGAAGAAATATGCGTATCATGCGGGGATCGCTTTTCAGATTAAGGATGATTTGCTTGATGCGGAAGGCGATCAGCAAGTACTTGGCAAGCCTGTCCGTCAGGATGCTGAAAATAATAATTCAACCTTTGTGTCTACCCTCGGTCTGGAAGGGGCCAGACAAGAGATGTGGGAACACTACTGTCTGGCTACAGATGCACTGATGCCGATGTCTTGTAATACTACTTTTCTGAAGTACTTGTTAAATGTTATGGTTAATCGTGATCGTTAAGAAGTGTGATGCTTACCTATAAAAAAACTGCGGCCAATCCCCATATCAAGGAGATCAGCCGCTTGTTGTTTTTAAAAAAGCTCCGCTGCAACGTAATCTGATTCTTCGATTAAATCATGCTCCATTAAGGCAATATTATTCTTCAGTTCCTTCATACAGGTTCTTGAAATCCTACCGTTCTCATAGAACATCTGAACATAATCCCGCTCAAGCTGCACCCCGATTTTCCCCAGTTTTTGCATCTCCAAATCCAACTCCTGTCGGGTGGATAAATCGGCTGCATTCTTATTTAACCGCATTAACCTTCTCTCATAATGCAAGATAAACGTGCTGACAATATCAATGTCTGTTTCACCTTTTGCTAAAATTTCGTTTAGTTTTTGCGAGACATATGAAGTATTCTGAATGATCAATGAATTGAACAGGTTACGCCGTTCACGGCTGCTTAATCGGACCTGTTGAAGCATTCCTGTTACCTCTGGCAGCTGCCGAATGGGTAGCAATTCTCTCTTAAACCGGTCATGGTGTGTGTAAATGTACAGAATTCTATTCAGTTTTCTTAGATGCCTGTGTGCCACGTAAGGATTCACAGCTTTTTGGTTCATCAGTTGCAGCGTATTTTCTCTTTCCCATTCCAGCGTAGATATCCGTAACGACTTCTCGATCTGATCTCGATTTTCACTCCGGTTCAGCTTCCGGATTCGGGTAGTATACGCATTAATGATCTCTCCCAAAGCCAACCCGTTGGAATCCGTTGCTTGCTCATTTAATCCCATGACGACGTTCCGCAGGATATCCATTTGAGCCTCTGTTTCAGCCTCACGCTTGCCCGCCTCAATATCTTCCCCTACAACAACCGGCAAAAGAAAATTGGCAGCAAGCAGCGTCCACACAATGACTCCCGCAGCCAAAAAGATAATCAGATCCCGGCCCGGAAATGGGCTTCCATCATTCAGAACAAAGGGCAAAGACATGGTACTGGCAAGTGTTATTGTTCCACGCACACCTGAAAGACTAAGGATAAGCGCTTCCTTAAATTTATCCCTTAGAGAAATCCCTAGAGCATAGTTCCGGGGAATCTGCATCACGTATGCCCAAATCAAGCGCAGTCCCAGGAGCGCCGCAGTCAGTGCCAAGGAATAGAAGATTACCTGGGAATGTCCCGGTTCTGAAGCGGTCCAGATCGTCCGGATAATGTCGGGAAGCTGTGTCCCGAGAAGGAGAAATACCAGACCGTTCAAGACGAAGATAAGAACGGACCACGTGCTTTTGGAGACAATATTCAGTTTGGCAACCTCCGGATTCAGCCTTTGACGATTGAAGGAATGGGCGATTCCGGCACTTACCACGGTAAGAATCCCATTGACCCCCAGCTCTTCGGCTGCCAGAAAGAAGATGAATGGAGTTAAAATTTCAATCAGCATATGGAGTGTTACGTTCTCCATCCCCAGCTTTCGAAGCCATTTTACGAATAAATACTTACTAGCCGTCAAGATGAGGCCAAGTATGATACCCCCGATTGAAAGCCCAACAAAGGTAAGGCCTGCAGATTTAAGTGAAAAAGCACCGGTTACCATAGCGGCTACAGCGAACTGGAAGGAGACCAGGCCAGAAGAGTCATTGATAAGGGACTCGCCTTCCAGCATTCGCATCGTTTGATGAGGAATCTTCACTTTATCCTCCAGTGCTCCGACAGCTACCGCATCGGTGGGAGCAAGCGCAGCGGCTAATGCGAAGGATGCTGCCAGCGGGATCATCGGAATCAGCCAGTTCACCAGATAACCCATCGCTGCCACGGTCATAAATACCAGTCCAAGCGCGAGTAGAAGAATGGGTTTCTTCAGCTTCCATAGAGATTCCTTGTCGGAATACTTACCGTCGCTGAATAGAAGTGGAGCGATAAACAACAGGAAGAATAATTCAGGATTCAACCTGAGTTCATACTCCAGAGGCAGCAGGGTCATCAAGACACCAAGGGCAATTTGAATAATAGGGACCGAGATAGAAGGGATAAAACGATTGATGAGATTGGAAGCTGACACTGCAACCAACATCAGTAGAATGTATTCGAACAATTCCATGGAAACACGACCTCGTTTATGTTCAGATTTGAGAAAATCCCCAATGATATAGGCATATACTTTCAACAGTGTAATTCAGATGCAGTGATTCATCAAGCTGCTTGAATAACGGGGTCTTTGTGCATATTTTTTCAATGGCTCATAAATGGTAAATTATAAAAGACTGTTATGGCAGCCATAACCAGCCTCCAAGCACATGGTCCGATGATTCTTCTCTTACGTTATGCCTGCTTGAAAGTCTGGTTGATTGCAAAAAAGTGGACATGTACGATATCGCCGATAAATGTATTGACTGGGTAAGAAGATAAGTTCAGCAATGGTAATGGTTCCTTAATGCGAATATTACCACTCGCATATTACTTGAATGTAAACGAGCAGGAGGATCTCATTTCTGTTGTTACTAAGGTGTCCTCCATCACACATAAACATCAGGTTTCGGTCATCGCATGTATTATCTATGTGAAATACGCAATGCTTTTGATTGCTGGAAAAGGGCTTCAAGAGAGCTACACAGCGACTATCGAATTTATGAACAAAAACTTTTCATCTAATCCCTATATGGAACGATTTCAGCGAATCATGTCTGGAACGATCGGACAGCTTGAGGAATCAAGTATTCAATCGTCCGGTTATGTTATTCAAACCCTGGAAGCAAGTCTATGGAGCTTGTTGACTAGCAGTTCATATGAAGAAGCCGTGTTAAAAGCCATTAATCTAGGGGATGACATAGATACAACAGGAGCGGTGACGGGAGGATTAGCCGGCATCTATTACGGGCTACACCAAATCCCTCGAAGTTGGATGGCGATGCTGGTAAAAGTGGATGAGATTAATTGGTTGTGTGATAGATTTGAAAGTGTCTTTAGATGATTGTTCAACTTTTCACATAGTATGAAGTCGGATATAATAACTACTAGAGTGGCAGAACTCCAGATAAACCTTATAATCACAGAGACAAAGGGGACATATAGAAATGAGAAGAAAGATTGTTGTGGTTACCGGATTGGTCGCATTTGCTTTAGGTGCTTATTTCATTGTGGGGAACAGCGATTCTAACAACCCTGCAGCAAATCCAGACCCAAACATTGATATTAAACAACTAGTGCATGATTACAGTTCGGGGAACTTAAAAGCTGAGAGTGCTTCGATCACATCAAAGGTGCTCACCGTAACTGGCGAAGATAATCAATCGGTAACATACAACTTACCCGGGGATGAATTCTTCCTCTCCATTGCTCCGTATATCAAGACTACCCACCCTTGTGCAACTCACAACCTTACAGGCTGCAAGGGAGAATTAGCAAGCAAAGAGTTTAGCGTATATATTGAGGACCTGGATGGCAAAGTGATCATGGACACGACATTGAAGTCTGAGCCAAACGGATTTATCGATTTATGGCTGCCGCGTGACCAAAAGTACCGCGTTAAAATCGGTTACGATGGTAAGACAGCGAATTCTGAAGTTTCCACGTTCGAGAGCAACGATACTTGCAACACAACCATGCAGTTAATGTAGAGCAAAAAGCGCCTTAGGGCGCTTTTTGTTCTTGTATATACGATGAAATGATCACACGGTTAACTTTTGCGAACTTCTTTTCTCAGTAAAGTAGTAGAGTAGAGCGAGAAAAGGAAGGACACCACCAATCAAAGTAGTAAAGTGCCAGCCCCCGTGAACATAAGACCAACTCCCCAAGGAAGAACCAAGAGCTCCACCTATAAAAAACATTGACATAAATAATCCGTTTAATCGTCCCCTAGTTTCACTTCCAAGCGAATAGATCGTACGTTGTCCAAGCACCAGATTACCGGACACAGCCATATCCAGTGTAATTGCGGTTAGTACCAGAAGTCCAAGCGAAAGATGCGAGTGCCCGCTAAAGAAATACATCAGGACGAAGCTGGCGATGGCAGTGAGCATGGCGATTCCTGTCAGTAAGTGAGTCAACCCCCGATCAGCCAGTCTTCCGGCAATGGGTGCAGCTACAGCACCGCCTACCCCTGCAAGCGCGAACCATGCGATTCCCTGTTGCGACATCCCAAATCCGTCCGACAACCAAAGAGGTACAGTTGTCCAGAAGAGGCTGAAAGCACCGAATAGACAAGCTTGATAGAGCGCCCGTCTACGAAGGATAGGGGTCTTAATGAAAAGTGTAGCAAGAGAAGCGATTAACCCCCCGTAATTCATGGTTCTCGAAGGTCTGCGTGCAGGAAGAATTAATGACAGCAGCAGCGTCAATAATGCAATGATTACTGCCGAGATTCCAAATACAGCCTGCCATCCCCAGATACTTGCGATAAAGCTGGCCGCCGGCCGGGCGAACATAATCCCCAGCAGCAGCCCGCTCATGATGTTCCCCACCACACGTCCCCGTTGCTTCTCTGAAGCTAGATAAGTTGCATATGGCACCAAGACTTGAGCTACCACGGAACCCAATCCGATAAACAGTGACGCTGTAAGGAAAAGTAATGCACTGCGGGCAAAAGTCGCTGCAACCAGAGCAATAAAGACAACAGTCAGTGATACTACGGAGAGACGCCGGTTTTCAATAAGATCACTAAGGGGAACGATAAATAACAATCCCAGGACATAGCCGATTTGCGTGATGGTAACGATAAATCCAGCTGCAGCGGGAGATAGTCCTGTAGCTGTACTAATCGGTCCTACCAAGGTTTGTGCGTAATACAGATTCGCGACGATAACACCGCATGCTGTTGCTAAAAGAAAGGTGAGCCAGTTCGGCATCAAATCATGAGCATCTTCCTGATGGTTCATTTTCATTGTGCTTCCTCCTTGTAGTTGTAAGTGCTGATCTTTTCGATAAAATAATTACTGAACGGTCAGTACTATAATTCATGTGTTTATAATATACTGAACGTATCGTTTTGTAAATGGGTTTTATTTTACCGGCTTGATTTAGTATAATGAACGTATAGTTTATTAAGAGGAAGTAGACAAGGAATTCCTAATAAGGGGGAACAGCGGTGTGAATGCAAAAAGGGGACGTCCACGAAATATAGAAACCCAGAAGACAATTCTGAAAGCCTCATATGACCTACTGCTCGAGAACGGATTTGGAGCGGTTACCGTTGAGAAAATTGCAGAACGTGCCGGAGTCAGCAAGGCGACGATCTACAAATGGTGGCCTAATAAAGCGGCTGTCGTTATGGATGGATTTCTGTCAGCCGCATCGGCGAGACTACCGGTACCGGATACCGGTTCAATCTTTAATGATATCCTTATTCATGCGACCAATTTAGCTCAATTTCTGGTAAGCCGCGAGGGTAAAATCATTACAGAGATCATTGGAGAAGGGCAACTTGACACGGGCCTCGCCGATACGTACCGCACCCGGTATTTTCAGCCCCGCAGGCTTGAGGCACGTCAATTACTGGAGCAGGGAATTCAGCGGGGCGAGTTAAACAGTAAGCTTGATGTTGGGGTATGTATCGATCTTATTTATGGGCCTATTTTTTACCGTTTGATATTAACCGGTGAGACCATAGACGATTCTTATGTGAAAGAATTGATTCAGTATGCGTTTCAGGGATTACGGGCAACAGATTAATGTGAGTCATCTTAATGTAATCTTAATACGGGAGCCAAAGTCGTAACGCTGTATTGATTATACGAATGCTATACTTACGCTAAAAACGAAATTCAGTGAGAAGCGAGATATAGAAAGTAGGCATGAGGATGTCATTTAATCCGTCTGAATCCGGGTCCCTTTTCCAACAGATTCCGGGAAAATCAGTAGAAAAAAGACGCGGAAGACTCAAAATATTTATTGGATACGCAGCAGGGGTCGGCAAGACATGTGCCATGCTGAAGGCTGCCCATGAGGAACGGAAAGATGGGATGGATGTGGTGGCCGGGTTTATTGAAACCCACGTCCGGCCTGAAGTGACGGCACTGCTCGAAGGACTTGAGCGTCTGCCGACTGTTGAGGTATACCCGCAAGAAATGGCGCTACAGGAGTTCGATCTGGATCATGCGCTTCGGAGAAACCCTGATCTTATATTACTGGATGATCTAGCCCATACGAATGCAGCAGGATCCCGGCACAAAAAAAGATATCAGGATGTCGAGGAACTGCTGCGCGCTGGAATTCATGTCTATACTACAATTAACGTTCAAAATATAGAAAGCTTGAGTGACATCGTAAACTCTATCACAGGTAAGATCATGACTGAACGTGTTCCTGACAGTGTATTTGAGAATGCTGATCAGGTCGAACTGGTCGATATTGAACCCGATGATCTCATTGACCGTCTGAACAAGGGGAAAATCTATCGCGAGGAAGAAGTTCAGCGGGCTCACGAGCATTTATACAGCAAGGAGAAGCTAATCGCCCTGCGTGAAATTGCGCTGCGCAATACAGCAGGTCAACTGAACCGGATTGCAGTGCAGATCAGTGAACAATCACAGCATAACGAGCATTATACAACCGATCATATTATGGTCTGCCTGTCATCGGCATCGTCCAACAAGAAAGTGATCCGCGCGGCGGCTAGAATGGCTGAAGCATTTCACGGTCAATTTACAGCTCTGTATGTGGAGACTTCGCAAACCCAGCGGTTAACGCATAAGAATAAAGCGGAACTGAGAGCCAACTTCAGACTTGCTGAGCAGCTCGGCGCACAGATCGCCACGGTATACGGGGAGGATATTCCAGGGCAGATCGCGGAATATGCCGGAGCAAGCCGGGTCTCGAAGATTGTGATGGGGCGATCCCACAACAAGAAGAGTTGGATTACCCAATCAAACGTGGTGGATAAGTTGACTTCTTATGCACCTCAACTGGATATCTATATTATTCCCGACACGCAGCCTTCTTTCTATAAGAGGTTGCCTCTCTATACTAATACACCTAAGCTTTCGTTGCCCGATACATTGAAGACTGCGGGTATATTGACGGTGTGCACGATCATCGGACTGTGGTTCAAACATCTGGGTTTTAAAGAAGCGAACATCATTACCCTGTATATTCTAAGCGTTCTCCTCATAGCTACGGTCACCCAGGGAAGGCTCTACAGCATTGCATCTTCGCTGTTAAGCGTAATTGTGTTTAATTATTTCTTCACTGAGCCTTACTTCTCATTGCGGGCCTATGATTCGGGTTATCCGATTACGTTCCTCGTCATGCTCACGGCATCCTTTATTGCCAGTACACTTACCATGAGGGTGAAGGAACAAGCGCGGCAATCTGCGCTTAAGGCCTACCGGACAGAAGTGCTGCTGGAGACCAGCCGGATCCTGCAGCAGGCGGAAGGGAACGAGGCCATTATTCATGAAACGGCTAACCAGATGGTGAAGCTGCTCGATAGGCCAATTATTTTCTATTCTGTGACAACGGATGGACTGAGTGAACCGCAGATTTTTACCAAAAATGAATCGGAAATTCTACCGCAGGAGTATACGGGCGTGGATGAACGGGCGGTTGCCGATTGGGTATATAAGAATAACAAACGTGCCGGAACGACATCAGACACTTTCTCTGCTGCCAAATGCCTCTATCATGCTGTGCGGAGCGGGGACACGGTATTTGCCGTTGCGGCCATCGTGATGGAACAGGAAGATCCGCTCGAAGCTTTTGAGAAGAGCCTGATGATTGCCATGCTGGGGGAATGTGCTCTTGCACTCGAAAAAGACTTGCTCAACAAGAGGGAGCAGGAAATCTCTTTGCAGATTCAGCAAGAACAGCTGCGGGCCAATCTGTTGCGGGCGATCTCGCATGATCTGCGTACACCCCTTACCAGTATCTCCGGTAATGCGGGTATCCTTCTGGGACAATCCAAGCAACTGAACGAAGATCAGAAGAAAGGTCTGTACATGGACATTTATGATGATTCCATGTGGCTGATTAATCTGGTTGAGAATTTGCTCTCCATTAGCAGAATTGACAATGGTGCCTTAAATCTGAATATGCAGGCAGAGCTTGTAGAGGAAGTCATATCCGAAGCGCTGCTGCATACGAACCGGAATAGTGAAGAACACTTCATACGGGCCATATTAGATGATGAGCTGCTGATGGCTAAGATGGATTCCCGGCTGATCATTCAAGTGCTGATTAATCTCGTGGACAATGCGATCAAATATACCGGGCATGGTTCGCAGATCGTGATCTCGGCAAGACGTGAGAAAGAAATGGTCCGTGTGGAGGTCGCCGATGACGGACCCGGCGTTGCCGATGAAGCTAAGGATAAGTTGTTTAACATGTTCTATACAGCGGATAATATTCACGGTGACGGACGCCGAGGTCTGGGACTCGGCCTTGCACTCTGCAAATCTATCGTAAATGCCCACGGGGGCATCATTGGCGTCAAAGACAATTTCCCGAAGGGAACCGTGTTCTATTTTACCCTGAAGGCAGAAGAGGTGAACGTTCATGAATAAACCGCTTATTCTGGTGGTCGAGGATGATAAGCCAATCCGAAAACTAATTACGACAACACTGGAGACACAAGGCTACAAATATCATACGGCAGAGACTGGCGAAGCTGCGATTCTAGAGGCGGTGACCAGCCCGCCGGATTTGATGATTCTGGATTTGGGGCTTCCGGATATGGACGGGGTGCAGATTATTAAGAAGGTGCGGTCCTGGTCAAATCTTCCGATTATTGTCGTCAGCGCCCGAAGCGAGGATAAGGACAAGATCGATGCACTCGATGCCGGGGCGGATGATTATCTGACCAAACCATTCAGTGTGGAAGAGCTGCTGGCCAGATTACGTGTCAGCCTTCGTCGAATCCGGTATGACAGCGATAAGCTTTTAAAGGATTCGTCAGTATTTACCAATGGACTGCTCAGGATTGATTATGCCGCGGGCTGCGTATGGGTGAATGAGGAAGAAGTTCACCTGACGCCCATCGAATACAAACTATTATGCCTATTGGCCAAAAATACCGGCAAAGTATTGACTCACAATCACATCCTGCATGAAATCTGGGGCAGCCATACGTATGACATACCCGCGCTTCGCGTGTTCATGGCTACTTTGAGAAAAAAGATCGAAAAAACGTCCTCCCAGCAAAAGTACATTCAAACGCATATAGGCATTGGTTACCGCATGCTTCAGGTTGGCGACGACAGCAAGTAATCTTTCATCTTGGCATATTGAAACATTATACAAATAGACTTCATAACCATGTCCATTGGGGGTATGGTTATTTTTTTTTTGTGTGTCTTCAGATACGACCCAGTCATGAAATGACATCTTAACGCAGCCTTAATTCTCTCAACTAAACCCTAACCCTGAACTAATGTTCGAAGTGATACGCTGGATTTGAAAGAAATGAGGAACAGGAGGCGCAGGCTGGCATGTTGAACAGAAAGATCAGTCATCAGGAAAGGGTGTATCGATATGAATGAATTTTTAAAGAGCGTGGGTATGATCTCTATCGCGTTTGCGATTATGTACATTTATAAAAGAATAGTTGATCACGCTTATTTACAAGAAGCAGATGATTGCGAAGATATTATCTTTAATCAAGCCGAGGAGATCCGAAACGGCAAATCTTAATGTTATCTTAATTCCTCTGCAGAAACCCTAATCCTGAACTAATGGCTAAGATGGTACGCTGAATCACATAGATCATAGATGAGTTTCAGAGACTGGAAAGGAGTGGGTGATAACGATGATGGACATTTATATGGTTGGTGGTCTTGCAGCACTGTACAGCTTATTCTACGTGTTCGCGAAATGGTGTAATCACGTGATTGACGATAAAGGGGGGGCAGAGCAATGACACTGGTCATCATCGCAACCTTGCTGTTGTTTCTGTATCTGGTATATGCACTGATTCATCCGGAGCAATTCTAAGTGTGCACCGAACGAAGCGATATAGACAAAATATTAATGGAATTAATTAAGGAGGGGCACACGTGGGTATCGTGCAAATCGTCGTAGTCATTGCCATATTGTTGCTACTAGTCAAACCGGTAGGAACGTATTTGTATCATGTATTCTCTAATGAATCGAACAAGACAGACCGGATCTTCGGTGGCGTCGAACGTGGAATCTTTAAACTCAGCGGTCTGGATAAGCGCGAAGGGATGTCTTGGAAAAGATATGCCACCAGCTTTCTGCTAACCAATATCGTTCTGGTAGCATTCAGTTACCTGGTGCTTCGCATTCAAGGCAGTCTGCCGCTGAATCCGGGCGGTATCGGCCGGATGGAGCAGACACTTACATTTAATACAGTCATCAGCTTCATGACGAACACCAACCTGCAGCATTACAGCGGTGAAACGGGTCTTTCCTATTTCTCGCAGATGGCTGTCATCACGATGATGATGTTCACTTCTGCGGCAAGCGGGTTCGCTGTGGCGGTTGCGTTCGTCAGAGGAATCACCGGGAGAAAGTCGCTTGGTAATTTCTTTGAAGATTTCGTCAAAGCACATACGCGGATCTTCATTCCGCTGACACTTCTTATAACACTAGTTATGGTCTCCTTACAGGTGCCTCAGACATTGAAGCCAACCCTGGAGGTTACAACACTGGAAGGCCAGACCCAACAGATTGCTATCGGACCTGTGGCCTCACTGGAATCCATCAAGCACCTGGGTACGAACGGGGGCGGCTTCTTCGGAGCCAACTCGGCGCATCCTTTTGAGAATCCAAGTCCGCTTACGAACGTCCTGGAGATTCTCTCGATGTGGACACTGCCGGCAGCTCTCCCTTATATGTACGGACTCTTCGCCAAGAACAAACGACAGGGTTGGATGGTTTTCACTGCGATGATGACCTTGTTCGTGGTGCTTCTGAGCTTGAACCTGTATGCGGAAAGCAAGGGCAACCCGGCGATTAATGCCATGGGAATCGACGCCTCGCAAGGCAGTATGGAAGGTAAGGAGGTCCGCTTCGGCATTCCGCAGACGTCTCTTTTTACAGCAGTAACGACAGCGGCTACCACAGGAACAGTTAATAATATGCATGATACGTTGACGCCACTTGGCAGTATTGCGCCGCTCTCTCTTATGATGCTTAACAATGTATTCGGAGGAAAGGGTGTCGGATTGGTTAACATGCTGATGTATGCCATACTCGGAGTCTTCCTGTGCGGACTGATGGTTGGCAGAACGCCGGAATTTCTTGGCCGAAAGATAGAAGCCAGAGAGATGAAGCTAATAGCTATTGCTATTCTGATTCACCCTTTGATTATA
The DNA here is from genome assembly GCF_042610485.1 of Paenibacillus oryziterrae. NCBI lineage: Bacteria > Bacillati > Bacillota > Bacilli > Caryophanales > Paenibacillaceae > Paenibacillus > Paenibacillus oryziterrae. The sequence goes on along the minus strand of NZ_JBGJZO010000001.1, from coordinate 486,669 downwards.
CTTGTACCCACGGCAGGAGCGTTCCTGACTGACCTCGGCAAGGGGGCGATCACTAACCCGGGCTTCCACGGGATGACACAGGTACTCTATGAATATACCTCTTCGGCAGCCAATAACGGATCAGGTTTTGAAGGGCTGGCGGATAACAATACTTTTTGGAACATTACAACCGGGATAGTTATGCTGCTGGGACGTTATATCTCCATTATCGCCATGCTCGCTGTGGCCGGTTCCCTGATTCGCAAGAAGCCGGTTCCCGAGACGGTAGGCACATTCCGTACAGACAACGGTCTGTTCACCGGTATTCTAATAGGCACAGTACTGATTATAGGCGCTTTGACGTTTCTACCGGTTATAGTGCTTGGACCGATAGCAGAGCATTTGACTTTACGGTAGGAGAGAGGGAGAACAGAGATGAGTACGATACAAAGAAAGAAGATGCTTACAGGTGCCATACTGCGAAGTGCAGTCAAGGACAGCGTTATAAAGTTAAATCCAATGACCTTAATTAAGAATCCGATTATGTTCGTGGTTGAAATCGGAACACTTATCGTCCTGCTGATGGTTCTTGCTCCCGGTTACTTCCATGCCGAAGATTCGATGGGATTCAATATTACAGTCTTTATTATTCTACTGATTACCGTGCTGTTCGCCAACTTCGCTGAAGCCTTGGCGGAAGGACGCGGTAAGGCACAAGCCGATACACTCAAGAAGACGAAACAGGATATCTCCGCCAGAAAGCTGGCGGGAGGTTCGATCAAGACGGTGGCATCTTCCGAGCTTCGCAAGGGCGACATAGTCATTGTCAGCCAGGGCGAATTGATTCCCGGCGATGGTGAAGTCATAGAAGGTCTTGCTTCTGTGGATGAATCGGCAATTACGGGCGAATCTGCGCCTGTCATTAAAGAGGCTGGCGGAGATTTCAACTCGGTCACAGGCGGCACCAGAGTCGTCAGTGATGGGATCAAGGTACGGATTACAAGTGATCCTGGTGAATCCTTTCTGGACCGGATGATTTCACTGGTCGAAGGTGCTCAGCGCCAGAAGACACCTAATGAGATTGCGCTGAACACGCTGCTCATCAGCTTGACGATTATTTTCCTGATCGTGGTGGTTACGCTCCGCCCAATTGCATCATACCTGAATGTTGACCTGGAGATTCCTGTTCTAATCGCACTGCTGGTCTGCCTGATTCCAACGACCATCGGTGGTCTGCTGTCCGCCATCGGGATTGCCGGTATGGACCGTGTGACGCAGTTCAATGTGCTCGCGATGTCAGGTAAGGCAGTTGAAGCCGCTGGAGATATCAACACGATGATTCTGGACAAAACAGGTACGATTACCTACGGTAACCGCATGGCCAGCGAATTTGTTCCCGTCGGCAGTGAAACGGAGTTAGATTTGGCTGTATGGGCGGCCGTCAGTTCGCTCAAGGACGAGACACCGGAAGGACGTTCAGTGATAGAACTGGTTAACAAGCTGGGGTATCGTTATGACGCTGGCTTGGAGGCTGGCGGCGAATTCATCGAGTTCCGGGCGGAAACACGAATGAGCGGCATGGATCTGAAAGATGGCCGTATGGTTCGCAAGGGAGCCGTGGATTCCATCAAACGCTGGGTAGCCTCACAGGGAGGACAGATTCCCGATAATCTGGATCAGAACTCGAACGTTATCGCCGGTAAAGGTGGAACTCCTCTTGCTGTAGCGGTGGGTAACCGCATATATGGACTAATCTACCTCAAAGATACCGTGAAGCCGGGGATGAAAGAACGTTTCGAAGAGCTGCGGCGTATGGGTATCCGGACGATTATGTGTACGGGTGACAATCCGCTCACAGCAGCAACGATTGCCGCAGAAGCCGGAGTCGACGGATTTATCGCCGAGAGTACACCGGAGAACAAAATTGAAGTCATTCGCAAGGAACAGCGGGAAGGTAAGCTTGTAGCCATGACCGGTGACGGTACGAATGATGCACCAGCACTCGCTCAGGCGGATGTTGGGCTAGCGATGAACAGTGGCACTACAGCCGCTAAAGAAGCGGCCAATATGGTCGATTTGGACTCTGACCCCTCCAAGATTATTGAAGTGGTAGCCATCGGCAAACAGCTGCTCATGACACGCGGAGCGTTGACAACCTTCAGTATCGCGAATGATATTGCCAAATATTTCGCCATCATCCCTGCCATGTTCACTCTAGCTATTCCTGAAATGAATGTCCTGAACATTATGGGACTGAACTCACCCAACTCAGCCATCCTATCGGCGCTGATCTTTAACGCAATCATCATTCCGCTGCTGATTCCACTGGCAATGAGGGGTGTAGCGTATAAAACGATGAGTTCTTCAAAGCTGCTGCGCCGGAATATTTTCATTTATGGACTAGGTGGGGTCGTTGTTCCGTTCCTTGGCATTAAGCTGATTGATATGATCGTTGGCATCTGGATCTAATGTTTCGTTTGAATCCGAAGGCATTGACTGGCAGAAAGGAAGTAATAATGATGGAAAAAATAGATGAAGACGTAATCGAACAGGAGTCGATATCAAAAGGCTCGTATATATTTAGTATATTGAGATTAGGTGTAATCTTCATTGTACTGTGCGGGATCGTATATCCGCTGGCCTCCACGGCTCTCGCCCAAGTGCTGATGCCTTCCCAGGCGAACGGAAGTCTGCTGAAGAACAGCGAGGGCCAGGTGATCGGCTCCGAACTGATCGGTCAGAACTTCACGAATCCGGCACTGTTCCAAGGCCGGGTATCCAGTATTGAGTATAAAGCAGAAGCTTCTGGTTCGAACAATTATGGACCTTCAAATCCGGATATGCTGCAGCGGACCAAGGATTCCATAGAGCAGTGGAAGCAGAATAACCCTGAAGTGCCAATCCGAGAGCTGCCGATTGATCTGATCACGAACTCCGGATCGGGTCTTGACCCGCATATTTCTCCGGCGGCTGCCCTTGTGCAAATCCCAAGAATTAGTAGTCTCACCGGTATACCGGTGGAAGCGCTGAACACTTTGGTTAAAGAACATACTGAAGGGCGTGATCTTGGGCTATTCGGTGAGGAACGTGTTAATGTACTGAAGCTGAATAGCGCTTTAACTGAGATGTCGGCTCAATAATCTGGCAATACCCTGTCTGCGGTGAAGTAGACAGGGTCGTTTGCCGTTACAGCATCGCAGCAGAAATGGAGGGCAAGAGATGCCGCCGTATAAACGCAAAACCCCGGAAGAAATTCTATATTCCATATATAAGCTGCACCGGGGCAGACTGAAGATCATTATCGGTTCCGTCAGCGGCTCCGGGAAAACATATCATATGCTGGAGGAAGGAAAGCTGCTGAAGAAGCAGGGTATTGATGTCGTCATCAGTGCGGTATCAACGATGCAGCGGGCAGAAACCGTCCAGCAGCTTGCCGATATGGAGCGCGTGCCGAGTATACATTGGTGGAAGGATGGGAAGGAGAAGAAAGATCTTCCGATCGAAGTTCTTCTGGAGCGAAATCCCGAAGTGCTGCTGGTGGATGGCTTGGCGCATCGCAACCGCGAGGGAGCCAAGTTTCCAACAAGGCTGGACGATATTCATTACCTGATGGATCATGGCATTAGTGTAATAACGACGATCAATGTATATGAGCTGGCAGGCGTAGGTGAGAGTATATATCAAATGACGGGAATTCGTGCTGAGGAAACGGTACCCTTGAATACGCTGGAACTTGCAGATGAAGTACGTCTCATTGATGTGTCGCCGGAAACAATCTTGAAACGGATCGAAGAGGGCATTCTGGGTGATGTGACACATCCGGCACTTTCCCGCCGGGGCAATCTTGGTGTGCTCCGTGAACTGTCGCTGCGTCTGGTTGCAGAGGGTGTCAACGAGTCCCTGGAAAAGCATCGGGAAGCCCATGGCCTCATCGGCCCTTCCGGTGCCGCGGAGCGTATTTTGGTCTCGGCACAATATCACTGGAACGGTTCACTTTATGTGCGAAGAGGGCAACAGATCGCCAAAAGGCTCAATGGCGATCTGCTGGTTGTCTCGTTCGTGATGCCAAGCCGGAAGTTGACGAAAGAGCAGCAGGCGTTCAAACAATCTATTATTAAGCTCGCAGAAAGGGTAGAGGCTAAGTTCGATGAGCTTCAGTTAACCCGGCTTCGCCAGCTGCCTGCAGTACTGGTACGGTATGCGATTCAGAACAACGTAACTCGGATTGTAATGGGGCATTCCAAGAAGAACCGATGGCAGGAGAAATGGCAAGGTTCCATCGCAAACCGCGTACTCCGCAAAACACGAAATATTGATGTGTTTCTAATGGCTGATCGGGCAGAACAGGAAGGGGAGCGGATTCTGCCGGTGAAACGCACGGTCCGGGGAAAGAAGGAGTCTTATCACCGTTTAACCAGCCAGGAATTGGAGCAGAAGATTGAAAAAATCCGCAGGGGAACATTCAAAGTATATATCGGCGCAGCGCCCGGCGTGGGTAAAACTTACAAAATGCTTCAGGAAGGCAATCTGCTGCTGAACAAGGGAATCGATGTTGTGATCGGGCTCTTGGAGACCCATGGACGAAAGGAAACTCAAGGTCAAGTCGGTAAGCTGGCCATGATCCCGCGGGCGAAGGTCCAATATCAGTCGGCGCAACTGGAAGAAATGGACACCGATAGTATTATTGCCCGTCACCCGGAGGTGGTACTGGTCGATGAACTCGCGCATACCAATGTACCCGGGAGTTCAACCCGAAAACGCTACGAAGACGTAATCCGGCTGCTGGAGAATGGAATTTCTGTCATTACCACCGTGAATGTGCAGCATCTGGAGAGCCTCAACGATGCAGTAGCACAGTTAACAGGTGTACGTGTCCGTGAAACTGTGCCGGATGCGATTCTGAAGATGGCGAGTGAAGTGGAACTGATTGACGTCACCCCTCAAATGCTGCAGGAGCGAATGCGGGAAGGGAAGATTTACGCCTCCGAGAAGGTGAACCAGGCGCTGAATTCTTTTTTCAAAGTGGGTAATCTTATTGCGCTGCGAGAGTTAGCCCTACGAGAGATCGCGGACGATGTGGATGAACGTCTGGAAGCCTGGGACAGGGATAATTCCCTGCGGGGACCGTGGAGCAGACGCGAAGTAATCTTCGTTTGTGTGGATATAGGACCACGGGCTGAACGATTGATCCGCCGGGGATTTCGCATCGCCCATCGGCTGAAGGCGGAATGGTACGTGCATTATGTCCATTGCGGCACTGCACAGTATCCCGAAGAAGAGAAGCGGTTGAATGAGATGCGTCAGTTAACAGAACGACTTGGCGGAAAGCTGGAGATTACTGAAGCAAGCAGCGGCCGAAACATTCATCAGCAATTACTAAACCGTGTGAATGAAGTGCAAACCACACAGCTGATCATCGGCCAGTCCCGTAAGTCACGCTGGCAAACCTTGTTTAAAGAGAGCTTCGTCCATTTTTTACTCCGGAACGCCCGGCACATGGATATGCTGATTGTTGCGGATTATGATCCGGATTTTTTATAGCGATGGTGAACTAATAAATAGGCGTAACGGACATATGCTTAGAGTATCTGATTCATCTCGAAAGGGAGTTGATCTCATGTATTCTTATGATCCGCCATCGCCTCAGTACTATTGGCCGACGTACTTTCCGGTGTACCGGGATGAGCAAACAGAGGTTTACCGGGAAAGGCAGCAGCCTTTAACATTTGTCCTGGTTCACGGTTCTTGGGCTGATGCAAGCTTCTGGGATGGCGTTGCAGCTGAGCTCCGCAAACAAGGCCATACGGTCTATGTGCCGGAGTACCCGGGGCATGGAGCGGATACGAACAAGAATGTAAGTCATCAGGAGATCGATGATGCCGTGGCAAAATACATTATTTCCAGAAATCTCAACAACATTATTCTCGTTGGACATAGCTTTGGGGGATCTGTGGTTCAAAAGGTCGCTGAGCAAGTTTCGGACCGGCTAAAACGTATCGTATTTATTGACGGTTTCGTTCTGGAGGATGGCCAGTCACTGGGTGATCAGTTCCCTCCCGCTTCTCAGCAGGCGTTCAAGAAACTTATTGAGGCCTCCGGCAATAATACACTCATGCTGCCATATCCGATCTTCCGCGATACCTTCGTTAACCTTGCGGATTCCAACCTGGCGAAGTATCTGTACAGTACAATCACCCCGGAACCGGCTAAACCGCTATTCGAGAAGCTTGACTTGAAGAAATTTTACTCTCTGCAAGTCCCAAAAAGCTATGTCTATCTAACGGAAGACAATGTGCTGCCGCAAGGGGAAGGCTATGGGTGGCATCCTCATATGTCTAACCGGTTAGGACTCTTCAGACTAATAAAAGAACATGGTGACCATATGACTACATTCAAAACAGATCCGAAAACAATCGCTCTGCGGTTATATCAAGCCGCACGGGATTAATCAATGATTGAAATTGAAAAACGGGTATGATAATCTAAATCTACTTTAAGGATTGGGGTTGAAAAGAATAATGTAGGATTTTCTTGCAGAGTATTCAAGATAATAAAGCAGACCTGAGCGGAACCTATCCGTTTATTTTCTTGTTTTATTATTACTTTTGCGAGAAAGTTACACATTCTTTTCACTCGGGTCAATATATCCTTTTCTGACTCCACCTGGGGTCTAGATTAGCTGTATTTATTTGAGCTGCGAGAAAGTAACTTTCTTGCGGCTTTTATTTTTATACAGGAGGATAATTTTATGTCATTAATTAATGTAACGAACCTGACGTTTGCCTATGAGGGCAGCTACGATCATATATTTGAGAATGTGAGCTTTCAAATTGATACCGACTGGAAGCTGGGATTTACAGGCAGGAACGGCAGAGGGAAGACTACATTTCTGAATCTGCTGCTGGGCAAATACGAATACAGTGGAACGATTTCCGCTAAAGTCGGCTTTGAATACTTTCCTTTTCATGTGGAGAATAAAACAAATCTGACGATTGACATCATTAGCGAGATTTATCCGGAATATGTGCACTGGGAATTGCTGCGGGAGTTTTCTTTATTGCGGGTATCAGAGGATGTGTTGTACAGGCCCTTTGATTCGTTGTCGAATGGGGAGCAGACGAAGGTGATGCTGGCAGCCCTATTCCTTAAGGAGAACAGCTTTCTCTTAATTGATGAACCGACCAATCATCTGGATATGGAGGGAAGAAGACTCGTCAGCAGTTACCTGAGCTCCAAGAGCGGATATATTCTGGTGTCACATGATAGAGCGTTTCTGGATCATTGCGTCGACCATATTCTATCCATTAACAAGACAAATATCGAGATTCAGAAGGGCAATTTCTCCAGCTGGTGGCACAATAAAGAACGGCAGGATAACTTTGAGATTGCCGCTAATGAGAAGCTGAAAAGAGACATCTTCCGTCTGTCGAATTCCGCGAAACGAACAGGCGGCTGGTCACACGAAGTGGAGAGAAGCAAGAATGGCACCCGAAATTCCGGTTCCAAACTCGATAAAGGGTACGTAGGACATAAAGCTGCGAAAATGATGAAGCGTTCTAAATCCATTGAGCAGCGGCAGCAGTCGGCTATTGAAGAGAAATCAAAACTCCTGCGGAATCTGGAGAGCTCCGAGAGCCTCGAGATTTCACAGCTTTCTTTTCACAAAAAACAGCTGGCTGAGCTAGAGAATGTGTCGATTTACTACGGTGAGAAAAGAGTATGTACAGACATTAGTTTGATGATCGAACAAGGGGATCGAATCGTGTTATCCGGGAATAATGGTTCCGGCAAATCAAGCATACTCAAGCTGTTATACGGTGAGGATATCCGCTATACCGGAGTGTTTCAGAAGGAGCCTCAGCTTAAAATATCTTACGTCTCTCAGAACACCTCACATCTGCAAGGTAATCTGACGGACTACGCTAGAGAACACGATATCGATGAAAGCCTCTTTAAATCGATTTTGAGGAAGCTTGATTTCTCCAGAGTTCAATTTGAGAAGGATATTTTAGCTTTCAGCGGTGGACAGAAGAAGAAGGTGCTGATTGCAAAAAGCCTAAGTGAGAACGTTCATTTGCATATTTGGGATGAACCGCTTAATTTTATTGATGTTATTTCCCGTATGCAGATCGAAGACCTGTTGCTGGAATATACCCCTACCATTGTTTTTGTGGAGCATGACCAAGAGTTTTGTGAAAGTGTGGCTACTAAGATTATTAAACTCTGATACAGTCAGGATGTGGCCAGGGCATAGCCCTGGCCTTATAAGTATTTTCGAAGAAGGTATTATATGGACTCTCCTTCAACGATTGCCGCTTCAGCCGTTGCTTTTACCCGACGTTTGCGTACCAAAGGCGGAAGTGCGGCCAGATAAAAAAGACTTACAGCTACAGTGCAAAAGCCCAGGATGAAATGAAGCCAAGTGACGGAAATCAAGGCAGGGAAGGCCAAGGCAATTCCTCCCAAAGCCAGCGAATGCCCGAGCATCATTACAGGTTCGATTAAAGCATTCACACGCCCCATATTCTGCGGCGGCACGAGTTCCGGCATCCAGCTGCCAAGGGCGATATTGATAGGAGCAATGGCAATCCCGGCCAGTAGCACAAGGACAAAATAAACTTCAACGTGCCCTGTTGCTCCTAAGCCGGTAATAAGCAGACTGGAGATAAACAGGCCAGCAATCAGAATAGGGGATCTGGTGAAACGGCGGATCAGAAGAGGACCGATGATACTGCCAAGCAGAAACCCAACCCCAAGAAAGACGGTAATGAGAGAAGAGTGGACAACGTACTGATCAGGACTCAGCTTGTATTTCATGGCGAAGATGGGAAGTACGGCGAATACACCGTTTACGATACCAAAGAACAGAAAACCGCTGATCAGAACCAGAAGCAGACGGTTGCCCGTAATGTAGCGGAGGCCTTGCCAAAAATCTTTTAGCAAAAGTGAAAATCGTAGATCCCGGATACGGGTTGTTCCGTTAGGAGTGCGGGCATGCTCAGGGAAATCTCCCCAGAGTAGCAGAAGGCCGGATAGCATAAAACTGAGACCATCAACAATAATAGCACCTTCAATCCCGATAAAATGATAAGCGGTTGCCCCTAAGCTCATACCGAATAGCATGAATACACCCATGACCATCTGGTTCAGTCCGGAAGCCTGGATATATTGATCATGGTCAATACTGCCTTGTAAAAGCCCCATTTCCGCAGGACCAAAAAACTTGGATATCGAGCTGCGAAGAAAAAGCACCATAAAACAGGCGAATAATACGTCAAAATGAACAAAAAGAAGTAGCATCAAGGTCAACCCGGCCCGTATCCAGTCGCTGTAGGCAGCTATACGCTTACGGTCAAAACGGTCAGCAATCACACCGACGATCCAAAATACTGCCAAAGTAGGCAACGAGTACATCAGTTCTGCTGTAGTGGCTAATGCAGGCCGCTCACTGTAACGGTCGACCAAATAGTAAGCAAATGCCATATTTCCGACCACGGTGCCAAGCTGTGAGGTGAAAGCTGCAAGGAACAGCTTATTGAACGTTGGATTGCGAAAGAGCGTTCTCATTCTTTATCCTCCCTTATGTACGCTACGCTAAGATATAGGTTTGAGCAGACTTTGCAGATAAATTCCGAGTGCTTCCAGCTGCATCTGCACGTTTACCTTCTCCGGCCCCATGGTAATAGTATGTGTCATTATGCCTTCCTGATAGGAAGCAGCAAGTCTCGAGATATCATATACATCTAAGACTGGAGTGAATTCTCCGCGTTCAACTCCGGTCTTAAGTAACTCCGCAAATTGAGCAATTCCTCTTTCGTATCGTTTCAGCAGAAGAACCCGCCGTGTCTCGTCACGCCAGCTAATTAGGAAATATTCGTAGAAAGCCGACATTAAACTACCATTTTGCGAGTGCTGAAGATCCTGCAGCTGCCGTGAATACAGTGTGGTAACCACATCCCAAATGGTAGAGGAAGATTCAATCAACTCTTCGAGGTATTGATCATATTCGGCATCCTGATGAGCCAACAGAGCTTCGAAGATCTCCTCTTTAGTCTGATAGTACAAATAAATCCATCCTCGGCTCATGCCGGTTTCCTCGATAATATCCTTGAGCGTCACCGCTCCGTATCCTTTTTTGGTAAATACTTGTTTAGCGGCTTCGAGTATTTGCTGGCTCCTCCATTCTTTACGGCTGCTTGAGAGTTTAGGCGACATGAGGCTGCTTCCTTTCTGTAATTCCAAAATGAACTGTGTTTCATTTAAGATAATACTGACATCGGATTCATTTTGCAATGAATAATTTCGGAATAAACAAATAATTAAAATAATTGATATTTATATGATAATTTTGCTATAATGCTTTTATATTCCATTTAAACACCATGTTTTTCCACATAAAGTGAAAATATAACTATTACACTTTTCATCTCTATCAACTCAATGCAAACACCTGTTGTGTAACAACTTCAGTAGAAGGGGAAGTAATTACGAGAACGGCACTGTTGTTTCCGGGTCAGGGTTCGCAGTACATAGGCATGGGTAGAAATTTGTTTACCGGCTTCGAAACAGCCCTGCACACTTACGGTCAGCATCGCTGCTTATCGGGTTCTATTAGAGAATCAGGATCTCGAACATCATTATTACGCCGGACACAGTCTTGGAGAAATATCAGCTTTGACTGCGTCCGGAACCATTTATTTTCCCGATGCGGTCGAACAACAAGGCAGACTATGCTCGGAGGGAGAGTGACCCCGCTGAACGTGAGTGCAGCCTTTCACAGCCCCTTAATGATGGAAGCTGCTTCAAAGTTTGCGTCCGAATTGTCGAATGTGACATCTTCGGCATTACTGGCTGAACAGATGGTCTCGGTAGTAAATTGGGAAGGATGTATGCGCTTTCTATTTGAACGGGAAACCAAACGCATGATAGAAGTAGGGCCTGGAAACGTTTTGGGCAACATGTTGAGGAGAGAGAAGCAGGTATCATTAACTATTAAGTCAATCTAAAAGTGGCATTATGTTCAAAATAATATAATGTGGAGGACTCTAACGAGGATTATATGAACAAGATTACTGCACCGTATCGGGAGCTTGAGCGCATGGTTTCCGAAACTCGAGAGGAGATCTTCAAACGTTTTGTTGAGGAAGGGGGAGCTGGACAAAATGTTCAATACGCTTAACGAAGCATTACGAAGCGAAACAACAAGCCGGGAGCGGGGAATTACCTTCATAACCGGCGAAGCTGAGAGCGAGTTTTGCAGCTATGCTGCTCTGTATGAATCCGCCCTGGGTGTGCTCCATCATCTCCGAATGAAAGGTGTAGGGGCAAGGGATGAAGTGATTCTGCAAATGGACAACAACCGTGAATTTCTTATTGTTTTCTGGGCTTGTCTACTGGGAGGCATCATACCTGTTCCGCTATCCGTCGGTAACAATGAAGAACATTATGTCAAGGTTGTAAGGATTGCCAGTGTGTTGAATAATCCTTTTATCGTCTCGCACCAGGAACATTTCGAGAAACTTGGTAATTGGGCAACTGAATATGGTAATGCCGCTGAACGCCATTTGGATATTATGGAACTAATAAAGCAGCCGGTCGAAAGAGTATCCGGAGAGAATACGACGGTAATGCCAGGAGATATTGCTTTTATTCAATTTTCCTCCGGAACTACAGGTGACCCCAAAGGTGTGATGCTCAGGCATAGCAATCTTCTGGCCAATATCCTTGCTTTAAAGGAACGTCTTGGGGCCGGTGATGACGATCATTTTCTAAGCTGGATGCCCTTGACTCATGATTTAGGGATGATCATGTTTCACTTGCTTCCACTTTTTTGCAGGACAAGCCAATATCTAATGCCAACCTGGCTTTTTATCCGTCGACCGATACTCTGGATGCAGAAAAGCAATCAATATGGTGCAACAATTCTGGCTTCCCCGAATTTCGGGCTTAAATATTTCCAAACAGCTTACAATAAGCTGAGATCGAAAAAAGAGATTCAATGGGATTTGTCCCGCATCCGCGCCATAGTGAATGGTGCCGAACCGATTGATGCAGAAGTCTGTAGACAGTTTCTTGAGGAAATGAGCCCGCACGGTCTGGACCGGAAAGCAATGAAAATGGGATACGGAATGGCCGAGGCATGCGTCGGTGTATGCATTCAAGAACAGGATGAGGCTTATACAACCTATTATGTGAAACGTGATTCTTTGCAGGTTGGTGACCCAGTAGAGTTTATTTCAGGTGAACGTCATACAGATACTTTGATGTTAGTTGGAACCGGTACCCCCATACAGGAATGTCGTGTAAGAATTTGCGACAACTCTGATTGTCTGATGCCGGAAGGGACAGTGGGACATATTCAGATCACAGGTCTTAACGTGACCTCCGGGTACTACAATAATGCTGACGCAACAGAGAAGCTGTTCACAACCGACGGCTGGGTGCGGACGGGAGATCTGGGATTTATGGTTAACCACCGTCTGATTGTTACCGGGAGAACCAAAGATATCATTTTTATTAACGGATCTAATTATTTCCCCCATGATATCGAACGGATAGCGGAAGAATGCACAGATTTAAAAATCAAAAGAATGGTTGCCTGCGGAATCTATAATGAACGATCGGGTACTGAGGAAGCAGCCTTATTCGTTCTTTACAGGGATAAGATGGAAGACTTTTTGCAGATTTCTGAACGGATACGCAGACACTTGAACCGTGTAATGGGCCTTCAGATTTCGATTATTCTTCCCGTACACAAGATCTACCAGACTACCAGCGGCAAACTGCAAAGATACAAATATGCCGCGAAATACAAAGATGGTTTCTATCGTGAAATCGAAGCGGAATTGGCCCGGTTGCAGCTTGATCAGGAGGCTTCAACCAGCACGAAAGGTAGAGTCCCGGAAGGTGAAGTTGAGCGATCACTGTACCGGATATGGAACGAACTTCTCGGAAAAGCGCACTTTAACATTGAAGACAGCTTCTTTGAAATAGGAGGTACTTCTATGTTGGTAGTGCAAATGTTCGAGCGGATCGAGGAAATATATCCGGCTGTCATCACAATGACTGATATTTATGGTTCGCCTTCAGTAGTTCAGCTGTCCCGGTTAATTACCGGCTCTCAGGAGCCTAAGCAGATCCGGTTTCATACTGAGCACGTTCATCTTTCTTCGCAGTACTTTGAAGCAAGAGAGAATGGGGCGGAGAATCAATACCGAATGGTACTTCAAGGCCACAAACGAAACCGGTTGCGGTCACTTTGTGTACATCGTCAAATTTCTGAGGAAGCAGCAGTTCTGGCTTTATTCGCCAATACATTGTATGAAATCTCCACTGAATCCAAGGTATCAATTCATACAATGATAGACGGTCCTGGCTGGGTGATTCCCTTTTCTGTTGATTTCTCTACTCTCGATACGATTGAGGATTTACTTCGTTTAGCCAATGTGAAGAACACGCCCGGTGAAACTCCTTTATATTATATCGGAGATATGGAGAGTGAGGTCGCCCGGCCGAAGAAAGGAGAGGCTCTCTGTTATCTGGGAAGAAAGGAATGGAAGCCGCAGCGAAGTGGTCCGGCAGATTATTTCGACATGATGCTTGAATGGGAAGATACAGCGGATACAGCATTGTTTACCTTCGCTTATAACGCAGCAAGAATGAACGGACTCCTGATGCGTGAGCTTTTTCAGATATTTGCCGAGGCGCTGGAATCTCTATTGAATTTGGATAGTATAGCCGTTGAACCGTCACCGCAATGATACGGAAGGAGAGGCTTGCGATGAAGAAAAATTTGCTGTCCCGGGAGGGCAAAGAAAGAAACGGATCTCCTGTAATCGAGGAGCTTTCAGGCCGGGATATAGCTATTGTCGGAATGGCGGTAAACGTGCCTGGAGCAGAAACTCTGGAACAATTCTGGAGCAATCTTGCCCGGGGTGAGGACTGGATCAGAGAAGCACCTCTATCCAGGTTGGCATCCGAAGGTCATCATTCTTCTGGAACACTCCCTCCCCGGGGGGGATACTTATCCGAGGTCGATACTTTCGATTCACACTTCTTCCGCATTCCTCCCAAGGAAGCCGATCTGATGGATCCGTATCAACGAATGTTCCTAGAAACGGCGTGGGGTGCAATTGAAGATGCTGGTTACGGCGGAGATGGGCTAAAAGGCAGCCAAACGGGAGTCTTTGTCGGTTCTGGACATGAGCATGAATATAAACAAATGATTGCTGTTAATTGTCCTCATCTAGTTTCAGCAGCTGCACCCGGAAATCTGCCACCCGTCATCGCCAGCCGAATTTCTTACCTGCTGGATTTGAAAGGCCCCAGTTTGGTTGTTGACACAGCCTGTTCCTCTTCACTGCTGGCTGTTCATCTCGCCTGCCAGTCTTTGACACTGCGTGAATGCGACATGGCTATTGCCGGAGGAATTCAGTTGATGCTTAATCTGTCCGGTCAACAGCCTAAAATCGGAATCGAGTCATCATCCTCAACAGTACGTGCATTTGATGATGATGCCGACGGAACAGTCCGCGGTGAGGGAATAGGAGCGGTGCTGCTGAAGCCATTGTCCAGAGCGATCGCCGACAACGATCCGGTCTATGCAGTGATCAAAAGCAGCGTTTCCAATCAGGATGGCAAGTCCATCGGTATAACAGCACCAAATATGGCTGCTCAGGAGAGGCTACTGATCAGTGCATGGGAAAAAGCAGGTATAGATCCTGCCTCTCTTTCCTATATTGAAACTCATGGGACGGGCACTCCTATCGGGGATCCGATTGAGGTCCATGCAATACAAAATGCGTTCCGAACTTTTACGGACAGGAAACAATTTTGTGCCATCGGTTCGCTTAAACCCAACATCGGGCACTTGTATCATGCAGCTGGGATTGTCAGTCTGATCAAGTCTGCACTTGCGCTTCACCTGGAGCAGATTCCACCGTCTATCCATTTTGATAAGCCAAACTCGCGAATCGACTTCATTCAGTCACCTGTGTATGTCAATACGCAATTAACAGAATGGACAAGGAGTGAAAATGTACGAAGATGCGGAGTCAGTTCTTTCGGAATGAGCGGAACTAACTGTCACGTCATTCTGGAAGAAGCAGGTGTGGACACACGGCATCGTTCATTATCAAGTGAAGAAGATGAATGGGCGCTGCTGACCCTTTCGGCTAAATCGGTATCCTCATTGCGCTCATTGATTATCAGCTATCGGCACTACTTGATCACTGCGGATCCGCATAAATTCAAGGATATCTGTTATACCACGAATATTGGGCGAGGACAATACGAATATCGTCTGGCTGTAATCGCTCGGAACCCGCAAGCGCTAAAAGATAAGCTGGCGATACTCCGGCTTGAGGATTTCACAGGTATATATGGAGACCCTGAGGAAGGTATCTGGTATGGCGGTCCGGAAGCTGAGGGTAAACAGCAATCTGATGAAGTATTAGAATGTGGTAATAGTCAGCCATATTATGATTCTTTATGTGCGGCTGCTGCTGCATATGCCTGCGGTGATGTTATAGATTGGAAAATACTGCATGCTGGAAGGAATCGTAGAGTGGTGTCAGCACCAACCTACGTTTTTGATAAGACTAAGCATTGGATTACTATTTCCAGTAAGAATACTTCATCTAACAATGAGAATGGTAAGGCGGATTACAAGGAGGGTGAACAGAGCATGACTGTCATTGGTCAAACGGAACACAATCGTTCTGTTACAGAGGCGGTACGCGGAATTATTGCTGATATTTCCGGATATAGGCTTGAAGAAATCAGTACGGATTCAAGCTTTATGGAATTGGGTCTAGATTCTATCCTGCTAGTGAATGCAAGGCATGCCATTAAGGAGCAGTTCGGCATTGAGATTCCAATGCGTTTATTCTTCGAAGAGCTTTCTACTGTATCAGAAGTTGGAAGATATGTTTCTGGACTGTCAGAGGACCAACCTATGGTTACTCCGGTGCCGGAAACTCCCCCCCGTAATGTAACTGCCGTGCAAGAAACGGCGACCTCGTATGTGGTGACCAAAAATGAGGTCAGGGTATCCCAGGAGGAGCACAACACGGGGATGATGCCTGGAATGGAAGGAATCATCCATAAACAATTGGACATCATGGCAAAGCAGCTCCTCATCATGGAAGGCCGACCCCATGGTACACCGGACTCACTGCCAGTCGCGGCACTTCATACCTCCATCCAGAATGCTCCACTCCGCCATGCAGATGTATCAATGCATAGTGTGGAGAAACCACTGACGAATGTTATGTCGGAGCCTCCGCACTCCCAAGATCGGCCATATGTGCCTTATCAAAAGATTGAAACGTCTGCAAAGTCAGGTTTTACTGATTCTCAAAAGCAGTTTATTGATGAGTTTATTATCAGATATACGAAGAAAACGAGGAACTCGCAGCTCCATACTCAGAATTATCGTGAAGTTGTAGCCAACAACCGAAATGTAGCCGGGTTTAGACCTTACTGGAAAGATATCGTATACCAAATCGTAGTGGATCATGCCGAAGGCTCATCCATCCAAGATATCGATGGTAATAAGTACGTTGACCTGACAATGGGTTTTGGCGTGAATTTATTCGGACATAATACTTCATTTATTAATGAAACGGTGGATAGCGCATTACAGAAAGGAATGTGCATCGGACCTATTAATGCGACAGCGGGTCAAGTGGCAACCTCTTTATGCGAATTGACCGGTATGGAACGGGCTGCATTCTTTAATTCCGGAACAGAAGCGGTAATGGTTGCACTGCGATTGGCTAGAGCAGGAACCGGTAGGCCTAAAATTGCCATTTTCTCGGGCTCCTATCACGGCACCTTTGATGGTGTCCTCGCCATGAGTGCTGGTATGGACGGAGTTGGATCACCGATCGCTCCCGGCATACCGGCCGGGATGATTGATGATGTTATTGTACTGAACTATGACCATCCAGAGTCGCTTCGGATCATCGAATCAAGAGCAGGTGAATTGGCAGCGATTCTGGTTGAACCGGTACAGAGCCGAAAACCGGATCTGCAGCCAACCGAATTCTTAAAGAAACTGCGGACACTGACTGCCGAGCGCGGAATTGCTCTGATCTTCGATGAAGTCATTACCGGTTTTCGGGTGCATCCAGGAGGAGCGCAGGCATGGTTCGGCGTCAAAGCTGATCTTGCAGTGTACGGTAAAATCATAGGTGGCGGGCTGCCGATTGGCATTGTCGCAGGTAAACCTGAATATTTGGACTGCATTGATGGTGGAATGTGGTCTTATGGTGACGAATCGTTTCCCCCTTTTGAAGAAAGGAGGACATTCGTGGCCGGTACCTTCTGCCAGCATCCATTGACCATGAATGCTGCCTTGGCCGTATTGCAGCGGTTGAAAGAGGGAGGTCCCGCACTGCAGGAGGAACTGAACAGCAAGACGGCATATCTTGCCGACTCCTTGAACTCGTATTTTGAGAAAGAACAGCTTCCGCTTCATATTGCCCGCTACGGCTCATTATTCAGGTTTGTACAACGTACCGATTTGGAGCTGCTCTATTATTTGCTGATTGAGAAGGGAATCTATATCTGGGAAGGCCGGAACTGTTTTCTATCAACTGCTCACTCGATGGAGGACATCGAGCAGATTATCTGTGCAGTCAAAGACAGTATAAGAGAACTGCGTAGTGCCGGATTTCTTCCGCCTTCACCTACTCCAGGAGGTGGACTGAATCCATCCGGGCATTTGGCGGACTCCGGTGAGACACAAATCTTGCCGCTTACTGAGGAGCAGCGGCAGCTTTGGTTCGTCTCCAGTATGAATCCCGAGATTTCGGCGGCATACATCGAAACTGTCATTCTTAAACTGAGGGGGAAAGTGGATTCCGCCCGGCTTCACAAGGCAATACATCATGTCATCCAAAGACACGGCATGCTAAGAACAAGGTTTGCTGAAGATGGCAGTGTTCAATATACAGAACCGTTCAGAAATGTGCAAGCAAGCTATCCGCTTTACGAAGCAGAAGCGCTTGTTCAAGCGGGAGGGCTTCCTGACCTCTCACTGCTGAAGATGACGGAAGGATTTAATCTGGAGACTGGCCCTCTCATCAGATTCGGTCTTCTTCATGCCGGCGAACAGGAGCATTTTTTTGTTGTGCAGGCTCATCATCTTGTGGTGGATGGATGGTCTTTCATACGGATTCTAGAAGATATTTCATTGTATTACTCGGATCAGGTAAGTTACAGGGTACAGGAAGCCGTGCCGTTCTCCGCATTTGCAGATTGGCAGCTCAGTATCCCTGAGGAAGAATCACGCTTTGCCCGGGAGTACTGGATGTCCAAGCTCTCATTTCCTATACCGGAAATGATTTTCCCCTCTTCCTTAAGATTAGGTAACTCCATAGGTCTGCCTGGTAAAAGAATCCGTAGGGTGATAAGTTCGCAGCTGACTTCAGATCTGAAATCATACGGCAGACAAAGTAAAACCTCGTTATATATGCTCATGCTTGCAGCCTATAGCATTCTGCTATCCAGACTTTCTGGTCTTCAGGATATAACGGTGGGCATTCCTACATCCGGCCAGCTTCAAATGGACGCCCCGAATTTAGTCGGTCAATGTGTTAATCTGCTTCCATTTTCAAGTAGTCTTTCGGGTACTATGAGTTTTGCCCATTATCTGAAGCAGATGAAGAAGGAATTGCTGGATATGCTGGATCACCAGCAGTGCTCTTATGCAGAAATGGTTAAAGATCTGGGGATGAATGGGATAACAGTCCATCCGCCTTCTATCCGAACCATCTTTAATTTTGATAAACCTTCCACATTTAAGTTCGGAGATCTTGAAGCGACACTGGAACCTTCTCCAACCAATGCTGTTAAATACCCTGTCAGCTTGAATGTACTAGATCTCGAGCATGAACTGGTTCTCGAATTAGACTATGAGAACGTCGTATGCGCAGATGAAGATGCCGATGTCTGGCTGCAGACATACATCCGTCTGCTTGAAGATATTCTTGCAGATGACGGGGAAGAGCTTCAACAGTACGGATTACCCAGTGCAGATGAAAGAGAATGCATAGCCTTAAATTTCTCTCGGCTTGATCAGCTCGATGAGGAGTTTGATTTAAATGGCTCAGGTATCATAGCGGACGAGCGCGGACTGCCATGCCTGCAAGGTGTAACTGGCCAGCTGTATTGGAGAGCTAACGGTGGGGAAGATGAAGTTCGTGCCACAGAATTTGCAGCGGTACTCATGGAGGGCGGACATATTCACGTGCTTGGCTCTATGGATCGTTTAGTCTCTGTGAACGGCTTCCGTATTCATCTGGATCATATAGAGGCTCAGTTATCAGGCCTTTCGTGGGTGTCGGCCGTTGTGGTTGCGCATGAGTCTGATCTAGCTGGCGCCTCAAGGCTGGTGGCTTACTATGACACTAAAGACGATAAAGAGCCGGACGATCGTGAAAGAAAGATAAGCACGGCTTCGTTACTCTCCGAACCCCTGATACCAGCCAAATGGGTCAAAGTAGATGGACTTCTGGCAATGAAATCCGTTGGTGTACAGTATGAATCTCTTATTGCCATAAGCGACGATCTGGTTGTTCCTCCCGCGGCTCCCGTTACGGCCTTGGAGAAGCTGTTACACCGTTTATGGCAGGATGTATTAAAGCGCAAGGATATCGGAATAACCGATCATTTTTTTGAGATAGGTGGCAATTCGCTTGCCGCAACAGTAATCGCCGCCAGGCTGCAAGATGAACTTGGGAGCATGATTCCATTAAGCCTCTTGTTCCAATACACGACTATTGCTGAATTAGCTGAAGTATTGGACAACAAACCAAGAACAGGAGCAGTACGAATTCCGAAGGCAGAAGAGGCCGAATATTATCCGCAGTCATCCTCGCAGCGTTCCATATTTGCGGTTGAGCGGATGGGCAACGCCGGAACGGCATACAATGTCACGGGTCTGATAACAGTGGAAGGTGATCTCAACATCGGTCGTTTGAAGCAGGCTGCCAATGAACTGGTGCGGAGGCACGAGAGCCTCCGGACATCTTTTCATCTGGAGGATAATGAGCCCGTGCAAAAAATTCATGCTGAATGTTCCATTGACATTTCTCTCCATACACTGGTTGATGCGAGGAATGTGTTGTCCATTTTGGAATCAGTGAAACCGTTTGATCTGGAGGCGGCACCTCTTTTACGGATTGAAGCATGGCAAGAGAATCCAATAAGTAATAGACAATATCTGCTTCTGGACATGCACCATATGATCGCAGACGGAATCTCTGCCAATCTGATCTTTGATGAGCTGTTCCGTCTGTACTCAGGGGAATGCTTACCTGAACTAAATGTTCATTATAAGGATTATACGCAGTGGCAGCTTGGCAGAATCGGGTCCGGATATATGCGGGAAGGGGACAAATACTGGAGTCGTCTCTTACAGGGAGACATTCCCCGGCTTGATTGGATGACAGATTATTCGCGGCCTGCCGTCCGGAGTCTTGAGGGAGAAAGATATTCCTTCGAGATTACCAATGATCTTTTGAAAATAATCCGGGAATTTGCTGCGTTTAACGGGATTACCTTGTATAGCTATCTGCTTGCTGCCTACTATGTCCTGTTGTCCAAATATGCCAATCAGGAAGACATTATTGTTGGTACGTCAGTTTCTGGACGAATGCATCCGGATATAGAACGGGTACCCGGTATGTTCGTCCATACGATTCCTCTCCGGAATCAGATAACTCCGAATAAGGCATTTGGCGACCTGGTAAAAGAGGTGCAGGCAGGTTCAATAGCAGCATTCGAGCATCAGGAGTTCCCGCTGGAGAGGCTTATTACCCGGTTGAACGACAATCGGGATATGAGCCGGAATCCTTTGTTCGATGTAATGTATGTATTTCAGCACGAAGCGCTTGAACCAGTGGCTATGACAATCGAGAATACGGTATTTAAGGCAGAAGAATGCAAGAGTCGCACTTCCAAATTCGATTTGACTCTGGAAGCAGTAGAATACTCCAATGGACTGAGATTGCATTTGGAATATTGTAGAGCCCTGTTTCATCCCGCTTCAATTGAAGCGATGGCTGGTCATCTGCTGAGAATACTAGAAACGGTCGCTGTGAACCCTGATATTCCAGTATCTGAAATCGAACTTTTACCATACTCAGAGAATGAACAGCTCCGGTACGAATTCAATAATACAACAGCAGAATATCCAGAGGACAAGCCAGTATTCAAGTTGTTCGAGGAGCAGGTGCGACGTGCGCCCCAGGCTATTGCAATCTCCTGCGACGGTGAGCAACTTACTTACGAAAGGCTTAACGCGGATGCGAACCATCTGGCCGCCCGGCTGGTAAATCAAGGAGTCGGAAGAGACACCGCGGTTGGACTCGTAATGCGCCGATCACCCGGTTTGATCACGGCAATACTGGGAATCTGGAAAGCAGGAGGATGTTATGTTCCCATTGATCCATCTTACCCAAAAGAGCGGATTGCATACATTCTATCGGATTGCAAAGCGCAGTGGGTGATCACGGATGAAGAGTATGAGGAACTATCCGGATACCAAGGCGAGATTATCAAGGTCACTGCAACTATCGAAGAAGACAGAGACTTAAGCGATAATCTGGAGATTAAGGTCAGTCCAGACAATCTTGCCTATATTATTTACACCTCCGGTTCCACAGGTAAGCCTAAAGGAGTAATGGTCGAGCATCGGGGCTTAACTCATTATATCTGGTGGGCGGATCGCAAGTACGTACGAGGTGAGGAGATCGCATTTCCCTTGTATTCCTCAATATCCTTCGATCTTACAGTCACCTCCATGTTTACTCCACTACTGTCAGGCAACCGGATATTGATTTATCCGGAAAATGTGGAGATTGCTCTAGGCCGGATCATTGAGGAGGGTGAGGCGGGGATCATCAAATTAACCCCATCCCATCTGAAGCTGCTTCGCTTGTACAAGACGGATCAATCCGGTCTGAAACGTTTTATTGTGGGCGGTGAAGCTCTCGAAACTTCCGCCGCAGCGGAAATTGTAGAACTCTTCGGACCTGGAACCGATGTGTACAACGAATACGGGCCTACGGAAACTGTTGTAGGCTGTATGATCAAACGGTACGAGGCGGCAGATACGGGGAATCAAGTACCTATCGGTATGCCAATCGATAATATCAGGCTCTATGTTGCTGATTCTTCGGGAGGTCTTCAGGCTAAGTTTCTTCCGGGCGAACTTTGCATCGCCGGAGCTGGTGTGGCCCGCGGGTATTTAAACCGACCGGACTTGACGGAAGAGAAATTTGTCGGCGGAATGTTTGGAGAGAAGGGCAAGGTTTATAGAACGGGTGATCTAGTTCGTTGGCTGCCTGAAGGGGGTATGGCTTATTTAGGCAGATTGGATGAGCAGGTTAAGATCAGGGGCTACCGGATTGAGACCGGTGAAATCCAGAACCTCCTGCTGAGTCATTCACACATCCATGAAGCTGCGGTGGCTGCCAAAACAGGGCCGGGTGGAGAGAAACGCCTGTGTGCCTTTTATACCTCTGAGGAACAATTGGAGGCTGACCAATTAGAATCCTATCTTTCAGCTTATCTACCTTCATATATGCTTCCAGTTGAATATATTCGGCTGGATCACCTCCCGCTTTCGGCAAATGGCAAGGTGGATTATAAGAAGCTGCCGGATACAACGCGAAAGAATGACGTTACGATGGAATACGAATTTTTGAAGAATTCCATAGAGTCGCAACTAATAGAAGTATGGCGTGACATTCTCAAAGTCCCGGATTCACATATTGATGAGGACTTTATCAGGATGGGCGGAGATTCAATTAAAGCTATCCAGATTTCTGCACTTTTGAAAAAAAGGGGCATACGTCTGGAGGTTAGCGATATTTTGCGAGGTCAGACCATTCGAAAGATCGCACGTTTCGCTGTACGTCAAAGCGAAGTACAGTCTGTAGCGGAACGTATACCGCTTGAGGGTGAGGTCCCCCTGACCCCGATTCAGCGGTGGTTTATTGAACAGGACTTCACAGATATGAATCACTGGAATCAAACCATTACGCTGAAAGGGAACGGACGGTTTGATGTCGATCAGGTGCGGGATACGGTCAGCCGGATGGTCCGTCACCATGATACGCTTCGAATGAATTATCGGCGTACTCCTAACGGAACTATACGGCAATACTGCAACAAGTCTAATCAGAACGACTTCGCTTATCGGTTCGTTGACGGGAGTGAGGTGGAAGGGAACCCCCGCGCAGCACAGGAACGAATGACCATGGAGATGCACCAGGCTATTAATCTGGAGACCGGGCCTCTGGTTCAAGTCGGACTGTTCAGAAGCCGCGAAGCAGATGAATTAACCTTTGTTATCCATCACCTGGTCATCGACGCGGTGTCATGGAGAATTCTGTTGGATGACTTTTATGATATTTACTCATCACTCAGTAGGGGAATTGAGCCGGTGCTTCCGGTTAAGACGGACTCATACCAACTATTTTCCAACCTGCTGCACGAGTATGCTTGGAGTGAATCTTCCACCCTTGAGCTGTCCTACTGGGAACAAAAGTTCACTCAGTCAGCCTCAGTTATTCCTAAGGATTGGAACTCCGGAAACGGAAAGTTACGGGATGCGGTAGTACAAAGTATCCATTTTACAGAGGAAGCCACTTTGTCGATTCGCGAAGCGGCGAGCGGACGTTACCATACAGATGCGTCTGTTCTGCTGCTTGCGGCTGTAGGTCATGCTATAAACAATCTGGGAGTTTCAGATGGAGTCTGGGTCAATATGGAAGGTCACGGAAGAGAGCCATTTGGAGGACATCCTGATTATTCACGGACGGTAGGCTGGTTCACCTCACATTATCCTTTCTATCTTAATACTACCGCTGCGGCTGATCCGGGACAGTATGCTGTCTTGTTAGGTCATGACATATACGTGATGCCGAACAAAGGTGCCGGTTATAATGTGCTCAAATATTTACGTCAGGAGAGCCCGGATAACGTTAAAGCATTAAGCATTAGACCTGAAATCAGCTTTAATTATCTTGGGGAAATGAATGACGAATCCTACCGAGATCTGTTCAGGCTCGCTGAACTTCCGTTGAATGGAACGGAAAGTCCGGATTCGGAGCGGCCATTCTCCATCGCAGTCAACGCACTTCAAGTTGATAATCGGTTAACTGTCGAGGTGGAATATAGCAAACATGAGTACAAAGAGGCAACGATGCAGATTTTCTTGCAAGGGTTCGTGTCCGGCCTGCTAGAGGTGCTGTCATATTGTGGTCATTCTGGTCTTCCGGGACCTTCACCGGAGAATAGCGACCTTGTATCTCCCGGGGACTTTGCAGTTGTTATGGCGAATTCCTCCTGTGATCTACAAAAGGTGTATCCATTATCCCCGATGCAGGAAAGCATGCTGTTTCATTACCTGCGCTATCCGGAATCGGAGGCTTATTTCGAGCAATGTGTTATGCGCTTCAGCGGGCCGATGGCTCCAGACATTCTTAAGCGTTGCTTCCAGTCTGTATCCGACCGGCACGACATTCTTCGCACGAGTTTTGCAGTAAGGTGTCTGGAGCGTCCATTGCAGAAGGTCGCAGACACCCGAGCAGTTCCATTTCATTACGAAGATTGGACAATAGCTAGTAAGTCAACGGGAACAAATGACCTGGACTGCTATTTAGAGCAGGACCGTAACCAACGTTTTGAGTTGTTCGGCGATATTCCGCTTCGAGTCTCTCTGATCCGGACAGATCATGAGGAATACTGCATGGTTTGGAGCTTCCATCATATTCTTCTTGATGGATGGAGTGTAAGCATGATTATCCAGGAGCTGTTTAATCTCTACGCAGCACTTGTCTCCAACGAACACCCTCGTTTGATACAGGCTCCTGCTTACGGGGAATACATCCGATGGATCGAGAATAGGGACAGGACAGCTGCCGAGGAATACTGGAAGACATATTTGTCAGGGTATAAGGGATCACGTCTGCTTCCCAGGGAAGTCAATGAAGCCGTGACCACGTATACACGTGGGAAGATATCCCGTTACCTTCCAGCCGTGCTGCGTCAAGAATTAATCCAATTGTCGGCTGAACGCAGTGTGACGCTGAACACACTGATTCAAGCTGCCTGGGGAATAGTGCTGCAAAGGTTGAATGATACAGAAGACGTTGTGTTCGGCGCAGTGGTATCCGGGAGAAACCCTGAAGTGCAGGATATCGATGAAATGACAGGGTTATTCATAAATACGGTTCCTGTTCGGGTGAGGGCAAACACAGAGAGTTTTCTCGAATTAGCTCTAAGTCTTCAAAGAGACATGCTGGTCAGTGAGCCCTACTCTCATCTCCCGTTATCTGTTATTCAGAATGCCGGCGGGAATACGGGTCCTGATCATGTGCTTGTATTTGAAAATTACCCGCTGGAGCTAGAGTTACCCCGGGAACTGGAAATGGTGGATTACGAATGGATTGAACATACCAACTATGATTTCAACGTCATTGTAGAGCCTCGGGAAGAATTCCTCATCCAGTTTGTATACAACCTTAAGGTTTTTAATGAAAAGGAATTGGAGGATGTACTTGACTGCTTCATCTCTGTTCTTGGCAGGATTGCGAATGATCCTGAAATTCCACTCCAACAAATTACGTTTGAGGGAGACACAGATGGGACAGAAGGTACCGGGACTGCTATTGAATTTCATTTCTAAGCCAAAGCCCAGGGGAGAGAAG
The DNA here is from genome assembly GCF_042610485.1 of Paenibacillus oryziterrae. Classification (NCBI taxonomy): domain Bacteria; kingdom Bacillati; phylum Bacillota; class Bacilli; order Caryophanales; family Paenibacillaceae; genus Paenibacillus; species Paenibacillus oryziterrae. The sequence continues at coordinate 460,963 of NZ_JBGJZO010000001.1, read as the reverse complement.
AACGAATGAAGACGGATGACAGAATGCCGGAGGGTGGTCCCTCCGTTCAGGAGATGAGAAGACAAAAGAAGTATTGGGTAAAAAAAATGCTGGAGCTGAAAGAAGAAGAGACACTGCTGACACTCTCAGGTTCACATCCGGCTGAAGTACCCATTGTCAATCAGGCGGCTTTCGAGTTGCCAGCGGATCTGAGTGAGCGTCTTCGGAGGATGAGCGGAGAATCGTCGGATGCACTATACCTGATCATGCTGGCTGTACTGAAATGTATGGTACACAAGTACACTGGTGGCGGGTCGGTAACGGTAGCCTGCCTGCAGTCTAAGCTTCAAGTGCAATCCGCGAACCCGGAATACAATCCATCCTGGCTTCCGGTTATCGATCAGCCATCCGTCGAAAAGTCTTTCCGGGATTGGCTCTACGAGGTCAAGGCCACCTATGAAGCCGTATGCACAAACGGGAACTATCCGATAGATAAGGTTGTTCAGGATATGAAAGTAATTCATGACCGGGACTATACTTTTTTACAGCATATCCGTATTTCGATGAAAGAGCTTCATGGCAATTTAGACCTAAAAACAAATACCAAAGGTCTTCTTGTCCATTTTTGCTCAGACAATGGGGTGATCCATGGATTAATTGCCGGCCAAAGCCCATTCTTTTCTGTCCGTGCAGTGGAGAGCTTAGCCAAACATTACATTCATATACTAAGGGAGCTGACTTCAAATCCCGACCGCAGGGTTGGTGAGTGCACCTGGCTTTCCGGCAGTGATCGTCATGTACTACTTAACGAATATGCTTCTGGTAATGAATCCCCAAATATACCGAACATTATGGAAATGTTCGAGACGCAGGTCCTGCGTACACCGGGGGCTTCAGCAGTCATAACTCCGGAACAATCTATGAGTTATTTGGAGCTTAGTGAACGGGTTAACCTTTGGGCCAAAGCACTGGTTAGCAGCGGATTGAATCCCGGAGAAATTATTGCATTGTATCTTGACCGTTCTGCAGAGACGGCCGTTGCAGTGCTTGCTGTAATGAAAGCAGGAGGATGTGTTCTGCCCATCGATGTCCAGACACCGGCTGAACGCATGAATTTTATCTTGGAGGATGCTGCTGTAACCCGGTTATTAACACACACGCGGTATGCGGAAATGCCCGAGTTCGCCGGCGTGGAAATGATATTGAAATCTGAGTCTCTGGATGAAGAGAAGAAAAGTGGCTCTGATTTCAATTTCGGACAAGGTGTAACGGACGCATATATCATCTATACTTCCGGCACTACAGGGAAACCGAAAGGCGTTATCGTTCGGCATGAAGGATTAGCCAACTCAATTTTTTGGAGAAAGGACGAATACCGCTTAAGCTCACAAGACAGGACGATGCAGATTTTCTCATATTCGTTCGATGGCTTTATGACCGGCTTCTTTACTCCGCTTGTCTCAGGGGCCAGTCTTTTTATTCCGACTGAAAGCCAGGTGAAAGATCCGCTTCGGCTGAAACAGCTTATCCATGTTCACCGGATCACACATTTTATTTGCATTCCTGGACTGTATCAGCTGCTGCTCGAGCAGATGGCCGGTGAAGAGGGAGGCACACTCCGGATGATAACATTGGCCGGTGAACGGTTGGCACCATCCTTAATCCGGGAAAGCCTGAGAAGACTTCCCCAGGTTGAAATCATCAATGAATACGGTCCAACCGAAGCCAGTATTGTCGCTGCTTATAAAAGAAACGTAGTTGAATCAGCGGAGATCGCCATTGGCCGCCCGATAGCAAATATGAAGGCATATATTCTAGATGGGCAGCTTGATCCTGTGCCTCCCGGCATTACAGGAGAACTCTGTTTGTCGGGACCCGGTCTTGCGGCGGGATATCTTAACCGTCCAGAATTGACTGATGAGGTATTTATCTCTCATCCGTTTATTCCTGGAGAACGGCTGTACAAAACGGGGGATTTGGCCAAATGGACGGATGAAGGCGAAATCTGCTGTCTGGGACGTAAGGACGCACAGGTCAAAATTAGAGGATACCGGATTGAGCTTTCGGAGATCGAACAGCGCCTCCTGGCATTTCCGGGTATACAAGCGGCTGCCGTCCTGTGCTTAGAGGAAGACGGAGTCCCAGCCCGGCTTGCCGCCTATCTTCAATGCGAAGTAGTGCAAGCGAAAGAAATTAGAGCCTATATGGCCGGTGAACTCCCTCACTATATGCTGCCTTCCCGCTACTACAGTGTCGAACGGATTCCGCTCTCCGAGAACGGGAAGACAGACAAGAAGGCACTTCTTTTACTGGATGAGCCTGATGATCTGGATGCAGAATTCATAGAGCCGGCGAATGAAACTGAGCAGAAGCTGTGCGAAATCTTCTCAGATGTTCTGCAAATTAAACGGGTGTCTACGGAGGAGAGTTTTTTTGACGTCGGTGGGCACTCACTGAAGGCTACTATGCTGATGTCCAGAATCCAGAAGATTTTTGGTGTAGATATCGGAATCGATGACATATTTGAGAAACAAACCGTTAAAGCATTGGCTTCAGCTATCGTGGAAAAAGGTACAAAATCTTATTTTGCAGTTACTCCGGCGAAACCTGCTGCCCATTATCCATTATCCTCAGCACAAAAGCGGATGTATGCTTTATTTTGCCATGATCCGCATTCGACCGCATACAATATGCCGGAAGCTTTAATTATTGATGGAGATCTGGATCGGGACAGATTGGAGCGGGCGGTCAATAGCCTTGCGGCCCGGCATGAGATTCTGCGAACTACTTTTGAGCTGGTGAACGGCGATCCGGTTCAGGTTGTTCATGAGGAATGTTCTTTGAAATTGGACTACAACGATGAACCGCCAACAAATACCGAAGAGACGATACGAAATTTCGTACAGCCTTTCGATCTTGAAAGCGGGCCCCTACTCCGTATCGGCATTTCTCGAATGGAGGACCGCAAGTATCTACTACTCATTGATATTCATCATATTGCAGCCGACGGCGCTTCCATAGGCATTATCATCAACGAGCTGGCTCGGCTGTACAACGGTGACCAGCTGCCAGAAATAACAGTTCAATATAAGGATTTCTCGGTATGGCAGCAGCAAAGACGGAATAGTAATGATTCTCAGATGCAGGAGAATTACTGGCTGAAGCAGTTTCAAGATGGAATTCCGGTATTAGATTTACCATACGATCATCCTCGGCCCAAATTTAAGAGCTTTGAAGGTGCGCGGATCCATTTCACTCTCGATGCAGCTTGTACCTCTTCTTTGAAGAAATTGGCAGCTGATCATGGCGCAACGTTATTTATGCTGCTGCTGTCGGTCTATAATCTCATGTTATCTAAGGTGTCGGGTCAAGAGGAACTGGTTGTCGGATCTCCCGTTTCAGGCCGCATGCAGGCAGAATTGGAAGAGACGATGGGGATGTTTGTGAATGTCGTCCCCATAAAAAACGCAGTGTCATCACAACTCGAATTCGTACAGTTTCTGGATCAGGTTAAGAAAAGTGCACTGGGTGCCTTTGAGAATCAGTCTTTTCAATACGAGGAGCTTGCCCACAGGCTGGGATATAGCCGTGACACCAGCCGAAATCCTCTGTTTGACGTGATGTTCGTACTTCAGAACATGCCTGAGAACCGGTATGACTTCCGGGGACTTCATTTTACACACTTTGCTTTCGAACAGACCATTTCGAAGTTCGATCTTACTTTGGCTGGCTTCGAAGGAGGGGACGGAGTTCTGTATTTTGATTTGGAGTATAGTAACCGACTGTTCCAGAGAGAGACGGTGGAGCGGTTTGCCGCCTACTTTATGCATATCATACAGGCTGTTATTAAGCAGCCGGCGGTACGGATAGGCTCTATCACTTTGCTACCTGTGGACATACTGTATCAGCAAACTGCCTGCTTCAACGCCTCCGCTGAAGGCGAGTTACCATCGTGTACCTTAACAGAACAATTCACTCAGCTGGCTGCGCTGCATCCAAACCGTGACGCACTGCTGTTCGGTGAGGCTCGTCTGACGTATGGGCAGCTCAACGCCCTTTCTGATCGGTGGACATCCTGGCTAGAACTCAATGGCATAGGCCACAATGATGTCGTGGCGGTCCGGCTGGAACGTTCTTTCGAGATGATTGTCTGTTTCCTTGCCATTCTAAAAGTTGGCGCAGTCTATCTTCCTATAGATCCGGCTTTCCCGGCGGAACGAGTTCTATATATGCTTGAAGATAGCGGAGCGGTCATGCTGATAACAGATGATTTGGAGACTAAACAAATAGGTTTCAAGGGAAGAACTGCCTTTACGTATATGGTAGAGCTTCCTGAACACAGTGCTTATATTCCGGTCATTAAGCCCCAATTAGTCGATTTAGCTTATATCATATACACTTCAGGTACGACCGGAAGACCAAAAGGAGTCGCGCTGGAACACGCGGGCCTTGCCAATCTGCCGGAAGTTTTCCGTACTAGTCTGGGAGTAAAACCCGATGACAGAATTCTTCAATTCGCTCCATGCTCGTTTGACGCTTCTGTCTGGGAATTTGCTATGGCACTGGGTACTGGCGGCTCACTGTGTCTGGCAGTGAAGGAAACTATCGGTGATCCAGAATGTTTCGAGAGCTATGCCAACCTAATGGGTATTACTGTTGCGACCTTCCCGCCTTCCTATATGGAACGGCTACAGCCGGATAAACTTCAAAGTCTGCGCCTCGTCGTTACAGCGGGTTCCGAACCATCAGTCTCCATGCTTGAGGAGTGGAGTCGGCATATGCGTTGTATCAATGCTTACGGTCCGACGGAAGCGTCCGTGTGTGCGGCAATGTGGGAAGTTGAGAATTTGACTAACCATCATAAGGTACCTATCGGATTCCCTATATTAAACAGCAGAATCTGCATTGTAGACGCCGGGTTAAATCTGCTTCCGGCGGGTATAACTGGTGAACTCTGTATCGCAGGAACCGGGCTGGCCAGGGAATATCTGAATCAGCCGGAGATGACCTCCCGGCAATTTGTTTCGTCGACGGTAACGGGGTTTCAGCGGATGTACCGGACCGGGGATCTAGCCAAGCTGCTGCCAAACGGTAATCTGATCTATCAGGGCAGAAAGGACAGCCAGCTCAAGATCAGAGGCTATCGGGTCGAACCGGGTGAGATTGAAGCTCGTATGCTGCAGCTGAACGGAGTGAAAAGTGCTGCTGTTCTATTAAAGAGGCAGAAGGACGGGAACGGAATGTTATCCGCTTTTTACAGTGGAGAGACAGCACCACAGCCAAGGGAGATGAGAATACTTTTGTCGGAAGGGTTACCGGAGTATATGATTCCTTCCGTATTCTCAAAGCTGGACTCTCTGCCGTTAACCCTACATGGCAAAGTGGATGCTGCTGCTCTCATCAGACTGCCACAGTCTGAGATACACAGCATTAGTGCGCGTCCTCCAGTGAATGACCTTGAAGCGCAGATCATTGAGGTATTTGAGGAAGTGCTGGAGAGGAAAGAGATCGGAGCAGACGATTGCTTCAATGAAATCGGAGGAGACTCTATCTCAGCTATGAAGGCCGTATTTTTACTAAAGCGTAAAGGTTTATCTATGGAGGTAAGGGATCTGCTAATCCATCAGTCGGCTGGCCGTCTTGGAGAAATGCTGCAGCAGCGGTTAGGAGAGGATAGTATTGCTGTTGCGACACTACCAGTCACAGGCGGCAGAGTAACGAGTGAATCCACGCAGCCTGGTATAGAAGAATCGAAGGCGTGGTCTGATCTGCTTCATGATCTTGCCTACCAGCAGAACGTTTATGCTAGACAAATAAGCGAGAACCCGTTCATCGGAAAAATTCCGTTTACCGCGATTCAAGCTATGCATCTGGGGCGTTCGGAGAATATCGGAACCGTAATTAATTTGTCTGCGGATCGAAGTAGAGAAGAAATCGAATCTTCCGTGCTGAACCTTGTCCATGACCAGGAAATGCTAAGATGTTTTCTTCCCGTGGAGGACGACAAATCCTGGTGCTTATACGAGCAGCCAACGCATCTTTCATTGCCTTTTATCCGACTAAGCGGACTCCACGCCGAAGAACAAATGAAGCAGTTGATCCTCGAAGTGTACAACGGACGCTTTGACTATGATATTCCCGGCAGCCTGCTGTACCGTCTGGTGCTGATCGAAAATGCTGTTTCCGGAGCAAAGGTATTAGTCTATGCTTCCCATCATTCGTTGTCGGACGGTTTAACCTGCGGCCTGATCAGAGAACTGCTTAGCCATCCTTATACTTCGTCACCTTCCGGGAGTAACGGTAAGATTGGATACCGCGACTATTTCCATCTCTTGGAGGAAGGTCCGCAGGAAATAACTCTTAATGAGCTGGAGCACAATTTCAATCTACCGGTATTCCGTCGCAGTCTTCTGGAGCTTGAGAGCCGTGTGAATTTGTTCTCTGCAAGCCATCCAACCGTAATAGAACTGGAATTTCCACTGAATGGCGAGCTTCCCGAAGAAGGCTGGCATACAGTGCTTGAAGTATTGGCCGCATTTGGTCGGGACTTCCTGCAGTTGGAGCAGATGCCTGTTCAATTAGTCAGCGGAGGCAGAAGATACGGCAATCATACGTTTTACCATCTTGCAGGTAATTTTATCGATTATATTCCTTTGGTTGTTAACGTTGCAGAGCCTGCCGGGCACAACTTGAATTTGGTCAGAGAATTGACGCAGGCTGCTTCAACCCATCACATTAACTTTGCTGCAATGGATATAGAAGTGACCGGGAAAACGGTTCTTGTCAATTATTTTGGTGCTATACAGAAAGAAGAAATATCCGATTGGACCCCGGAGAACAGTACGTCTTTTGAGGAAACAGCAGCACATTATGGCATTTGTTTTTATGTCCGGCATATCGGATCTTGTCTAAGGATTGATATCGCACTACCGTTTGAGGCAGACGCTGATGGACTGAAGCAACTCCTCTCAGGCAATTCTGTCCCCGGAATCCTGTTCTAGTCGGAGGATCGATTAACCCCGGCCCTCTAGACGCCGCCGGCGTCTGAGGGCTCAATGTATGACTCAAGGGAAAGGTTGTGGCGTTATGGGGAAAGTCGTATTGCTCAGTTATCCGTATTTCGGGCATGTCAATCCTACAGTGAGTCTGGTGAAGGAGCTGGTGGGTAGAGGGGAACAGGTCATCTACTATACGACAGATGCTTATATGAAATTCATTAACATCGAGGGTGTGATATGCCGGAGTTATGGAGATATTATCGGACTACTCGATGAGGAGATAGCAATCCGGTCCACTGAGCCCCTTGAAGTTCTGAAGCTGCTCATCCCGCACAAGCTGAATAAACATCAACGGATGGCGAATCTGCTGATCGAACGCATTATGAAGGACGACCCTGATTATATTATCCGGGATTGTGAGTCTTATTGGGGCAAAATGATCGGCGTCATGCTGGACGTTCCCGTGATCTGCTACATTACAACAATGGCTTTAAATGAGACCATGATTGATCAACATAGCGATTTCTTTGTCAGGAACGTACTTGGCAGCCCGGATGGTCAATACACACAACCAGACGCTGGGATACCATTCAGTGAATATTTGAATGTCTGCGCCCGGGAGCTATCCCGTCCCTATGCTGTAGAATTCAAAGCAATAGATGCCTTCTCGGGGGCTGATGAACTTAATCTTGTCTTTACTTCCCGGGAATTCCAGCCTTTTGCGGATACATTCGGACCTAACTATTTATTTCTGGGACCCTCCATCCGTAAGGAGGAGGACTTGGAAGTGCTCGAAGTATCTAAATCGTCAACTACACTCGTCTACATATCCATGGGAACAGTCTATAATGATTGTCTGCCTTTCTACGCTAAATGCATCGAGGCATTCAGGGATACCGGATGGCAAGTTGTAATGTCCATAGGACAGCGGATTCATGTAGAAGACCTGGGTGTTATTCCTGAGAACTTTATCGTCAGATCCCATATGCCTCAAATCCGAGTGCTGCAGATGGCAGATGTCTTCATTACACACGGGGGGCATAACAGTGCAAGTGAAGCGATGTTCTATCAGGTTCCTATGGTTATGTTCCCACAAGCAGCAGATCAATTTGCTGTATCGGGCCGCATTCAGGAGATAGGTGCGGGAGTAACGGGAAGTAGCAGGGATTGTACTCCTGAAGATATAGCAGTGATGACAAAGACAGTGCTGGAACATCCTAGTTATCGGAAATCATGTGAAATGGTGAGTGAGGCAATACGAAATTCCGGCGGTGCGAAGCTTGCAGTCGACGGTATTTTTCACTTTTTGAACGGTTAAGCACTTCAGAACGGAGGATCGGAGTCATGGGCAAAGTGATGATATTCAGCCTTCCCTTTTTCAGCCACGTTAAGCCTACATTACCTCTCGTGGCAGAACTTCTGGCAAGAGGAGAGGAAGTGGTCTACTATTCGGATGAAGGTTACAGAGAGCTGTTACAGGATTACGATGTTACGTTTCGAAGTTATGGCGATATGCAAGGATTATTCACCGACAACGATCCGGGAATCTATCTGAGTAATCCGCGAATGATGCTTGAGTATCTAGTACCTGGAGTCATCGGCAAAAGTAAGACGGTGATGAATGCTGTTTTACCTGAAGTTATGGCCGATCCGCCCGACTATATTTTACGGGATTGCGATGCTTACTGGGGGAAGCAAATCGGAGAACTGCTCGACCTGCCGGTGGCCTGCTATATTCTCACTTTTGCGATTAATCACAGGATGCTTGAGAAGGACCCTCCTTTCCTGATTCACAACATCTTTAAAATTAAGGCAGAACATTACAATGAAACGGTGTCGGTCGGTGAGCTGGACAAGGCAGCGGAGGAAATAGCGGAGAGGCACAATATTCAGGGATTCAGCCTGATCGATGCTTTCAGCGGTAATGAAGAGTTGAATCTGGTCTACACTTCGGAAGCATTTCAGCCGCATGCCGATACGTTCGATGAACGGTTTATCTTTCTAGGACCGTTGTTTCCGGGAGAATCCCCGGTATCACTACGACGCAACATTCGGAAAAAGGATGGAGGACAGCCTCTAATATACATTTCCTTCGGCTCCATATATACTGACCGGCCGGAATTTTACCAGAAATGTATTGCGGCATTCAAGGATAGTGGAGCAAAGGTGATCATGTCCGTGGGCCGGAACATGGATCTCTCTATATTTGGAGAGCCGCCAGAAAATATAGAGATTCGCAGTTTTGTTCCCCAATTGGAAATACTCCGGGATGCAGATGTCTTTATCTCCCATGCGGGTTATAACAGTGTCTGCGAAGCGATGGTATTCGGAGTCCCTATGGTGCTGCTGCCTCAGGGAGCAGATCAGTTCGCCATCGCTGACCGGTTGGAGGAACTGGGGGCTGGATTATATATCCGGAACGAGGAGATAACGGCCTCCCAGCTCAAAGAAATTACTTTCGAAACAATGAATAATGAATATATTCAACTTAACGCAAGGGCTCTGGGAGAAACTTTCTTCGGCGGTGGAGGCGCCGCCAGAGGTGTTGATGAGCTGATCCAGTATGTCTCTGCACTTAGTGTCTGAACTCCGTGATATATTCGAACAGGATTAACGGTGTCTAAGTATGTATAACAACAAGCTTTGTTCATTCGGCAGACAGCCGTGGTTGAGCAAGGCTTGTTTCTTTTCATAATCACGCATTTAGACTACGCTCATACTTTTCCTTCAGACGTCTGATGTCTGTTCTTGGAGGAGACCCGAACATCCGGGCGTATTCACGGCTGAATTGGGAAGCACTTTCATAACCCACCCTGTAGGCGACATCCGCAGCATCCGTTGATTCGGATAATAAAAGTCGCCGGGCTTCCTGCAATCGAAGCTGCTTCTGGAACTGGATGGGGCTCATTGCGGTAACTTCTTTAAAATGCCTGTGAAATGAAGAAGTACTCATGCTGGCTGTTTCAGCGAGTGACTCAATCCGCAAAGGCTTATCCATGTTACTAATGACCTGCTCAATCGCATCTCGGATTCGGTAAGTGCTGCTTTTTTCCATGGCAATTTGTGCCAGCGTGCTTCCGTACGACCCCTGAAGAAGACGATAGAGAACCTCCCTAGTATAGATCGAACCAAGAAACGGAATATCTTTGGGATTGTCCAATAAACGGGCAAGTCTGAGAGTTGCGTCTAAGAGGGTTATGTCTATCTTGCCAACGAACAAAGCCCGCTTGGCATTCTCTTTAGGAGTGATTTGAATTACAGAATCATTGAGCACCTCTAAGATCTGGCTCTGCGTAAATTCAAGCTTCAGGCACAAATACGGAACGTCCGCAGTAGCTTTAATGGTTTGTCCAACGACAGGCAAGTCTACGGAAGTAACCAGATAATCGGCAGAACTATAAATAAAACGCTCCTGAGCAAGTAATATTTCCTTGACGCCTTGAGCAATGAAACAAAATGAGGGTTTAACCACTCTGAAAGCCGGTTCATAAACATTAGATTCCCGAATTAAAAATAAAGACGGGATCGCAGTCTCGTGCACGCCGTTCTCACGCGTATGACGGTCTATCAATGCGGCAAGCTCCTGCTGCTTCTTCAATATTTCCTCAGACATAGGCGCCTCCTTTTTCCTTATTGATTATCAGTATAAATCATATGTGTCCTTGGTGTTAGTGGCAGTGAGAGTATTAGGCAATCATTTAAGACAATTGTGGTAACACTCGCATACTTATTTATTGCACAATAATCTCATGGCTCAATCCGAATGAATATCTGAACCAACTAAAGATAACCCTATTGAAAGCGAGGAGAGATCACATGGAGTATGTAAAACTTGGGAATAGCGGATTGGATGTATCCCGGCTTTGTTTGGGCTGTATGGGCTTTGGCGATGCAGAGCGGTGGGTACATCAATGGGTGTTGAATGAAGAACACAGCCGTCCGATTATTAAAAAGGCTCTGGATCTTGGAATTAATTTTTTTGATACGGCTAACGTTTATTCCAATGGAACTAGCGAAGAAATTGTTGGACGAGCCTTAAAGGATTATGCGAACAGGGATGAAATTGTCCTCGCCACGAAGGTCCATTTCCGTATGCACGAAGGTCCCAATGGTGCCGGGCTTTCACGCAAAGCGATCATGAGTGAAATTGACAAGAGCCTCAAGAGATTGGGAACCGATTATATAGATTTGTACCAAATTCACCGTTGGGATTACAATACCCCGATTGAAGAGACCATGGAAGCCTTGCATGATGTAGTGAAAGCCGGGAAGGCAAGATATATTGGCGCTTCAGCGATGTATGCCTGGCAGTTCCTAAAGGCGCTGCATGTAGCGGAGAGCAATGGGTGGACCCGATTCATCTCCATGCAGGATCATTACAACCTCTTATACCGGGAGGAGGAGAGGGAGATGCTGCCGCTGTGCAAAGCGGAAAAAATCGGTGTAATCCCATACAGTCCGCTCGCCTCAGGAAGATTAACTCGTGATCCGGAGCAATCCACATACCGGTCCGAAACCGATCAGATTCAGAAATCGAAATATGATGCCACGGCCGAAACAGACCGCCAGATTGTGGAGCGGGTTGCATCCATCGCTGCAGAGCGCGGTGTTCCCCGGGTTCAGGTTGCACTTGCCTGGCTGCTGCAGAAAGATCCCGTAACTGCTCCTATTTTCGGTGCGACGAAAATAACCCATCTTGAGGATGCGGATGCGGCACGTTCCCTTAAACTAACACCTGAAGAAATAGCATCGCTGGAGGAACCGTATGTTCCTCACCCGATCAGCGGGTTCGAGTAAAAGATATTTTTGGAGTATGAGGCAAGCCGTAGCGGCTTGTCTTTTTGCATAGGCTTATTTTGCAATTAATCGATTGTATTTGCAGAAAATAGATTATCGTTTAAAATGATTACGGTGAAACACATAATAGACTGCATAATTAACCATTAGCCACTGAAAGGGTAGAGGAACATGACTAAACGAAGCGTTATATTTTTTGATATAGACGGGACCTTGCTTAACCATGATAAGAAGCTTCCGGACTCAGCGAAGCAAGCTGTTTTTAAATTGAAGGAACTTGGACATGAAGTCGCGATTGCAACCGGACGAGCTCCCTTTATGTTTGAGGAAATCCGGCAGGAATTAGATATTCATTCGTACGTCAGTTATAACGGCCAATATGTAGTTCTTAACGGAAAGGTACTACATACCAATCCGCTAAACATTGCTTCTCTAGAGAAACTGACCGAGACTGCTCTTAAGCATGAACACCCCATTGTCTATATGGACCACGAGGATATGAGAGCGAACACCCCGGAACATAATTATATAAGGGAAAGCATTTCCACATTAAAAATCAGCCGTTATCCGGGGTATGATCCTCTTTATTACAAGGGACGCGAGCTGTATCAAAGCCTTCTTTTTTGTGCGGAGGGAGAAGAGTACAGATACGAACAGGAATACCGGGATTTTGATTTTATCAGATGGCACCCGTTCTCGGTTGATATCATTCCCCACGGAGGGTCTAAAGCAAAAGGCATTCAGAAGATCGTAGAAGCATTAGGATTTGCTCCGGAACAGCAATACGCCTTCGGGGACGGGTTGAATGATATGGAAATGCTGAGCACAGTACAGAACAGTGTCGCTATGGGAAATGCTGAGGAGAAGATTAAAAAAGCAGCCAGATATGTAACCAAGTCGGTCGAAGAAGATGGAATTCTGTACGGCCTTCAAATGGTAGGTCTCTTATAGACCCGGAACTTCCTGCGCAAAAATCAAGGGGCTATCCCAGCAGCAATTTCATGCTATTGGGACAGCCCCAGTTTGTCTTTTAGTACAGGGTCGGAATCGGAGGACAAGAAACAGCATTGATAAATTTTGGATCAAATCCATAAAAGGTCCAAAATAAACCATTCCACCGATATCCTGAAACTTCTCCATACTCCACCCGTGTTGGGTAAAACCAGAAACTTTCCCCGGTCCAAAGCCATACATAAGTGTATTGGTATACGCAATCAATGATATAAGAATTAGCAGGTTGTGGTGGTACTAAAAGTGGGGGAGGGGAAGTTGGGCTAATTGTCATGTGACTTCACTCCTTAGAAGAATTTCGATCATTCCAATTTATATTTAGGGCAATCGTCCATACAGGGATAGGGGGAAGTGCATATCATGGGTCTGTAAGATGATATTGCAAAGGAGGTAAAGCAAATGAGCGAATGTGGACACAACAATGTTATTGGTATGGTCACTTCCACTACTACAATACTGGTGCTTTATATTCTGTTAGTGATTATTCTGAAAACATTTTAAGTGTAATAAGCTGAAAAAAATGAGAGTCTACGCTGTAGGCTCTCATTCGTTTGCTAAGCCAAGAGCGTAATAACCAGTAATTCATATAGAACAAGGGTAAGAATCGCTTCGTCGGTAGGACTTCCGAAAAAAGCGCGGTGTCCTCCATGATGCCGTGTGGCCAAATGAATTAGACCCCGGTCACAGCCTAATATTCTCCCCGTAACGACTTGACCATCTAATGTCTCCACACGAACCCACTGATTGGCATGTTGTCTACATATTCCATGTAATTGATGTCTAACGTTTCTCAGATTCTGCACATAATTATGGTCTGCTTGATACAAGACTCTTCCTGGTGATCCCATTTGTAAACCCATGATTACACTACCTTCCTGTTTAAAGTAATACATAGTATGCCTATGGAGCATTCCGCGTTCGTTTGAATAAACGGGGATCAGCAGCAGAAGTGCACCGTAACATTTATTCAACACGTTCCCTGTAGAAAAGGCAGATACTTGGTCTGTTCTTTTTTTTCTTGCGTACAATCACAGTTCTACAGAAAGTGCAGATGTATAATGCAATTAAGAATGGAATGAATTATATTTGCATTATGCAAATAATTTGGATATAATTCTAACATAAGATTATTCTGATATTTTATCGATTGACGACAGTGGCCGGAAGTCCAAACATCCATCGTAGTTATTAGATCACCTAAACGGAAATTCTTTGGCTGTATTTAGTTGTAAATAGCAAGTTTTAAGAGTGATATAAATATGAATGTTGAATTAAACCTGTGAAGGAAGGGGTTTGAAGTGATTACATCTAACTTTAATTTGATCAAAGAAATTATAAACAATAACCTGTTCGAGGAAGTGCTCAAGGGGCAATTCGGTCTTGAAAAAGAGAACACCAGAGTCGATAAAGAGGGGAACCTTGCGTTAACTCCTCACCCAAAAGCGTTCGGGAACAAAAAGGAAAATCCCTTTATCAAAACGGACTTCTCTGAAAGCCAAGTGGAGATGATCACGCCCGTATTTAACTCCATTGAAGAGTCGTATCAATTCCTGGAAACACTGCATGACATCGTCTCTCAGGAATTGGTTGATGAATATTTGTGGCCCAGCAGCAATCCCCCTGTATTACCGATGGAGGAAAAGGATATCCCCATAGCTGATATGGATGATCCGTTGGAGAATTCGTACCGGATGGAGTTAGCGCATAAATATGGACGTAAAAAGCAGCTGCTAAGCGGCATCCATTATAATTTCTCATTTGCCGAGAGTTTCCTTGAGAAGCTGTATGAGATTTCAAACCGTAATGTTGAATACAAGAACTTCAAGAATGAAATTTATTTAAAAGTAGCACGAAATGTATTGAAATACCGTTGGCTGCTGATTTACCTGACCGGGGCTAGCCCTGTTTTTAATAAATCATATATTAAACAATGCGTTTCCTTAAGTCATCATCTGGATGAAGATAGCCGCTTCTTTCCTAATATGGGCTCGCTCCGGAACAGCGTATGCGGATATCGTAATGAGAAATCGTTTTATGTTTCTTTTCATTCCGTTGAGGAGTATGTCCATGATTTGCAACAATTGGTTCATGCTAAGGAATTACTGAGTGATAAGGAATTTTATAGTCCAATCCGGTTGAAATCAGCGAAAGGACATCATCAATTAGAGGGACTGCTTGCCAATGGGGTAGATTATTTAGAACTGCGGATGTTCGATTTGAACCCGCTCTATAAGAATGGGGTCAGTCTCACAACCCTTCAGTTCGTTCATCTATTCCTGGTCTACATGCTGTTGAAGCAGGAAACATCCTTAAGCGACGAAGATGAACAGGTACAGGCCAATCGGGATGTGGATACGCTTTTGATGAGGGGTCTTCAGGGGGAGTTGTATGAGGAGGCGGTAGAAATCCTTGATGCCATGCTTGAAATGGTGAGACTGATACAGCCCCATGATCAACAATGGAAGATTCTGCTGGAACATAAAAAGAACATCATTCTAAACCCAGAGCTGACTTATGCATCTATCGTCAAATCTGAAATCCACGGATCCTCCTATTTACATTATCATTTAAATAAAGCACAGCAGTATACAATCCAGAGTCTCGAAGCCGGGTACAAGTTCGCGGGATATGAAGATCTGGAATTATCGACACAACTCTTATTAAAAGCTGCTGTAAAACGTGGGATCCGCTTTGAACTTCTAGACCGCGAAGATAATTTTATTATGCTCACGAAGGGCGATCATCAGGAATATGTGAAGCAGGCCACGAAAACAGCGCTGGATTCATACAGCACAGTTTTAATTATGGAGAACAAAATTGTCACCAAAAAAGTACTGAAGGCACATGGCATACAAGTCCCGGACGGCACAGCCTATCGAAATCTGCAGGATGCCCTGCAGGACTTTGAAGTGCATAAGGATAAGAAAATCGTTATTAAACCGAAATCAACTAATTTTGGACTTGGTATTACGATTTTCACTAACAGCTACACGAAAGAGGATTACCAGCAAGCATTAGTGATGGCTTTTGAACATGACCGGACGCTCTTGGTTGAGGAGTTCATCTCTGGCAAAGAATACCGCTTTCTCCTCATGGGGGATGAGGTTATCGGCATTCTTCATCGTGTTCCTGCTAATATTGCCGGTGATGGAGTTCATACCATAGAGCAGTTGATTCATGAGAAGAACAAAGACCCGCTAAGAGGCAAAGGATATACAACTCCGCTTGAAATGATTCAGTTGGGTGAAGTAGAGAAGATGTTTTTAAAAAGCCAATCCAAGACTCCCTTTGATATTCCGGTCTTAGGTGAGGTGATCTATTTACGAGAGAACTCGAACATTAGTACGGGCGGCGACAGCATCGATTACACGGATGATATTCCTGCCAGCTATAAAGAAATCGCGATTAAAGCTGCACAAGCGGCCGGAGCAACTTTCTGCGGCGTGGATATGATGATTAGCAATATAGAACACGAGGCGACGGATAATAATTACAGCATTATTGAGATCAACTTTAATCCTGCGATTCATATCCACTGTTATCCCTATAAAGGAACCAACCGCAAAGCTGATGATAAAATTCTAGATTTGTTGTTCGGTAAACGCCGACTCCAATCATACCAACCTTAGATATAATTTTTATAGGAGGGTGGTGAAAAAAAGGCGATCAGTCCAGTTTATAATCGGTTTATATTGACCTTAATCGTCTGAACAATAACAAGAGCCGTACGGATATCTCTCGCACGGCTCTTGTTATTAACACTTGATTATTTACTGCTCCATAAATCTACACGATCCTGCACATATTTGGTGTAGCCTTTTTCCATTTTCTCAACACCGGCTTTTTCGAGATCAGACATGTAGGTATCCCAGATCTTATCGAAATCGGCTGGTTTGGCTAGAATAGCCTCAGGGATACGTTTCCACGTAATATCTCTCATTTTATTGCCCAGAATGGAGACTTCATCTTCGCCCGGGATGGCGATGTTCCACGCTGCTCCGTACGCTTTCTCAGAAAATTCTTCTTCTTTAGGGAATAAATCCTTCCATGTAGTGGCTTTGTAGGCAGCAAGCGTTTCTTTCTCAACATCACTATAACCGAGCACTAATTGTTCCGGGAAGTTCTTGGTGTAATAGTTACCGGTGGAATCCTTGGCGCCATCACCGTAGTGAACCATCATATTCCAGTAGAAGCCAATTCCTGTCTCCTTAGTAAAGGCAGTGTTGTCATTATTGATGCGGTCCTGAACTTCGGCTGGAACGACACGTTTACCGTTCTCCACAACATAATGTTTACCCTCAATACCCCAGTTGTTCAGAATTTGACCTTCATCGGAAGCGAGATAATCCAGGAACTTAATCGTACGGACCGGATCGGGATTCGTACTGGAGATGGATATTCCATATCCGCCCATAAAGCCGGTTGGCCAGAAGCTGGTTTCTTTGTATTCACTGCTGAGCGTTACAGGATAGTGACCATAAGTCTGATCGAATTTACCAGCCGTCTTCAAAGCTTGCTGGGCATCATTGTAGTCCCAGTCCTGGTCAATCAGGCCGAGTACCCGCCCAGTAGCCACTTTGGCTTTGTATTGATCGTACTTCTGTACGAAGCTTTCCTTATCAAGAAGGCCAATGTCATTCATATGGTTCAGCCAGCGGAAGTATTCTTTCTCTTCAGGACGACGGAAGTGGTAGATGGCTTCATGAGTTTCCTGATTGACGAAATATTCTCCGTCATCGGAGCCGCCTGTTGTGGCGACTGCAGGGTTGGTTACGGAAATGTACATGTGCCAATCATCCGCATTCAGAGAGACCCCAATATTCTTGTTACCGTTCTCGTCGGTAGGGTGTTTATCTAGATAAGCTTTAATGACATTCTCATAATCCTGGACGGTCTTGATTTCAGGATAACCTGCTTCTTTCAACACCCGGTGCTGAAGCTCAAATCCTCCGCCGGCCACGAATTTCTTCTCATCAACAGCGGCCCAGGTAGGGATGGCATAGATGGATTGGTCTTCATTGGTGTATTTCGCCCGGGCGAGGTTGTCGCCGAGCACACGTTTGATATTAGGCGCATATTTATCAATGAGTTCGGTCAGATCGATCACTGCTCCGGCGTCGACCAGCTTCCCGATATCCGCTTTGGCAGAGATGATATCAGGATATTCACCGCCCGCTGCAATCAAAGCAATCTTCTGCTGCGGGTCACCCACGGCAAATTCAGCATCGAGAGTGACACCTGTCTTCTCTGTAATGACTTTGCTGATATCATCCTTCATATTGTTCCAGTTCGGATTCGGATCTTCTGCGAAGAAGGAAAGAGTGAGCGGGCTTAAATCTTCGGCTTCTGCCGTAGCTTCAGCTGTAGGAGTACCTGCATTGTTCGCGTTATTTCCACCAGAATTATCAGCTGTATTCTTGTTGTTTGAACTGCTGCAGCCTGCCAGCACACTGAGGAGCAAGGTTAAGATCATCAGGATCACATACGGTTTCGCTGTCTTTCTTGTCATGAATACAAACCCTCCCTTTTTTGGGTCAAAAATGTATTGTATACACAGGCAATGCCTGTCGATACCGGAACTGGACTAGTTTTTAACCGAACCCAAGGTCATGCCTTTGACAAAGTAGCGCTGCAAAAATGGATAGACGATCAGAATAGGTACTGTGACGACAATGGTAATCGCCATTTTGACCGATTCCGGGGAGATCTGAGCCATGACCTCGGTCATATTCCGTCCGCGGAAATTATCTGCATTGGTTGTTGTGCTCTGGATAACCTTCATCAGTTCAAACTGCAAGGTGGTCAGACTATCCTTGGAGCCGTTGTAGAGGAAGGTGTCAAACCAGGCATTCCACTGCCCGACGGCCAGGAACAGGGCGATGGTTGCAAGTGCCGGTTTGGTCAGCGGGAGTATGATCCGCCAATAAATGGTGAAGTCATTGGCTCCGTCCAGCTTGGCAGATTCCTGCAAGGCATACGGCAGCCCGTCGATGAAAGAACGAATAACGAATACATTAAA
This sequence comes from Paenibacillus oryziterrae, assembly GCF_042610485.1. Taxonomy (NCBI): domain Bacteria; kingdom Bacillati; phylum Bacillota; class Bacilli; order Caryophanales; family Paenibacillaceae; genus Paenibacillus; species Paenibacillus oryziterrae. The sequence continues at coordinate 442,159 of NZ_JBGJZO010000001.1, read as the reverse complement.
TGCGCTCACCAGACTGGGAAGGACGTACACACCGAAGGTCCCCATCATATGCAGATTTTTAATCAGAATGTAGACAGGAATCAGTCCGCCTGAGACATACATCGTCAGTGCGAGAAATGTAGAGACGAACTTACGGGCTTGAAACTCCACACGGCTCAGAGTGAACGCAAGCATGGAGGCACTGATCAGTCCAAGGATGGTGCCGATGACCGTACGCAGTATGGAGATCTTGAGCCCTGTCAGCAGACCCGAAAAAGCGAAGATGGTTTCATAGTTCTTAAAAGTAAAATCGCGGGGGTAGATCGTAATTCCACCCTTGATACTGTCCGTAGAATCGTTAAACGAAATCGCCAGCACGTTCAAAAAAGGATACAACGTGGCAATGGTGACCACTGTGATCGCAGCATAAACAACCACATCGAAGATACGGTCCGACCAGGATGTGGCGGCCAGTTTTTTAATCAGCATAGGGGCCTCCTAAATGATGCTTTCCTTTGTTATTTTTTTGAAAATACCATTTGCGACAAATAACAGAATGACGCTCACTACAGAGTTGAAGATGTTAATGGCTGTACCAAAGGAGAACCGTCCCATGCCCAGCCCGTAATTCAGTGCATATAGATCCAGCGTCTGCGAGTAGTCGCGCACCAGATTGTTGCCCAGCAGGAACTGCTTCTCGAACCCGATACTGATTAAATGCCCGATGGAAATGATGAGCAGGATAATTATCGTAGTCCGGATCCCCGGTAGTGTAATGTTCCGTACCTGCTGCAGCCGGCTGGCGCCGTCCACTTTAGCTGCTTCGTACAGCTCCGGCCCGATGCCCGAGATGGCGGCGAGATAAATAATCGTGTTCCAGCCGGTTTCTTTCCAGACATCTGATGCGGTAACGATACCCCAGAACAGGTTGCCTTTGGCCATGAATTGAATGGGTTCACTAATAAGATGGAGGTTCAGCAGCAGATCGTTCACTGCGCCATTGTCAGTAGATAGCATTTTGGTAATGATTCCTGCGGCAACCACCCAAGATACAAAGTGGGGGAGATAAGAGACCGTCTGTACAAAACGTTTCAAGATCTGCAACCGCAGCTCATTCAGAAGGATGGCGAAGAGAATGGGAATGATGAATCCAGCCAGCAGGCCCATAATACTCATCGCAAGGGTGTTACGCAGCGCATTGAAGAATTGATCGTCATGGAACAGCTCCCGGAAGTACTTCAGGCCAACCCATTTCTGCTCGAAAAAAGATTTGCCCGGCTTGTATTTCTGAAAGGCCATCGTCCATCCCCACAAAGGCAGATAATTAAATACAAACGCCCAGAGCACAAAAGGAATCGCCATCATATAGAGGTACTTCTGCTGTAAGAAAGTTGGCCAAAAACGTGAGGGTGGTGTCTTTAGCTCCGGCTTCACTTTGGTGGTAATCGCTTTCATTTATGTCCCTCCTTCGATATGCTTTTATAATAATCGCCAGACAAAACTGGAAACACCTGAGGATTTTAGTTAAAAAACAGGGGGGAATCAGCTTTTTACGTAAGCGCTTTCTGAAAAAATCAATTATGAAAGCTCTTTTCTGCGGTAGGCGGAGGGGGAGATGCCCTCCATTTTTTTGAACTTCTCACGAAAATAATCTACATCACAAAAACCTACCTCACTGGCCGCCTGATGTATTTTACAGCCATGATCGAGCAGCTCTTTGGCCTTCTCTATACGTACTTTATCCAGATAGCTGTTAAAAGAGAGGCCTGTATTGTTCTTGAAAAGCTTGCCTAGATAAGCGCTGCTGTACGTGAAGACACTGGCTAGAGTATCAAGTTTCAGGTTCTCGTCGTAATGACGATGAATCAGATCAAGCATACGTTTGATCAAAACATCCATATCATCACGGATAATCCCCTTTGAATATTGTTCCAGTAGATGGATGATGTAACGCTGCAATTGGGGAAGCGAGGTGTGTTTGTAGATTTGCTGGATTTGAGCATCCATCCCCGTGTGGGTGAGGCTGAGCTCCTTATATTGGAGAGAGAGTTTATTGACCAATAAAGTTACTGTGCGTACATAAGAGGATTTAACAGCCAGCTCGGATAAACCGGCGGTAGTCATAATATCTCCAGCTTCCTGGATGAGTGAAGGAATAACGGTGCAATTCCCAATATCCATCGCAAAATACAGCTGATCTACCACCGCCGAAAGTTTACTCTCTACGAACATGGGCTGGGCTGGAAGTCCTTTCTTCAGCTTCAAGGAATCCGGTCCTATCATCCCCGTCTCATCATAAAAGAAATGATCCTTCATTCGTTCCAAAGCCGATTGATGGGAGATCGAGAGTTCATCCAGGCTCTCCACCATGTCGCCCGCAGCGATGATACATTCCAGTCCTTGGGCACTTACCGTTTCCCGGATATTCTGAACCATTAATTTACGAATAAGTTCCTTCTGGAAAGAAGGCTGTAGAAGTACGCCCAAATATGAATCCATGGAAAAGACAATTCCCCAGCTCTGATCTTCAAAACTCTGTGTAAGCTTAGCCTTCACAGCCGTCGAGGGTCCGTTATCCGCATTGTCCTGAAGCAGCAGCCGGATCAAGACCACCTGATAGGTATCCCAGAGCAGACCGGATTCGAGCAGCGATCCTTCAAGTCCTGGAGTTGCCTGAGTGCTCTTGTCCATGAGCAGAGATTGCACTAGCATTTCCCGGCTCCAAACTTTAACGGCAGCATGTTTCTTACGATCGGCAACACGTGCGTTCAGTTCAGTGGACAGACGGGATAGATATAATTGCAATTCATCTTCATCCACCGGCTTGAGTAAAAAGTTATCGATACCATAGGCGAGGGCACGTTTGGCATAACTAAAATCAGCGTAACCACTGAGAATAATGATATGCATATCCTCATTCGTCTCTCTCAGTTCATGTATAAGCTCCAGACCATCTCGTCCGGGCATACGGATATCCACAATCATCAGATCGGGAGTATAAAGCTCATATTTATGCTTGGCTTCTAGGGCGTTGGATGCCGTGTCAATAACCTGGTAGCCAAGGCTTTCCCAGTCCAGCAGTGTTACGAGTCCCTCGCGAATCGACAATTCATCATCCACAATTAATACTTTATACATAAGAATCACTCCTTAAAGGGATGGCGAAGCTAATCTGCGTTCCAAATCCGGCCTGGCTTGCCAGCGTTAGTCCACATTCCTGGCCGTAAGTCAGTTGAAGCCGCACATGAATATTGCGCATTCCGATATTATTGGTCTCGTAGTCATCTTTGTTTGCCAGCATCTGCCTGATTTCTTGAATCCGCGCCTCTGAGATCCCGGCTCCATTGTCGGATACCTGCACAAGAAGCTGGTCATTGTCGACGCGGATATCCACCCTGACCATACCGCCATCGATCCGGTTCTCAAGTCCATGGATTACACAGTTCTCCACCAGAGGCTGAATGATAAGGGGAGGAATCTGTATCTGATTTGCCTGAGGGTCCACATACAATTCATAAGCAAGTCTGTCGTCATAACGGAATTTCTGGATGACCAGATAGCAGTTGACGGTCTCCAGTTCACTTTGAAGCGCGATCATTCCATTGCCGACCTCCAGATTTTTCCGCATCATTTTACCGAGAAGCCTTACGACTTGGGAAATGTCCGCCTGGCCTCTAATATGGGCTTTCATCCGTATCGATTCCAGAGCATTGAACAGGAAATGGGGGTTGATCTGACTAGCCATCATTTTGAATTTAATCTCATTCTGCTTCAGCTCGATGGCGTTCTTTTGCCGGTTGGATTCCTGTACCTCACTCATGAGTTCGTTGATGTTCCGTACCATATGATTGAACTGCCTCGCTAGCTGACCAATTTCGTCTTTACCGTCGATAACTAGCGTAGCTCCTAAATTTCCGGAACCGACTTTGGAGATATGCTTACTTAGTTGCAGCATGCGTCCTGTGAGCAGCCGCGAGAAATAATAGATGAGCAGGATGGCCATGATGAGTGCAGAGAAGATCACCAATGAAGCCAACAGGATAATCCGGTTTGGCTCCCCGACGATACTATCCACGGAGAAGATAGAGATGATCCGCAAGCTGTTCAGACTGCCTCCAGGATGCCAGTCATCAATTAGGATTTTAGAGGGTTTGCCGTCAATCATAACATCAGTAGGCCCTTGCCCAACGAGGGTAGAATACGGTTTTAAGTTGATTTCAACGAGTGTCTTCCCAAGTGTGTCCGCACGGTTGGAGGCTACGATATTATCGTTCTCATCAACAATTATCGTTTCAAAGGTCTCCTGATTCAGAATGGAGTTAAGTTTATCGGTATTCACATTCACAATCAGCACGCCGGTAGTCCGCTGCTCCAGAAAATCAACCTTACGGATCAAGCTAAGATAATACTTGCCGTTGCGGTTATCGCGGATATAATTCCAGCAGACCAGGCCCTTCTGAGCGATAGCGGTTTGGTACCATTGCTCCTGCGTAATTACCGGATCTGCCTGAAGGAACTCCCAGTTATCAAGAATCGTCGGGTTGTCGATGTACAGGCGGATGCTAGATATTTCGTCATACAGAAAGACAAATTCGCGGAAGTCAGGGTAGTCCCAATAAGCCTCGACAACATCATAGACCGATTCATAACGGTGGTTGGCGGCTTCCTCCAGACGACTGTCATTCGACAATCGGTATGAAATGTCCAGCGGAACATTCAGCATCTCGCCGGTCCTTTTTTTCACCCGGTCTACATTGGCTGTAATCTGCTCCAACGCATTCCTCAGTGCCATATTTCGCAGTTCACTGGTCAGAAATACACCTACAATGAGCACCGGAATCAGGGCGACACAACCAAAGGAGAGGAAGAGCTTTGTCCTTAACTTCAGATTGTTCATCAAGGTTATGATACGTGTATACACGAATTAAACCGCCTCCACGAAGGTTTTGTTAGCGCTTACAAGAGAGTATACTGTTAATTCCTGATCCATTATATGTAATTCTTTATGCTTTTATTGTCTTCAGTTATGGAGTTTTGACGCATTTGACATCAGGAGCAAGGGGTAAAGATCATTTACTACCCTCCAGAGGTTGCGAAGAATGAAATCAAAGATTCAGCCTGTTATTTTACGGTCATCGAACTACATATTTATGGGTTTAAATGTACACATTAACAATAACTCAAGAGAACAGGGGGAACCTGCAATGATTACACTTGGCATTATTATTCTAGCATTCATGGGGACAAGCTTACTGGTGTTACTGGACACACTAGTGTATCATATCTCGTTCTCATCCTCCTTGTATCAGCTGTATTCCCTCCCTACAAATTCTTCCGTTGGTTGGTTTCTTGGGGCTGCTCTCTTTACGGCAGGGTGGACCGACTTGAAGAACACCACTTTAATGAAGCGTTTAGCCACCAGGCTATCGATAAAAAGGGGCTGAGAGAGTGATGAAGATTAACCGCCTTCAACCCCTGCATTCATTTACAATATTGTTCGTCTTTCTGCTGGGCACCTCGATTATATTCGGCACACCAAGGTTGGTTGAGGATACATGGATTGTTGACCTCATCACACTTATTCCTTCAAGTGCTTTATTCTTGTTTTATACGTACTTGTTAACGGCCGGGAAGAGCACGGACCTCTATTCTTTGCTTTATAAGACATGGGGGCGATTCCTAGGCTCGTGTCTTATATTGGGGTATTCCGTCTATTTCCTTTATATTGCCTCCCGGAACATTCGCGACATGATTGAGTTAGTCAAGACAACGCTTCTTGCGAATACACCTGAGGAGTTACTCATTCTACTGTTTTGTTTAGTTATTGCCTATGCTACATCCGGCGGACTGTCAACGATCGGCCGTATTGCCCTACCGATATCGGGTATGGTTATTTTTTTCTTTCTCCTGCTAGCCGTACTTCTCGGGTTCAGCGGATCACTCGATACAGAACGAATCCTCCCGCTACTCACGAAAGGGATTATGCCTGATCTCAGAGCTACATGGAAAAGCACAATTTGGTTTCCTTATGGAGAAATTATCGTATTTCTTGTGTTTCTGAATGGAATGGGAAGCCCGCACCGATTTCGGACACTGGGATTAGCCTCGATGATTTGCAGTGGTATCATGTTAACCTTCTCCACCCTCCTGCAGATTTGTACACTTGGGAAGGAGATCATGCACTTCTCGGTCTTTGCATTATTAGATGCATCACGGCAAATCAATATTGCCGACTTCATTACTCGAATGGATGCATTGGTGGCGTTCATTATCTTTTTTAGTGTTCTGTTAAAATGTTCGATCTTTCTATACGCTGGCACGAAGGGAGCCGCATATGTGTTTAAGCGAAGCTATAAAAAGTTCACGCTGCCCTGTGCAATCCTTATTGGCGGTTATTCCATCTTGGTTTCGAATAATTATGGCGAACACATTGAGGAAGGATTAAAATATGTCATCTTCTGGCTGCACATACCGATGCAGCTGGCAATCCCGGTAGTGACACTGCTTCTTGTCTGGATTCATAAGCTGAAAGGAGAAGAACGATGACTACGGATACAACTAAGCCAAGTACTGAGATTAACATGGAGTCCGTAAAAGCAGAAATCGAGCGGCGGTTGGGAGCAACGTCTGATTTAGCATCCGTAGCGATAAGGATTTTTGGGGAGGAGGGCGTTTTTAGCTATTTAACTTCCATGACGAATACTGCTTTCCTGATGGATAATGTAATAAAACCACTCACCCTTGCAGGCAGCCCCTTGGACACACCGGGTAAGGAGCAGTGGATTGATCGAATTCGAGAGCATTATTTGGTGGGTTTAAACACGGAGACATCGAATGATTTTGCCTATTTAGCGAACCTAGTGATAAAAGGTTATGCCGCTTTGTATATCGCCGGAATGCCAGAAGTATTAATGATTGATGTCAAGGATATCGAAACGCGTACGGTCTCTGAACCAACAACGCAAAGTGTAGCCATAGGCCCTAAGGATGGATTCACGGAATCATCGGAGACCAATATCAGTTTAATTCGGAGGAAGATTCAGAACCCCCATCTTCGTTTCGAGAAATATGAGCTTGGTGAGATTACAAAGACAGTCATTTACCTCTCCTATGTGGATGCTCTGGTGGAGAAAGACGTCTTGAATCAAATCCGCGAAAAAATTCTGAACAGTAAAATGGATATTCTTTTCGCTTCCAGCAGCCTTGATTCCCTGTTCCAACCCCAAAAACTTTCAATATTTCCAATGGTTTATGCTAGTGAAAGGCCAGATAATATTTGTAATGGTCTAATGGATAAGCGTGTAGCTATTATCGTAGAAGGCAGCCCGTTTGTACTGATGATTCCAGCGTTATTTAATGATTACTTTAGATCACCTGAGGATATCTACCAATGGTTCACGTTCGGTGTATTTATCAGGTACCTGCGCTATTTATCGTTACTAATCTCACTGTGCATGCCAGCGGTCTACATCTCAATTACTTGTTATCATCAAGAGTTGATACCGACTATGCTGCTCACAAGTATTGCTGCTCAGCGGCAAGGAATTCCATTTCCGGTGGTCTTTGAAGTTCTGATGCTTGAGATTACGTTTGAAATCCTGCGTGAAGCAGGAACCCGGATGCCGCGTATTATCGGACAATCCATCTCAATTGCAGGCGCGCTCGTGCTCGGACAGGCAGCTGTTTTAGCAGGTTTCGTATCCAATGTGAGCTTAATCGTCGTTTCGTTAACGGTGATATCAGGTTTTGTGTCACCGATATACAGCTTTGGTGCAAGAATTCGTATATTCCGCTATGGGTTCATCATACTCGGCTCCATCCTGGGTTTGTTTGGCGTCTTCCTTGCGTGTTCGGTTCTGTTGATTCACTTGTCACGCATTGAACTGTTCGGGATACCTTATCTAACCCCAAGTCTAACGAGACTCGCGAAAAAGGGGGAGCGAAATGCTGCGTAGAGGTTTACTTCTGATGATGACAACTCTCTTGTGTCTGCTTCTAAGCGGTTGCTGGGACTGGGTGGAAATGAATCAATCCTCCATGTTAACCGGAATAGCCATAGAGCCCGGAAAGAACGGAAAGTTTAAGCTCACCCTGGAAGTGTTGAATCCTACTGAAGCGCAACGTGTACAAAGCGGTAGTGGAGGACCAGCTACTTTATTGTATGCCATGGAGGGGAAATCAGTAAGCGAGGTTTCTTCCCGTATGAACGAGATCGTTGAACGGAGAATTATATACTCTCATATTCATATGGTTATCGTGGATGAAAGCATTGCACGAGAAGGATTGAATCAGATTATTGATGTCCTTCAGCGATCCCGCTTTGTGCGCGAAGACGTTTTGCTACTGATCGCCAAGGATTCACGCGCATCGGACGTACTAAAGATTATGTATCCCAGCGGACAGTATGCGAGCTGGAAGCTTCGAATGCAGAACAATCACTTCTATCGTTCTTGGGGCGGCACTCCGAAGAGTACGTTATACAACTATACAAATGCAATCTTGAATGTAGGGAGAGAGCCGGTTCTGGCTGCGATTTCGGTGCAAGGTGATGTTAAGAAAAGTGAGAAAAGCAAAAACGTAACTTCATCTTCACCCAAAGCGATCGTCAAATGTGCAGGTTCAGCAGTATTCAAAGAAGATAAGCTTATCGGTTATATCTCGGTGCCCGATACCAGATTAGTAAATCTGATTAGTGACGAAATCAAAGGAACAAGTTTTGCAGTTCCAGTTCATTCTAATCAAGGTATCGCAACCATTAGGATGTTCCCGATGCACACAGCCATGAAAGTAACACTTAAAGACGGACGTCCTAACGTAAAGTTAAACATTGAAGGGGAAGGTCATGTGAGCAGTATTGATACAGACTTGCCGCTGGATACTGCAGCCGGGTTTAGGGAACTTGAGCATATAGAGGCTAATTACCTGAACGAACAGGTGAAAGCCATAATTAAGCGGGTACAAAAAGAGTTGGGTGTGGATATATTTGGATTCGGTGATTATCTGAACCGTCATCATTACCCCCAGTATAAGACCGTGAAGAAAGATTGGAACGCTCATTTCGCAGAAGCAAAAATTGAGGTGTCCAGCAGAATCTCCATCTCCCGATCGGACTTGAAGACTAGGAGGTTAAAGGATGGTGGAGACTAGTCATCAGTGCAGCGTCTGTTCTTTTTGATAAAAGTTGTATATTTATAGCCAGGAGCAGGACAAAAATATCGCTCAGGAAATTGTCGAAGGACATATTTATTGGAATCCGCGCTCAGCGCGGTTTTTTTATGAATTTTTAATTTTAACAATATATATATTCTATTAATTGATATTAATTTATTGTTAAACAATAAATTAAATGTTAGAATCAAAATTACAAAAAATAAAGTGAGGAAAAAATATGAACAATGAACCCATTATCAGCTTGCGGAATGTGACCAAGCGGGTCGGCCGGACTACCATCATTGACGATCTTACGTTTGATGTTCCGCGAGGTGAAATTTTTGGCTTTCTAGGCCCGAACGGGGCCGGTAAAACAACTACAATACGCATGATCGTCGGACTGATGTCAACCACCAAAGGTCAGATACTGATCAAAGGGAAAGATATCAAAACGGAGTTCGAACAAGCCATCTGCCACATCGGCGCCATTGTGGAAAACCCGGAAATGTATAAGTATCTGAGCGGCTATCATAACCTAATTCATTACGCCCGCATGGTGCCGGGAGTGACCAAAGAACGAATTGATGAAGTGGTCTCACTGGTCAAACTGGAGAACCGCATTCACGACAAAGTTAAGAAGTACTCGCTAGGTATGCGTCAACGTCTGGGTGTCGCTCAGGCGCTGCTGCACCGTCCATCACTGCTGATTCTTGATGAACCGACGAACGGACTTGACCCGGCGGGAATTCGTGAGCTGCGTGATTACTTGCGGATGCTGACGCAGAGTGAAGGGATTACCGTTATCGTCTCCAGTCACCTGCTGTCCGAGATGGAGCTAATGTGCGACCGGGTCGCGATTCTGCAGCAGGGCAAACTGCTCGAAGTGAAACCGATCCGCGATTTCATCGATTCGGACGAACGCGCCCAGACCTTCCTGATGGAAGTGGAGCCGCTTGAATCCGCTCTGGCGATTGTAGAGAATATGGAAGGTGTTCTTGAAGCCAAGGCTGCATTGGACGGAATGGAACTGATAACCGAACGGGATAGAATTCCGGATATTCTGGCGGCCTTGATGCGCAATGATATCCGCATCTATGGAGTACAGCTGCAACGCCAGTCGCTAGAGGATCGCTTTTTGCAAATGACAGGGGGTGGACAGGTTGGTTAATCTTGTCCTTAATGAGAACATGAAAATCTACCGGCGGGTGAGAACATGGATTATGATCGGTCTGATGATCGCTTTTGTGCTTTTGGCGAATATTATGGACTGGCATTCTGACGGCAAAAATGCGAAAGGCGATAGTTGGCGGGCAGAACTGCTGCAGGAGAAACAGCAATGGAGCGAAACTCTGAAGAAGACCAATCTGGATGAAGAGACCCGAGCGTTCTACCAGCAGCAGGTTGCCGTTGCCGATTATCATTTGAAGGAGAATATCCGTACTACGGAAGGCACGTTATGGGAAGGCGTTAACGGTTCGGCGACTTTGACAATTATCATTAGTATTTTCACTATTATCATTGCAGGAGACAGTCTGGCAGGCGAATTTTCGACGGGTACGATCAAGCTGCTTCTGATCCGTCCGGCTAACCGGGTCAAGATCCTGGTATCCAAGTATCTCTCCTTGCTGATATTTGGCTTGCTGCTGCTGCTCATCTTGTTTGTTGTATCTGTAGTGGTGAATGGTATCTTGTATGGCTTCGGACACTTGGATCTCCCTTTGGTCAGCATGACGGGGGAAGGGCAAATCATCGAGAACAATATGATGCTTAATCTGTGGAAGACTTATATGCTGAACGGCGTGTCCACGATAATGTACGTAACCATGGCCTTTATGATCTCGTCTGCATTCCGCAGCAGTGCTATGGCGATCGGGGTTTCAATCGGGACTCTCTTTGCGGGTAATATTCTACTGGAGTTGCTGGCGCGTTATGAATGGAGCAAATACACGTTGTTCGCCAATACCGATTTAACCCAGTACCTGGACGGAAACCCCTTCAAGGAAGGAATGACATTGTCCTTCTCCATTGGAGTACTCGCTGTATATTTCCTAGTGTTCAATATGATTTCCTGGCTAATGTTCACACAAAGAGACGTGGCGGCCTAAAGATGCCGTCATCAAAATCATATTTACAATTACTGTATTTTGGCTATCATCAAGCGTTGAGCTGCATATTTCCTATTGCGATCTTTGTAACATTAGCTCTTTCCAAGGTAATTGAGGTGCCTTTCGGTTATCGTTATGATGCCATTCTTATCATTCTACTAACTGTGCAGTTCCTGATGTACCGCAGTGGACTTGAGACACTTGATGAGATTAAAGTGATTTGTGTATTTCATATTATTGGTTTATTCCTCGAAATCTATAAAGTTAGGATGGGATCGTGGTCATACCCTGAACCCGGACTTACAAAGGTATTCGGAGTACCGCTCTACAGCGGATTTATGTATGCAAGCGTCGCAAGCTATATGTGTCAGGTATGGCGCAGATTGAAGATGGACATAACTGGCTGGCCGGGGCTGGCTGCTGCTGGACTGCTTGGAGGGGCCATCTATCTGAACTTTTTTACACACCATTTCATCCCAGATTTCCGTTGGTGGCTGACAGCTCTTGTGCTCGTTGTCTTCTGGAGAACATGGATCATCTACCGGGTACGGACCATTACCTATCGGATGCCCTTGACACTGGCCTTTTTCATTGTAGGTTTTTTCATTTGGTTAGCCGAAAATATTGCCACCTTTTTTAGTGCCTGGAAGTACCCTGACCAGTATCAAGCCTGGAAGTTGGTGGGCTTCGGTAAGATCAGCTCATGGTTCCTGCTGGTCATCATCAGCGTCATTATTGTCGCACAGCTTAAACATGTTAAAGGCAGCCGGGTAGCGAAAGATAGATGAACCAGTCCAGATTATGAGGTAGAATACAAGAGTGGCAAGAACATAACAACAATCGTGGAGGCATATCAATGAGTCAGCGTTTTCGTATCACCCGATCGATGCAAGAACATAGTATGGAACCGATCATATCCTTAGAAGAGTGCAAAGATTACTTTGCATCTAAACCCGATTTTACCTACTCACAGGTATTCACCGTTAAGGGACCCGAAAGCACCATGTCCATTGATGGGGACTTTTTTATGTGGAAGCATGGGGACGTGGATATCCCTTTCCGGCTTTATATGGGGGATTTGTATGTAGCCATTACAGTTGAGGCTGTAGTTCCCAAAATGATTGAAATTGCAACGGATCTGCGGGCGGATATAATAGAAGGGTAACACGCTAAGAACGCATGGATGATGTGGAGAGGATACAGATGGCAGAGAAGCGAGTGCACATAAGGTTTCCGGAGGAAGCGGATGTCCAAGAATTAACAGCAATGTACAGGCGTAACCGGGAATTTTTCAAGGAATTCTCACCAAACACCGCGGAAGAGTTCTATACGGAAGAGCACCAGCTCCAATCGATTATGAAGAGCAAGGCTGACAGGGAAGAGGACCGGAGATATGACTTCGTAATATGCCATATAGCGGACGAGCGGATTATTGGTGCAGTAGGACTTTCTTTTGTCGTACGGGGACCTCTTCAGAGCTGTATGATCGGATATAGTCTAGATCGCGAGTATAATGGCAGAGGCTATATGACGGAAGCTGTGAAACAGGTGGTCAGCTATGCCTTTGATACGCTGAAATTTCACCGGATCACAGGAGAAGCCTCTCCCCGGAATGCAGGTTCGATTTCTGTACTTGAGAATGCGGGCTTCCACAAAGAGGGCATTGCCCGAAGCAACGTGAAGATCAACGGGGTGTGGGAGGATCATCAGGTTCTTGCCATCATTAATCCCGCAGAATGAATGTAGTTATAGTTAATAACATCTCAGTACCAAAGGAGAAACCCTCAGCAATAGTAAGGGACGCTAAAAGAAACAGCGACTCTGTCCGGTAGAGAATCGGAAGCGAGTCGCTGTTTAATTATCTAGTCTACAAATACTCACACTTGAATCGTGTGAACTCTGCATTATAATCAGGGCTGTCTCCAGTAGCATACAAACCGATAAGTACACCAGTAAATCCACCTGCTACTTCTGAGGATAGATATCGCGATTGTCCGGCTCCGAGTAGTGTTTCGGTACTTTCCATCTGAACATAGAAGTGATAGTGAGTAGGGGTAGACTTAATAACTAAGAAGGCATGATTATTATTGCCCAAGTCTACAGTGTGTTCAATGGATTTAATATCCCCGATGTTAAGTCGCTCAATGACCTCGTATCCACCTTGATGCTGGCGCAATGCCAAATCATAATGGTGGTTCTCATCCATATAGAGAGTGATACCTGCTTCACCACTGGTAAGGCTGATTTCACATGAAATTACCGCGTTGAAGTCTTGTTGACGAATGCCGATAAATGTTGGAGATGCCGGAGCATCCAGTGTTACACCTGTGCCTATAAGCTTAACCTTATCGGATTCTAACTGATAGTGATCTACCGCCGGATGACGAAGATAACACCAGTCCAGTGTCCAATCTGTATTTTCAAAAGTAATGACCTTTTTATCCTCTTGTATGATCGTGTCTGCGATTCGGTCGGTCTCGAAACTCATCAGAACGGTACCTTGATGGCCTGCAGTAAACCAGCCGTCCTCGTCAAAGGTAACCGGAGTCAGGAACACTTCGCGGCCCAAGTGGTGATAGGTCAGCCACTGTCCGATCTGACGGAACCCTAGATGTACAAGCCACCAGTTCCCCTCATGGTCTTGAACCAGGTCACTATGACCAACCCCTTGCAGTTCATAACCGCCCAAATTACGATTGGTCAGTACGGGATTGTTCGAATAGGGTTCGAACGGGCCGGACGGAGAATCTCCCCGTGCATAAGTGACCATATGTCCATATTCCGTTCCGCCCTCTGCTGCGAGCAGGTAATAACGTCCGTTTATTTTATATAAATGAGGGCTTTCCAAATAGCGTCCGCCTGTTCCTTGCCATATGTAACGGCTGGGCGTGAGCTTGAGTCCGGTTTCAATTTCGAGTTCACACTGGACAATACCACTCTTGCCATAGTCATCAATCCCTTTGCTCATGAAATACGTTTTATCTTCTTCAAAATATAAATCTGGGTCAATTCCCCCTTGATCAACGTAGATTGGTTCAGACCACTCGCTGTAAATATCATCAGTCCAGACGTAGAAATTCTGGTGAGTCGTATCATTCGTGGTCGTCATGTAGAATCTGCCGTTGATGTAACGCAGTGTGGGTGCGAAGACACCTCCCGAGCTGCTTACAGTCTCGAGCTGTACTTGGCTTTTTCGGGTTAAGCAATGACCGATTTGGGTCCAATTGATCAGGTCTTTACTCTCGAAAATTGGAACACCGGGGAAATACTGAAAGGAGCTGCAGACGAGGTAATAGGTGTCGTCCACTTTGCACACACTTGGGTCTGGATAAAAACCCTTAATGACAGGATTATTGTATTTCATTTGTCCACCTCATCTGTAAATTTACATCAATAAGAATTCATTATGATTGGCTTCTACAAAAATTAAACATCATAGCTAACAGCCTTGCAATAGAACACAGTTGAAGGTTCATGCTAAATCCATTAAATTAATATAGATATGATTTCAACAAGTAGAGTCAGGAGATCTTAGTCATGATCAAAGCAAACGGGGAACCTAAATTCATGTCACTATATGAGGCGTTGGCAAGCGAGGTCCGATGGAGAATCATGAACCTTATTGCCGATAACGAAATGAATGTGAAGGAGATTGCGTCTGCGTTAGAACTTAGCCCGTCCATTGTTACCATGCATATCCGCAAGCTGGAAGTAGCCGGATTAATTGGAAGCCGTAGAGTACGGTTAAATGGAGGGACGCACAAGATGTGTTACCTTACTCAAAAAAGAATCGAAATCGAGCTGCCAACTTCCGGCCACTCTGCGAGGGTGCGGGAGCAGACCATTTCTGTCGGTCATTATACTGCTTTTGAAGTTCATCCTACCTGCGGACTGGGAACGCGTGAGAAGGAAATTGGGGTTTGGGACGACCCGCGCTACTTTCTTGATCCTGAGCGGGTTCAAGCTTCCATCCTATGGTTTGGGAGGGGATATGTTGAATATAAAACCCCTAATTATATGCCCGCCGGTCAACCCGCCGACGCTATCGAAATTTCGATGGAAATTGCTTCTGAAGCGCCAGGCCTCCGGGACCATTGGCCTTCGGATATAAGGTTCACCTTTAATGGCATTACCCTGGGAACCTGGACAAGTCCTGCCGATTTCGGAAGAGCTGCGCGTGGTAAGTATACCCCGGACTGGTGGCATCGAAACGTGAATCAATACGGATTATTGAAGACGATCCGCATTGACGCACTCGGAACATGTATAGACGGTGAGCGAATGTCGGATGTGACCATCAGAGAGGTCAAGCTGGAAGAACCGTTCTGGACGCTTCGTTTCTCGGTTGACGAGCAGGCGGTTAACATCGGGGGATTAACGCTCTATGGCTCCGGATTCGGCAATCACGACCAGGATATTGTGATCAGGGTATATCTTAGCGACAAGACATGAGTTATAAGCAGGCTGAGCGGCCAATTGTTCGATATGCAGCGTTTGACACTAACGAAGGTATATCGTTCCACGGCTGACGTTAGCTTTATCTGAAAGATCCTGAATGGTCATATCGTCAAAACTCTTCTCAGTCATCCGTTCAATCACTGCTGTCTTTAAGGCTTCCTGAGTTTTGAGGATTCTTCTCCCAAGGGGGAAGGCTTTAGATTGGACCGGATGCAATTGTACTGGAGTTCTCTACAAACGAAATTGGCTAATAATTTAAGGAACACCTTCAAAAATAAAAAAAGCGTTGTTCTGTTGCTCTTGGCAACAAAACAACGCTTTTTTTAGTACTCAACCTATGAAACTACTTCTCGTGTCCCATTAGATTAATGTGACTTCGAAGCTACTTTAACGACTTTTCCGATTTCCTCGTCATTCTTTGCGTTAAGCTCGGCGATAAGCTTGTCGCCTTCGACGTCCAGGTTCGGCAATAAGCGGTCGAGCCACTGTGGCAGCCACCAGGCTTTGTCGCCGAAGAGGGCCATAACAGCCGGGACGAAGGCCATGCGGACGAAGAACGCATCAATCAGAATGCCAAGTGCGAGCGCAAAACCGATTTGTTTGATCATGATGTCGTGCGAGAGGACAAAACCTGCGAAGACGGCGACCATGATTACGGCAGCTGCAACTACGACGCGGCTGGCCTGATCGTATCCGTGAATAACACTGTCTCTGCCTTTATGTCCATGAACGTAAGATTCGCGCATGGAAGAGACAAGAAATACTTGATAGTCCATCGCGAGTCCATACAGAATACCTGTGACAAGGATCGGAATGAAGCTCAGTAGCGGACCGCCCGTATCAACGCCGAACAGTTCGCTAGCCCAGCCCCATTGGAACACGGCGGTCGTTATGCCGAACGTGGCAAGTATGCTTAGCAAGAAACCCAGTGTTGCTTTAACCGGAACGAGAATCGAACGGAAGACGAGCATTAATATGATCAGCGAGAGGATGACAATGATCCCGATGTAGATCGGGAATGCTTCTGCCAGCCTGGACGACATGTCAATGTTGATTGCGGTGAACCCTGTCACGCCAAGCGTCACATTAAAGTTCTGAGCGATAGCCAAATCTGCAGCCCGAAGCTCCTGGACCAGATCCTTTGTTGCGGTATCCGTAGGTCCAGTTTTCGGGATAAGGCTTAAAATAGCGATATTTCCATCTTTGTTCATGCCAACAGGCGATACCACGGATACGTTCTTGAGCTGCTGAATGCCCTGTGTAATTCCACCCAGCGCTTCAGGTGCGATACTTCCTGATGGATCATTGGCCTCTGCAACGATAAGCAGAGGGCCGTTAAAGCCTTCTCCGAAACCGGCAGAGATCGCATCATAACTCTGCCGTGCTGACGTATCCAGATTCGCGCTGGAACCCGAAGGGATGCCAAGCTCCATCTTCGCCGCCGGAATGGCTGCCGTGCCTAGAATGACAATAACTACGATGATAACCAGCCAGCGAAGTTTGACGATGCCTTTCACCCAGCGATCCGCGATACCATGTGATTGGACTTTGGAGCGGTTCTTCTCGCGTGCTCTCGCGGAGCAGATCCGCTCTCCCACCAATCCCAGCAGTGCCGGCAGCAGAGTAAGCGCGATAAGTACGCTGAGGAATACCGTGACCGATGCAACGATCGCCATCATACTTAAGAAGGATATACCGATGACGAGCAGGCCGCACAGAGCAATAATGACTGTAAGTCCCGCGAAGAATACTGCACTTCCCGCAGTGCCAACGGCCCGACTCGCAGCCTCACGCGCCGTTAGACCTTGGTCGAAGATAAGACGGCGCTGACGGTTAACGATAAATAGCGAGTAATCAATGCCGACTGCTAGCCCGATCATAAGGGCTAAGACAGGTGTGAATGATGTCATGGTAACGAAGTTCGAGAAGGCGAACGCGCCACCCACACCGATCCCGACACCGAACAGAGCAGTCACAATCGGCAAGCCGGCGGCAACAAGCGAACCAAGTGTCATGATTAGGACAACAGCCGCGAGGATCAAGCCGAACACCTCGTTAACGCCGATCGGAAGTTCGACCTCTTTTAGAGAGTCACTTGGAAGGGCAGTCATCCCGCTGCCGTCCACCGTTTCGGTTACGGCTTTCACAACGGAGTCCGTTACACCAGAAGGCAATGAGTTCTGCTGAACAGTGAATTGGAATTGGAACAACGCAATACTGCCATCGGTAGCAATCAATACACCGGGGACAGGCATACCGTTCACCATGAGCGGCATGTAAGGAGGCATTTCGGCAGGAGTCGGACTTACCGTGCCTGCGGCAGCTGCATCCGTTCCTTGAGCGCTTCCGGCCCCCGCTGTAGGATCACCTTGAGCAGCCCCTTGCCCGCTTTGGTCAGCCAGAGTGGCACCAGCGGCGGCTGCCAGCTCCGCGGGATTGATGATGTAATCAAGGTTATATACCTTGTTAACCGCTGCTGTAATCGTCCCTATTCGTTCGGGTGTGTCGAGACGTTCTCCCTCGGGAGCCTTAAACAATACGCTTGCTTGACCGCCGGACGCTTCCGGAAGATCCTGTGCGAGCTTGTCGAGTACCTTCTGTGATTCGGTGCCTTCGATCTTCATCTCTGAGCTGACACTCATGCCGTTAATTCCGAGCATCGCAATAACGATGCCAATGATAAGAACCCAGCCTAGTATGAAGGCCCAAGGTTTGTTATATGCGGATTTACCTATTTTGTACAATAATTTGGACATAGCGAGGTTATCTCTCCTTTATGTTGCTAATTGTTAGAATCCATTTCTTAAGTAGCTAAATGTCGTGTCTAAATAGTCGTCGAACGAAAGAGCCCCGGGTGCTTCTTCCTTGTCTTGGCCGGGAAGGAGAACCTGCAGCGTTCCGTCCAGCACGGATTCGATTGTGGAGAAGATCGCGCCCATAAGAAGATAAGTGTATTGGGGCGAATGCGTATCCCGGTATAAAGTGGTTAACATTTCCTGGCCTTTTTTCTGCATGCTGTGGAACACGCTTAGCGTGTATGGCTCGAGGGCTTTATACTCCTTACAAAGCTTATAAAGATGGCGCATCCTTTTTAGCGATTGTTCAGCCAGCTGCATCTTCACGAATTGATACATGGCTTCGACCGGCGACGTGGAATCGGGCATATGTTGGAGCAATTCGAAAAATTCTTCTATGCCATGATAGGGATAGGCTGCCATTGCAACAGCTTCTTCCTTGCAGGAGAAATGGTTGGCGAATGTCCGCCGGGAATAGCCAGCGCGCTGCACAATATCCTCAACGACAAAACCTTCTAATCCGCGTTCGATCGTAAGCTGAAATGCGATTTCGGACAAGGCACTAGCCGTCGCTTCTTTTTTCATTTCCCGCAGACTTGGTCTATTAATCATGTTAAGTTCACCTCCGTAATTATATTCGGCTTCACTTACAATATCACACTCATTGCCCAATGGGCAATATTGCACAAAAGGCAAGATCATACATGGCACCAGAAGACCATAAGATCTTCATCACTTCTTAACAAGTTGCCCATTCGATCTTCACAACTCTTCTTTAAACTGTTCATATAAGGAGGAGATACAAATGAAGAAAATGTGGATTGGAATTACAGCAATAATACTGATTATGGGAATCGGAACTGCAGGCGCTTATGCTGCAACAGCGGACAATGATAATAACAGTGGTGGATCCGTGGGTAAGATGCTTCAACATGCCAAGCAAATGCATCCCAATCTGTCCGAAAAAGAGATTCAGCAGATGCACGACAACTGTAATGCAAAGGGAAGCGCTGGTATGACTCAAATGATGCAAAGTTCTCAAGGTATGATGAACTTTTAACCAGATCATGATAAGATGAGACCTCATGTAAATGGGGTCTATCTCATTTCATAAATCACAGCCGAATGGTGATGAAGCTCATGAAAATCTTAGTAGTGGATGATGAAGAGCATATTGTTCAAGTTATTAAAGCGTACCTGGAAAAAAACCAATTCCTTGTATATGAGACAGATACGGGCCGAGGTGCTCTTTATTTATTTGAATCTTTAAATCCCGATCTTATCGTGCTGGATTTGATGCTTCCGGATATGTCAGGCGAAGAGGTCTGTAGAATGATCCGAAAAACGTCCAGCGTACCCATTCTTATGCTGACTGCCAAAAGCAGCGAGGATGACATGGTTAACGGATTGATGATCGGAGCAGATGATTATATTACAAAACCTTTCAGTCCCAGAGAACTGTTAGCCCGAGTGATCAGTTTATTGCGAAGAGCCCAACCTCCCGATCAGGGAGGACTTAACAAGTCATTAATGTCATTCTCCAAAGGCAGCTTAATTATGAATATCGAAAGCTATGAAGTAAAAATGCATAATGAATCCGTCATTCTTACACCCATGGAGTTTAAACTGTTAGAAGTATTAGCCAAACACCCGAAAAGAGTCTTCTCCCGGCTTGAACTAGTGAATCTTATTCAGGGCGATAGCTATGAAGGGTTTGAGCGGACCATTGATGTACATATCAAGAACATTAGACAAAAAATAAATGAAGACCCGAGACGACCTGAATTCATTGGTACAGTCTTCGGTGTAGGCTACAAGTTCTTGGTGAGTCCCGATGAACAATAGAGGTGGATTAAACAGAAAGCTTCTTGTATCCCATGTAGGTGTAGCCCTCACTGCTGTACTGTCTATCCTACTGCTTGTAAATCTGGTGATGAGCTTCTCATTTCATAAATATCAGAATAACCAGCAGAAGGCAGAAGTTCAGAGTATTCATGACGAACTCATAGCCGCTTATGATGAAACCACATCAGAGTGGAGTCCTAATGTGTGGATGCTCCTTTCTCATCAAGCGATGGCACGTAATTATATTGTTCGTATTTACAACAATGAACACCTTTTATTATGGGACACTTCACAAATGGGGATGCAGCGACAGACTTCGGATTTCAAGAACCGGCAAGCTGCTATTCAACAAACCCTCGTGAAAAATAATCACCAGCTCGGAACCATTGAATTTCAAGCTTCAACCGAAACGTTCCAAAACCTGAATCAGCAGTTCTTGCGCATGTTTAATACGCTGTTATGGGCAGCTCTTGTGATTGTAATCATTGGAACGTATCTGTTCAGCAGGTACATCGCCAGCAGTATTAGCCAGCCGCTGATCAGGATTAAAGAGATTGCTGCAAAAATGAAAGAAGGAGATCTCACCTCCCGAATTGAGGTTGCAAATCTGAATAGTGAGATCCGTGAGGTCGGACTTGCACTTAACCATTTGGCCGAAGGAATGGAGAAACAGGATCAGTTAAGAAAAACATTGACTGCCGATGTAGCCCATGAATTACGAACGCCGATAACGACGATTCAAAGCCATTTGGAAGCATTTCAGGATGAGATTTGGGAACCGACACCCGATAGACTTGTAGTATGCCATGACCAGGTTCTGCGGTTGGTTCAACTCATTAATGATCTGGAAAATTTGGCTGCTGCAGAGAACCCGATGGTTCATTTAAAGAAGGAAATGGTATCCCTGCACGGCATTGTCCAGCAGTCGTTAATTACTGTGTCCGGTCAATTCGTTCATAAAAACCTTTCGTTTAATTTAGTAAGTGAAAGTGAAGTATGGATCACCGGAGATCGAGTGCGGTTGGATCAGGTATTCCTTAACCTTTTAAGCAACGCATTTAAATACACCAACACAGGAAGCATCCATATTGTAGTTTCAAAAGATTCAAACGAAGGGATTGTCACAATTTCAGATACAGGGCAAGGGATCTCGGAAGATGAGCTTCCTTATATCTTTGAGCGGTTCTACCGGGGAGACAAGTCCAGAAACCGGAAGACAGGTGGTGCCGGCATAGGCCTTGCAATTGTAAAAGCGATCCTTGATGCACATGCAGGATCTATTCAAGTACAGAGTGAGTTAAATACCGGGACGACCGTTCGAGTCCGTCTTCCGATAATACGTTAAAAAAGGATGATGCCAAGATGATGATGGGATATGGTTTTGGGTTCGGAATATTTGGTTTTATCATCAATCTATTGTTGATAATTGGTGTCATTTATTTGGTGATCCGATGGGTTAGTGGTGAAGGGAATTCCCGTGACAAAGAAAGTACACCCCAAAGAATTCTGGCGGAGCGATTTGCCAGAGGGGAGATCACTGAGGAAGAGTATATCAAGATGAGAAGTATTTTACGTGATTAATAAAGGATTTGGAAATGCAAAAAAAAGCCTTAGCCCTTCGCCGGCCAAGGCTTATTTTTGCTGTTATGTGCATCAGTCCAGTATCGATAAAATAAGCATAGCTGAACTGCTGAAGAGTCACGTTTGATTGTGCCCCTTACAAGGTGCTGAATACGATATTACGCAACTTACGGGTAATCGGCATCGTGCCGGCATCTTTTTTCTGAATCATAAATAGGATTGTCAGCCCGTCCGCAGGACTGTTGTTGAAGTATGCCCCAAGCCACCCGTCCCAGCCGTACTCACCTTGGCCGCCGATAATTCCGGCTTTCCCGGTGTCGGTCATGATTCGCATCTGGTTGCCATAACTATGGCCACACAATGAATGCCACGTATCGAAGCCTTTTTGCTGCCAATCGGTTAAAGAAGCTGATGTCATATATTGAACTGTTCTAGGTTTTAGAAGCTGCACGCCGTTTAAGCTACCTTGATTCATCAGCATCGTTGTAAATTTAGCAGCATCGTCAATCGTAGACGCCAGACCAGCTCCGCCTGACTCGAATACCGGCTCCCGATCCATTTGATGACCGATGCCGAGATGGCTGTCCGCATACAGCTTCAGGCCGCCTTCACCGTCGTCTTGATAGGTTTTTGCAAGGCGGGCTCGTTGTTCTTGCGACAGCCAGAAGCCGGTATCTTTCATTCCAAGCGGCTTAAAGATCTCCTTGTTCAAAAATTCTCCGTAACGTACACCGCTAACACTTTCCACAATCGCGCCAAGAACGTCCGCCGACGTTCCGTATTGCCAGTACGATCCCGGATCGAAGGAAAGGGGAGCTTCACCCAGACGATTTGCAAATTCCAGTGTGCTCATGGGTGTATCACCGTATAAACGGCTACTCAGTTCCTCGAATAATTCATCCGTATGCTGCCCGGCTTTGTCGGTACCACCATACACTAACCCAGATGTCATGTTCAGCAAGTCGTGAATTGTAACTTCGCGGCTTACTGGTACCAGTTCACCATCCTTCTCGAACAGCTGGTTTTTGAAACCCGGAATATAGCGGCTTACCGGATCAAACAAATCAATCTCTCCACGTTCGAGCAGCATCATGATGGAAGTGGCGGTAATCGGCTTCGTCATGGAGTATAAACGGAAGATCGAATCCCTAGAAATAAGGCGTCCCGACTCCATGTCAGCCAAACCATCTTCATGGTAAAACACTTCCTTGCCGTCCTTGAGCACCATGAAATTCGCACCGGCGATTTCCTTGTTCTCGATACTTTGTTTCAGCGTTTTCTTCAATTGATTAGTTATGTTTGGCTCCAGCATATCGATTATGACCTCTTCTTTCGTATAATTTGCTACAAAGAATATTAATCGCTTTTGGACGTGTTGTATAGGACGGATTATTAAATGAATGAACAAAGTCCAGGAAAGACATCATAAGAAAGTAGTATACATCTCATTTTCCCGAGGAGGATTCTTTATGGCTCACCAGATGAGAAGGAAAGAAGCTGCCTGGAAGTCACGAAAGCAACAGCAACATCCCCATGGTAAAATCAAATCGCTTAAGGTATTGTCCAGCGAATACGAAGAGAAGCATACTACTTTGTAAGGAAGAGAAGGACTGTCGAAGAATTCTTCGGCAGTCTTTCTTCATACCCGAGCTTTCGGAAAGTTACCATAGGACAAGCTCAAATTGATTATTGGTTTTAAGAGCCGCTAATTATGGGCAGTATAAATTCACTCGCTCTTGTATACCGTTTGAGACTTCTTGCGGAATTTCCTTGACCTTGATATCCCCGCCTAGAAACAGCAGCCAATTGATTATTTCGGCTAATTCTTCGGGCTTCTTCACATTGATAAAAGTCTTTAGTATGGCTGTGGTTTGGTAAGGATTCGTATAGGAAATGGAAACTCTAAGAGGATGGTATTTTTTGAACTGGGCAATTGCTTGGGGACCAAGTTCAAGGACAAGGTTGATCACTGCTTCTTGCTTACTTAGGATTTCCATGATCTTTTTCTTACTTAATCTTTTATCGGCGCTGTAGGGTTTGACATCGGTGAGATGGTCGACCGGGACAATTTGCTTCTTTTCTTCCATTAAGTCAAAGCCTTCAATCAGCCAAAGGCCTTTTTCACGATAAAGGTGCAAGAGATAAATGGGAGTAGTCTCTTCATTAATAGTAATCAATAAATAGCTATCCAATAGTAGGAGCTGGATCAGTTTTTCTAGCATGGGATGGGGCAGGTCTGAAAGATCAAGCAGATCCGGGTTATTCGGGTTCGTCCCTTCAAATAGCAATATTTGATTTAAAAGAGAAAGGTCATCCTGCTGATTCTCTGAGATGAGGCCGAGCAATTTCTCGGCTAAAGACTGACGGCTCTTTAAATAGGGGAGCTGCCCATTTCTTGTGGCCATAAATGCAATAAAAAGAGCCTTAACTTCATTATCGGTAAAGCGAACAACGGGAAGGACAGAGTTGCGCATGACAAAATAACCCCCATCTCTCCCAACTTCAGCGACAAGCGGCATCCCCATGCCCTCAATTTCTCTGATATCCCTGATCGCTGTTGAACGGGAGATGTTGAATTCCCGCATGATTTCAGAAATGGTAAAATGGGCACGATTGTTGATATACCGCATAATGATATTAATCCGTTCAACTTTTTTCATTGGGACTCCTAAACAGTATCATTTTTTGACATGATTTAAGGCTATCATATCCTTATCAAGTGGTGAAGACAAATCATTTGATAAATCCTAGTGAAAAGGAAGGTTTCAAATATGGCGAATTATACTCTAGAAGAAAAAGACAGCTTTACCGTTATAGGCATTGGAACTGAGCTTAAGAGTCACTACACAGACTATGCTGGGATAAACAAGGAAAAGGCGGATTTCTGGCAGGCCGTTAGCCAGGATGGAAGACTTGATGCTTTAAAAGCCGCGGCTACGAATGACTACATTTTCGCTGTGAACGAAGCGGTCAATAATAAGATGATGCATTACGCAGGCGTTATGACAGAGGCACCGGCACCTGAAGAGGCCAGAGTGATCCAATTTCCTAAGGGAGAATACCTGGTTGTTAAAGGAGAAGGGAAGACGGCTGACGAATTAAATAATCTGCTTGCAGGTCTTGCCTTTGGACAAGCCTTGCCGGAAGCACAGGATGTCGCCTATGTTGGCGGGCCTAATACAACTGTTGAGACAGGGCAGCGAAACGGCTTGATTTTAGGTGAAATGTGGATTCCAGTTGTGAGGAAATAACGAGAGTAAAGGAGAGGGAAGAATGTCTTATATCGTTGATTTTAAGGATGTGTCTACGGTTGGTTTAGAGTCTTCACCTGTAGTAGAAACACTTGCTGGTTTACGTGCGAATGAAGCCCGTTACTTTATGAACAAATACAAGCATGAATTTACGGTTGTGCCTGCCAGTGAAAGTCAGGAGAGTCTTGAATATGTGAACCGGATTCTGAAAGAGGAACGTAATATCGAATTTGCGGCCAAGCCGTTAGAAACTTCGCGCTTTCAAGTGGAAAATATCCAATTTACTTACGTTTTTTATGAGGACGGGCTTGCGATCAACGTCATGTATACCGTAGATGACCCTAAGAAGCGGGCTGTAGGTTTTAAGCTTTCAGAGGGAATGGAGATCCCGAAGGAATTAGCAGAGAAGTTTAAGTTCGCGCGGCAGAAGTCTAAACTAGCCGGAACCATTCGCGGCTCGTTTTTTGTGATCAAGGGAGAATATTAAAGACAAGAACAAAGTCCTTTTGAGAACCCGCGCCTTGCGCGGTTTTTCTATTTCAGGATTCACCTTTTGCCCTTTGCCCGGTTACTAACATTGTAAAACGAATATAATTCGATAATCAAGCTCATCTAATGTGGTGTAATTTTAGTATGTGGAGGATAAAGAATGAAAGCTATGGTAATCAATGAGTACGGCAAACACCCTCTTGTGTTATCCGAAATGCCAATGCCTGAAGTTGGCGAATATGATATATTGGCTGAAATCCATGCTGCCAGCATTAATCCAATAGACTTTAAAGTACGCGATGGTAAATTACGTTTGCTGCTGAAATATGATATGCCGCTAATTCTAGGGAATGATTTTGCCGGTATCGTTATAAAAGCAGGAGCGAAAGTTACAAAATTTAAATTAGGCGATGAAGTATACGGTCGGCCAAGAAAGAGCCGGATTGGAACCTTCGCCGAATATATTTCTGTGCATGAAGACGATATTGCCAACAAGCCTTACAATTTATCCTTTGAAGAAGCGGCTTCTATTCCATTAGTAGGGCTTACCTCTTATCAAGCATTACATGATATCCTGCAACTATCTTCCGGACAGAAGGTGCTTATTCAAGCAGGATCAGGTGGCGTAGGAACTTTTGCTATTCAACTCGCCAAAACGATGGGGATCTATGTTGCAACAACTACAAGTGAAGCCGGAGAACAATTGGTTAAGTCACTTGGAGCAGATCGAATAATAAATTATAAAACAGAAGAATTTGACAAGCTGCTAAGTAATTATGATGGAGTATATGACACTAATGGAGGAGAGACCCTAGAAAGGGCATTCCAAATCGTTAAACGAGGCGGGCAGATTGTATCGGTTTCAGGATTACCTAATGCACGGTTCGGCAAAGAATATGGCTTGGGCTTCATCAAAACGAATATATTGCGATTAGTTACGCGGAAATTGAATAAGCTAGAGAACAAATATGATGTAAAATATAACTTTTTGTTTATGAAACCAAGCGGAGCTCAATTAGACATTATTACTCAATTGATAGAATCAAATCAAATTGTTCCGGTTATTGATGTTGTATTTCCTTTCGTTGAAGCTCAAAAGGCGATGGAATATTCAGAATCGGGCAGAGCTAAAGGGAAAATTGTACTGAAGATAAAGTAGAATGGATCAAATGATATAAAAATGCATGGAATCCGAATAAAAAGCGATTCCATGCATTTTTTAGGTGTATAAATAAGTCCAGTGTACCCTTCATCTTACTCAGCATTTTCAATGGAAATTGCTAGCTTCCTTCAGCCCGGTACGTCTTCAGGTTTCGGAGAACGGGGAAGAGCCAATAGAACCAAATGACCGAAATCGCTAAGGTGCCAAGTCCGCCAATAACGGTTGCAGGAACGGCTCCGACCAATCCGGCCATCGTGCCGGACTCAAACTCTCCGAGCTGATTCGAGGTGCCAATGAACAACGAGTTAACGGCGTTAACCCGGCCTTGCATATCTTGTGGGGTGTTAACCTGAACGAGTGTCGAGCGGATAACGACACTTACCACATCGGAAGCGCCTGTAAGGAACAGCGCGAAGAGCGACAGCCAGATGTTGTTAGAGACCCCGAACAGAACCGTTGCCAAGGCGAACACGACGAGCGAGGCGAATAACGTCTTCCCGATGGCTCTTTCCACCGAATATCGGGTTAGAATCAGTGATACAACGATAGCGCCGACTGCCGGCGCAGTGCGCAGCAAGCCCAGACCAAGCGAACCTGTCTTCAGGATATCTTCGGCGAAGATCGGCAGCAGTGCGGTCGCCCCGCCAAGTAGCACGGCGAACAGGTCAAGTGAGATGGTTCCCAAGATGATTTTGCGGGCAAATACAAACCGGAGTCCACTGAAGAATGTGTCCATATTGACGGCATCCAGCTTCTTTACGAAATGAACGGTTTTGACGAAGAAGATCAGCACGGTCGATACTACGAGCGCGATCAGCGATGCAGTATAGGCGGCTGCTGTGCCCCAGAGAACAAGCACACCTCCTAGTGACGGGCCTATAATCATTGCCGTCTGCATGGCTGAGGCGGACCAGGCAGCCGCCTTCGGCAGTTGATCACGGTCCACGATATCCGGAACTAGTGCAGCAGAAGCCGGGCCTTCAAAGGTGCGGCACGCCCCTAGAATAGCTGCGGCAATCAGCAGATGGACCGAACCGAGCCAGCCTTGTATACTGCCAAGGACGAGCAGGAGAACAACGACGCTCTCTAAAAGTTGACATAGATTAACGATGGTGCGGCGGTCGTAGCGGTCTGCGGTTTGTCCGGCCGGCAGCGTCAACAGCAGCATAGGCAGGAATTGGGCCAGACCGACGAGGCCGAGTTGAAATGCGCTGTCAGTTAGCGCATATACTTGCCAGCCAATGGCGACGGACAGCATTTGAAACGCGCTGGTTGAGAAAATCCGTGCGATCCATAAACGTAGGAACGAACGGTTATGGAGTACGGACGAGCTTTTTTCATTCAATGTAAGTCATCCTCTCATGTTATCGGGTAGTTAAGAATGCATCTCGGGATGCTCACGGCGGATTTGTGCATAGTCCTTCCCGTATCGGTCTTCCAGCTCTTTGGTGAAATCAGCCTCGATCCGCATCATCACGACATCGTGAAAGTACGAGGTCTCTAGCATGTTCAATACCGCCGGATGGTTGCTTTCCAGCGCCGATGCTGACGCGTACCGGCTGAAACTGCCGAGAATCGCCGTCTCTTTGTCCAGAAGCATAGAGAAGTTCCGCGACTTATGCGGTCCCCCCAGCGGAACACTATGTAAGATAACACGCTTTAGTTCAGTCGGCGCATCACCAATGAGCATCAGATGAACAGCAGTACCCCGGCGCTCAGCCGCGAGCAGTGCTTCCTCTACTAAGTGTAGATCCTCTGCCCAAAGATCGACCAGAATCTCATTCCTGGAATTGGCGGCGAGGCGACGAATCGCCAGATCGACTTGCTGATTTCCTTTCCAATTACTGAAGAAGGGTGGGGTCTCAGGCAAGGCAGACAACTCACTCTCCAGCAAGCGGGCAGTGCGCTCGAAATCAGATTGAAGCAGTTTAATGACTTGCCCGATTGGAATCGCCGCGAACGTGATAGGATCGCCTTCTACAGCGCGGCAGACACCCTTTTCCACCAAACTGCGCAGAGCACCATACACGTTGGAGCGCGAAATCGATACCTGTTTGGCAACCTCATAGCCCGAAAAGGGTGGCTGACCGTGCAACGCCAGATAGCAGCGGGCTTCCAAATCGGATAAACCGAGTTTCCGCAGTGCTTCAATCATTGAGGAGCCTCCTTCGTATAAAATGATCTCCTGAAAATTAAGGAGTATTTCAAAATACTACTTTCTATGATTCCGGCTGTCAAGTGTGTCATAACATGAAATCAGAGAAGAACTAACGAAGCGGGAGGACGCATCGCTGGAAGCGATAAGGTCAGGATTTCAGTCTGATGAAATGAATAGAAGATAGCGGGAAATCAAAAAAGAACCTGGACAGTTTTGTCAGGTTCTTGATATTGCTTATAAATATACGTGATGCTATAATCAATTCACGACTAATTTTAGATAGGAGAACATAGTAAGACTATCTTACAATTTAAGTGTATCATGCAGGCAAAACTCTTGTCAAATATTTTTTTCTCAATTGAATGGTTAGGAGAAATGTGGAATGAGTTCATTGGTTCTCGGGCTTCAGGAAGTGAAAGATTCGCAGCTTTTGCTCGTTGGCGGAAAAGGGTTAAATCTTGGGAAATTATCAAAAGTTGAAGGAATCCAGATTCCTGAAGGATTTTGTGTCACAACAGAGGGATATCAAACAGCCGTTCAACATAACGAAGAGTACCAAGCTTTGTTAAATCGACTCACCATCCTTAAAGTAGAAGATCGGGAACAAATCGGTGAGCTTACCCGGAATATTCGCCAGATCATTATGGAAGCAGAAATTCCTGCCGGTGTTGTGAAAGCAGTTACTGAGTATCTGTCCCAGATTGGCGAGGAACACGCTTATGCGGTGCGTTCCAGCGCGACTGCCGAAGATCTGCCGCATGCCTCTTTTGCCGGTCAACAAGACACCTACTTAAATATCATTGGCGTTGATGCCATCTTGCAGCATATCAGCAAATGTTGGGCTTCGTTATTTACGGATCGCGCGGTACTTTACCGTATGCACAATGGATTCGACCACAATCAGGTGTATCTATCCGTTGTCGTACAAAGGATGGTTTTCCCGCAGGCTTCGGGGATACTATTTACCGCCGATCCCATGACCGGCAACCGAAAAGTACAAACCATCGATGCCAGTTACGGGCTTGGAGAAGCATTAGTCTCAGGTTTGGTTTCGGCTGATGGTTATAAAGTGAAGGAAGGGGCCATCATCGAGACGCGGATAGCAACCAAAACAGTAGCGATCTATGGACGGAAAGAAGGCGGAACAGAGACCCGGCCGATTCAACTCGATCAGCAAAAGGCTCAAGCCCTCACGGAGAAGCAAATATTAGGACTGGCAGACATCGGAAGACAAATCGAGGCGCATTTCGGCTGCCCGCAGGATATAGAATGGTGTTTAGTCCAGGATACTTTTTATATCGTTCAGAGCCGGCCCATCACCACACTATTCCCCATCCCGGAAGCAAATGATCAAGGGAATCACGTTTATGTATCTGTCGGTCACCAACAAATGATGACAGATCCCATCAAACCACTCGGATTGTCTTTCTACCTGTTAATTACTCGTGCGCCTATGCGTAAAGCGGGCGGAAGATTGTTTGTGGATATCACACCAATGCTTGCATCACCTAATCGTAGGGTGACCATAGATACCCTAGGCAAATCCGATCCGCTCATCAAAGACGCACTAATGACCATTGTAGAGCGGGAAGATTTTATACAATCGGCACCAGAAAGTGAAAAAGCACAGGTTCCCGGGAAAAACATAACAGTTGGTCCCCCTGCAGCCTCTCACACACAAAGCGAATTGAATCCGTCAATTGTTACTGAGTTGATAGAGCATAATCAAACTTCGATCAAAGAGTTACAACATAATATACGAACGAAATCAGGCGTTGCTTTATTTGATTTTATTCTGGAAGATATCCAGCAATTAAAAGAGATTCTATTTAACCCGCAAAGCACTCGTGTGTTTATGGCTGCAATGGAGGCTTCCTCATGGATCAATGAACATATGGACGAATGGTTAGGTGAAAAAAACGCAGCAGATACGTTATCTCAATCTGTACCGAACAATATTACTTCGGAGATGGGCCTAGCGCTGTTGGATGTCGCAGATGTGATTCGTCCTTATCCGGAGGTCATTGAATATTTACAGCATGTACAAGATGATAACTTCTTGAATGACCTGGCTAAACTTCATGGCGGGCAGGAATCCCAAGAGGCGATCCTTGCGTATCTAAGCAAATACGGAATGCGGTGTACCGGAGAAATCGACATTACCAGAACCCGCTGGAGTGAGAAGCCAACTATACTGATCCCTTTGATCCTAAGTAATATCAGAACCTTTGAGCCTAATGAAAGCCAACGTAGATTTGAGCAAGGCCTAGAGGAAGCTTTGACAAAAGAACAAGAAATCTTAAGCCGATTGAAGCAATTACCGGATGGTGAACAAAAAGCCAAAGAAACCAAAGGTATGATTGACCTGATTCGGAATTATATCGGTTACCGGGAATATCCCAAATACGGCTACATTAACCGTTACTTCGTCTATAAACTAGCTTTATTGAAAGAAGCCGAACAACTCGTACAAGCAGGCATTATCCATGAAAAAGATGATGTTTACTATCTCACTTTTGAAGAATTTCACGACGTCGTTCGTACGCAAAAACTGGATTATCAGATCATCAGCCAACGAAAAGTTGAGTACAAATTATATGATAAACTAACGCCGCCACGAATTATTACGTCTGACGGTGAAATCATTGCAGGTAAGTACAAACGGGATCATCTCCCGGCCGAAGCCATTGCAGGTCTTCCTGTTTCTTCCGGAGTGATCGAGGGCCGGGCACGTGTTATTTTAAATATGGAAGAGGCTGATCTGGAAGAGGGAGATATATTAGTGACCTCTTTTACAGACCCTGGATGGACGCCATTGTTTCTATCCATAAAAGGTCTGGTCACTGAAGTTGGGGGCCTGATGACCCATGGAGCTGTGATCGCGCGTGAGTATGGCTTGCCCGCAGTAGTCGGAGTGGAGAATGCTACCAAGTTGATCAAAGACGGGCAACGGATTCGCGTACATGGAACAGAGGGGTACATCGAATTACTTAATTAATAATTGACATAAAACACCCCTCAATCAAATGCTTCTGATTTGAGGGGTGTATTTTACCGACTGCCCAAAGAGCATCCTATTTCCATCGTTTCATAGCCGTGAAACGCCAAGAATAGGTTTCTTCCTCCGCTTGATACATCCATTTCTCTTTGACGGAGTACGGTTTTCCGGTCTTTGGCGTGACCCGGGTTTCTTCGGTTACATAAATTTTGACGATTGTGGAGGACACCGTTTCCGTATGGTCGATGGTATAAGAAAGTCCAAATTGTTCCTTGATACCGGATGCATGCATCGTTGTAGCGAATTTACGTTGCTGCTTGTCTATGGCGCTGCCGGGCTTTAATATGCTCTGAAGATAATCAATATAGTTGTTATTGACTGCTTGAGTAATAACGTAATAATAATCTCTAAGCATCGTATTGACGTAGATGTTCCAATTCTTATCCAGCTTCATTTTTGAATTAAATACGGTTCCTATGTATTGATAGTTCGAGTCATACACATAACCCGTTCCCGGATTTACCAGATATGTGGCCGAAGGGGAGACTGTGGTGTTTGGTACAAGCTGACCGGAGCGTGCAGACTTCACCAGCGGATACAGCCCAAACTCAGTACTTCCCCTAACATAATTGCCGGTTTCCTGCAGCGTAAAGTTTGCCGGGATGTTCTTTGTAATCCGCTGTTTCAACAAGGATATAATGGCCTCAGGTTCCAGCGGCGGATCATGCTTATCGGAGAATAGATTATCCATGTACTCGCCGTTCAGAATGTTATACATGGTTCCATCCTCGGGGTTGACGAAATAATTACTCCCTTCACCCAAGTACTCACCATCTGTTACCACATCTTGAAGATGATAGCCTCCATATTCATCCCTGCCAGAGTAATCGTATAATCCACCCAAATCGCTTACCTTTAGCCTCACCAGCCGCAACGCTTCTTGGATCGTAAGTTTATGCGGGTCACGTTGTTGTTCCGCCTGGGCTAAAGTAATTACCGTAACGGTCAGCGATACGACACTTTGATCCGGCATAATGGCCTGGATGACGGAAGTACCTGGTTTTGTTGCCTGGAGCTCCAAATACGATTTTCCCTGCTTCGTAATCTTCAAGCTGCTGCCGTTCAACTTCAGTGTAGCTTGATCTCCCAGCTGTCCATCCTGCACATGAATGCCGCAGAACAAAGAAAAAAAGCCATGATCCATATAGTGATCATTAAGTACAAATTCCTTGCCGTTGTCCGGAAGGAAAGAACACTGGTCAGCCTGTTTTTCTGCACTGGCTGATACAACTCCCGGTGACGATTGAAATACAACTCCCAAAACAAGAAGCAGAGAGAGTAAGCCGATTCTAAACCTCATAGATTCCCAACTTTCCGACAGTAGAATAAATCCGTTCTGATCTTCTCACACCGTGGACGGGTTGTAAATATTTCCTTTTAGCTTTAGTCTACATCTCCCAGTCCAATGGCGATCGCCGGCGTTAGCGCCGGATCAAGCAGCTTTATTAGCTTCAGGAGGTTGGCTTCGGACATAGCGATACACCCAGCTGTAGGCTTGGCAGCCGTTCTCCAAATGTGTAGGAAAATGGCGCTGCCCTTGCCGGGCACCACTGGCGCTTCATTGTACCGGATCACCACTGCGTATTTATACAGTGGGTGGAGCAGGTGTTCATATGAGTTCCACCTGCCTGCCGGATTGCCGGTGTAAGTCACCCACTGATTATACTCGGCAGAGGCAGGATCATCGATCCAGTAGTCGAAATAAGAAGTCTGAGTGAAAGTAAGCTTCAGATCAACTGGTTTGACCGCAGATCCGAAAGCCTGCACCAGAAGATACACTCCAGATGGCGTACGCCCGTCACCTTCACGGATTTTGGCAATGCCTTCCCGCCCCAAAGCAACTGGGATACGAGAAATGACAGATCTCCATTGCCCATTCCTTATCTCACGCAATGATAAGGTTCCAGTCTGGGATCGTGTAGAAGTCGCCTCAACTACAATTACCTGACGTGATTTCAGAATCTCCGCTTTATAAGGCCAGGCCGCGGAGAAAGCGGATGCAGATACCTGTTTAAGCTGAAGCGTCATACAGATCACAAACAAGATTGTGATGAATAGAAGCACAGCGGCGATTCGTTTGTGCTGGCATACAGCCACAGCAGTCACACCCTTCCTTTTTCATCTTATTAACCGCTGATGGTGTCAGAGGAATCGGAGTAAACTAAGATGCTTGGTGGATGAGAGTACTGAATTATTAATTCTTGCATAACCACCGCTCTGTTAAGGAAAACTTGTGTAGAGCGAATAAACTACATGATTCTATCTAGGAGGTAAATACGATGTCAAATTTGGATCCACAGGAGCTCCTTAAACAGAAACACGAAATGGATGAGCAAAAAAGGCAGTTCACGAACTTTGCCCGAAGTGCTAGTGGCCATACAGAGTCTGAAGCAGGTCAGGAATTCAGTAATGACCGAGTTCCTGACGATCAAAACCGTATGAAATCTGTTGAGAACAAACGTGAATGACTATAGATCTAAGAATGAAATGAAAATATGCCGATTTAAGTATAAAAGTAATATCATGTGATAATGCTGCCCTACATTCGTGGGGCAGCGGATTGCTGATTCGTATTAAATGATTGCCTAATCCTCTTAAAACCATTCGATTTTAAATATAGTAGAGGATTATCTAAATTGAATATAATTCCATAAAAGGTTTAAATGATGATATTGTCGAATGCTATAAGTAAAAGGAGGGAACTCCATGTTTTATTTGCGGACGGGCATTCTGAATATCTATCGTAATAAATTCAAAAGTATATTAAATATTTTAATTTGTGCACTTATTGTATCCCTATTGAATTTGTACATATCCAGTATAGAGACTAATAAAAAGCAACTATCCAATTTAGTCGTGGCTCTTCCGGTTTCAGCCCACATCACTAATAGTGATGGATCGCAGAATGTCGGGCTGGAAATCAAGAAAGAATCTATCCTGCAATTGCAGTCGTCTCAATACGTCAGCGGACTTACATATGCTACGCAGCTTATGGCAGGATTAGGAGATTACCCTATGGATGAGTGGGAGAAATACTTAAATATATCTGTTGCCTCGGTAAATTCGATAAGAGCCATCCCCGCCCTACCTTTGGAGAATGTAGCATTGGCAAGTGGAGCAACTCTTGATTATTTACAGTCTAAAGAAGCACAATGTCTCGCTGACGAACAATTATTGAGGCAAAATAAATTAGCCGTCGGTGACACGATTGTGCTCAAACTAAACTACTATCGTTATGCACCGGATGGAATTGAATTACGTTTAAAACCACTCGGCGTGTATTCCTTCAAAATTATAGGCAGTATGGCACCATGGAATGAGTTGAGTTCCGGATTAGTGGCGCAGGTCATCCTCCCAACGAGCTGGACGGAGGAAGCATTTGCTAAAGCTGACACCGAATTTTATGCGGATTCAGCTGCTTTTACCGTAAAAGACCCACGCAAGCTTAATGCTTTCAAGTCACAGATGCAAAAGTATGGGTTTAAGTCTGTTCAGGCATCAGCCCCGCTTTCTCATAACGGTAATGCACTGCTGGTGAATGACGGGGACTTTATCAAAGCCGCGGGCCACCTGAAAGAAAACCTCTCTCTATTAACTTCCTTTTTTTATTTAATCCTCATGATTGTGGCTTGCACGGGATATATCACATCCTATTTGTTGAAGCAGAACAGACGGCCGGAGTTTGCTGTTATGCGTTCCCTGGGCAGCAGTAAAAGAGCATGTTTTGCCGCGCTTATCACCGAAAGCCTTGCACTGATGATCGTAGGCGTCATGCTTGGTACCATTGTAGTTACTCTATTTAGCACAGATAAACTAACCGCTATTCCGGCTATGATCACCATGTTTTTCTTTATGCTGGGCAATATTATTGCGTTATTGTTTTTGAGCAGATTTAGTGTAATGGCTATTCTTTGTCGGAATGATTAGGGAGGATAATTATGGGAATTTTATCCGTTAATCAGGTCAGTTATACCTATCGAAGTAAGTACCAAACGATTGAAGCTTTAAAAAACGTCTCCTGCGTCTTTGAAACAGGCAAAGTGGCAGCCATTACTGGAGAATCAGGCAGCGGGAAAAGTACTCTGCTGTCTTTGCTCGCAGGACTGGATTTGCCGACTAGCGGTAACATTTACGTAGACAATGTAGACATGGCGTCTCTTGATCGCGACCACTATCGGCGAACGATGGCCTCTGTGGTTTACCAGTCGTTTAATCTCTTTCCGCTTTTGACAGCACTGGAAAATGTAATGTATCCAATGGAAATACAAGGTAAGAGCAGACGCAAATCAACAGCAGTGGCAGTGGATCTAATAGATAAGGTTGGGCTTGGTAAAAAAGCTCTTGGGCAATTCCCAAGTATGATGAGCGGAGGGGAACAGCAACGTGTGGCTATCGCACGGGCACTAGCCGCAGGCGGAAAAATTCTGTTAGCGGATGAACCCACTGGAAACCTGGATAGCGCTAATGAAACCATTGTAGTGAATCTGCTAAAATCTCTAGCACATCATCATAACTACTCCGTAATTATTATCACGCATAACAAAGAGATCGCTTTGCAGGCTGACGCCATTTATGAAATGAAAGATGGGGAAATGACAGTCGATCAACCTGGCTGGTAGGGGGCCACAATAATGATATGGAACAGTATTAAACAAATGTGGCGCACACCGGTAAAGACAGTACTATTTCTAATGCTGCTTATACTTTCAGCCTTACTGCTTTCTCTCGGGTGTAATCTTTGGCAGCGCAGTTCAGTGAATATAAAAGCATTTGAGGGTACATTTACCACCATTGGTACAGTGCAGCAAAAAGCATCTGCAGTTAAAAGCAATTATCAATGGGATGCGGAGAAAAAAAGCTTTACTCTCTATAAATCTCCTTCATACAATACGCCAATATCGGTGACCACTTTGAATTTTAAAGGCGCAAGCTACAAACAGCCCCCTGAAAAAAGACCGTATTACGGTGCTTATCACTCGGATTATGTATTAGAAGATTTTAGCGATAACAATTATATGATTCTTGAGGTTACACCCTTGAAAGACTCTATACCCGCGGGTCCAGTAAAACTGAAAATAAAAAGAGTGCTTCTGGGAAGTACAGAACGGGAAGAAATTTGGTTCTGTGATCATTTTAATCCGAAACCTGATATGATGTTTGCTGGAAAAACATATGTAATGGCTGTCCAAATGTTTCGTGCTCACAATGATGCCGTAGATACAGTCGAAGAATATATACCGGGAAGGGGAATAACCTCAACACAATATGCTCCTGATGGTGCCCACATTATGGATGATTTTCAAATGAAAACTCCATGGGACGAAGTAACAGATGGCTTTTATGAGACACCGAGAGGCAAACGATGGTACGAATTAATTAAAGCAGAGCAACAATTGAAGCAAACCATACCGGTGTCTTCTACTAACAGTACGAATCTTTTGATGCCATTTTATAATGGAGATGCCTTTATTATGAATGGCCGTGACATTAGTGAAGCGGAATATGGGGATGGAGCCGCAGTTTGTCTTGTGTCGAGGGAATTTGCCCAGAGAAATGGACTGGTTGTGGGGAGTACAATGCCGTTGCATTTGTATTTTGCAAATTACCAGGAATCTCCTGGACAGAATTTAAGCAATACGATGAGAAATTTTCGATTTGGTCGGTTAAATGCAAGTGGGGAGTCATACAAGGTGTTGCAGACAATCGTTATACGATTGTAGGCATTTATGACGTTTCTTCCGGTTATGATAAGGGGTATAGGATGGGTGCAGATGAAGTGGTGATTCCCTCCACATCCGTTAAAGATAGTGATGAAGATAATATTGTAGCGTTTGGACCCATGATGGGTTACAACACCTCCTTTGAGATTCCCAATGGTGAGGCAGAGCAGTACATGAAGGCGTGGAATACCCTTGGTATTCAGGATTTGGAAATCAAGTTCTATGACAAGGGGTATACCAAACTCAGAAATGGGCTAGAGAGCACTAAAAAAATATCGGTGGTATTGCTGATAGTGGGCATTACTACCACATTTTTAATACTTATATTTTTCTGTTATATCCTTATTGTCAAACAAAAAAAACGTACAGCCATCGAACGTTCGCTGGGGACCAGCAAGTCCAGGTGTACGATCTCTCTGTTGGCGGGAATTCTCTTCATCGTGATTATTGGGAGTACCGTAGGTACTATGGCAGGTTTTTGGCTCACAGATAAGTCAGCAGATCTAATTAACAAGGAGACATTTAATACAATTTACAGCTCATGGGCAGTGAACTCACAGACAGAGAATCAAGTGGAAATAGATAAAGCTACTAGTGCTGCGACATCAGTTGTGACCGGAGGAATGATTATTTTTGTCTCCATACTTATTGCGCTAGCTGGTATACGACTAAATCTTAAGAGCGAACCGCTAAAACTGCTTAGTACCAGAGAAAGATAATCAGATAACCCTATAGATCTCCAAACGGATGATTGAAATCATATTTTCTAAGTATGAATTCTTAGTTACGACAACAATTATCTATTAGAATCCTCGATTAAGAGATCAGGTTCTTGTCATTTCTCGAGAAAAGAATCTGTTCTCTTAGCCGTTCAAAAGAGTCACCGCTAAATTTTAATGCTGACTTCCCCGCTTGAAAGATATTCCTCGTCACCATTCTCATATCTGACCTTCAGACGACAATCGTTATCGATGTCAATGGCTGTCGCCTCACGTTGTTTATTATCCTTCACCACCAATACGGTTTTGCCAAGGGAAATAATTCGTGTTCTATATTCGGGGAGAAACCTCCTGTCCGTTAAATGCACATAGAATTCCATGAAACGGTTTAGCACTTCTGCCACGAGCCGGCAGCGGAGATCATCATAATGAATGCTTTCGGGAAATACAGCCGTTGCAATCCCGCTTAAATCGTCAGGAAAGCCACCTGCCGGTAGTGCTACATTGATACCAATGCCGAGAACAGCATAATCAAGCAATCCGTTCTCCAGCGACAAAGAAGCTTCGGTGAGGATTCCACATACCTTTTTGCCTTCTATACATACATCATTGACCCACTTGATCTGAGTGGCTTTACCGGATACGTTCTCGATGGCAAGAGCAACAGCGACTGCCGCGGAGGTCGTCAGAAGAATGGATTCCGCTGCCGATAGCTTGGGGCGCAGCAGAATGCTCATATAGATGCCCGTTTTTGGCGGAGAAAAGAATGGTCGGCCATTTCTTCCGCGGCCGGCTGTCTGCTCTTCCGCGAGGATTACTTTCCCTTCAGCCTCACCATTGGAAGCAAGGATTTTTGCAGCTTCGTTCGTTGAAGGTATTGTCTTAACAACTTCAAGGCGCAGCTTTTGAGCCTGTGTATCCAGGTATTTTGAAATTGCCCCGGCAGACAAGATATCCGTTAGGTGTGATAAGGAATATCCCTTATTGGTTACAGCCTGTATGGAATAACCGTCTGTCTGAAGCGATTTGATGGCTTTCCAGACTGCGCTGCGCGTCACGGATAACTGGCCCGCGATCTCCTCCCCGGATATATATCCACCTTTGTTGTCATGAAGCAA
Source organism: Paenibacillus oryziterrae (assembly GCF_042610485.1). Taxonomy (NCBI): domain Bacteria; kingdom Bacillati; phylum Bacillota; class Bacilli; order Caryophanales; family Paenibacillaceae; genus Paenibacillus; species Paenibacillus oryziterrae. The sequence continues at coordinate 402,571 of NZ_JBGJZO010000001.1, read as the reverse complement.
GGATAGAATTTGTTCTTTAACTGTCATGAGAATAATCCTCCAGAAATTTAACGTTCCGATCAAACCTCATCGATTATATTAACATGCTTATCTAACATTAGGAAAATTCAGAGTGTTATTTTTGATTGATTGTGAACCTAAAAATCTTACGGGTTTACAATAGGGTGGGTCTCTATTATAATTCAGCTTGCAATATTCATTAACCGGTTCATTACTTTTATTTATCCAATGGAGGTCTTTTTCTTGAAAACGAAAGAACTTGTTTATGCCGCATTATTCGCGGCACTTATCGCAGTGCTCGGCTTGATTCCGCCGATACCTCTAGGCTTCATCCCTGTTCCGATCACTGCCCAGACGCTTGGGGTCATGCTCGCTGGATGTTTTTTGGGCAAACGGATGGGCGCTCTCAGTTTGGTCGTTTTTATCATTCTAATAGCGATTGGGCTGCCAGTGCTGACTGGCGGACGTGGCGGACTGGGCGTGCTCGTTGGACCGTCTGCAGGATACATATTCAGCTGGCCGGTTGTGGCCGGGCTTATCGGCTGGTATTCCGAAAAAATCTGGCCGAAGGTTCAAACCTGGAAGCTGATCACCATTAATCTTGTATTTGGCGTATTGCTGGTAAATCTGATTGGCGCATCCATCATGGCATGGATTACGAATACAGCGGTCTGGGCCGGACTAACAGGCGCACTCGCATTTCTTCCAGGAGACATTATAAAAGCTGTAATTGCCGCCGTCATCACGATGCAGCTTAAATCCATCAGCCCGATCGAAGAAAAAGCGCAGACGTAAGGTAATCTATGAACCTGATAGAGCACATTCTAGAACGGGCACAGATTGTCCCTCACCGTATCGCGATCTCGGACGGCTCCGAGGAACGGACATACGCTCAGCTTATGCGACTGGTTCAACAGGTATCGAGCGGACTAAGGCATGACGGATACACCAAGTGCAACATTGCTATTCTGTCCGGAAACCGCATGGAATTCGCTGAATTTGTCCTTGGCGCCATTTACGCGGGATGCATTCCCGTGTTGCTGGACCCCAAATGGTCTCCGAACGAGAGGGATAAGGTGATCCGGCAGTGTGAGCCCGGGCTGATCGTTTGTGAAGGGCGTTTCGCGGCAGAACTCTCACAACAGTATCCAAATCTTCCGCAGTTAACCTTCGATGAGGATGAGAAATCTGGCAGCTACAGCACTTGGTTGGCTAGCTTCGAACCGGATGCCACAGCCGAGGAGAACCCCGAGCTGCTGTTCATCGGTTATACGTCAGGCACAACCGGCCTGCCTAAGGGGTACATGCGGACTCATTTATCTTGGTTAAGAAGCTTCGAGGCAACGGAGAAGGCATTCCGGCTGAACCGTATGAGGTATGTGCTTGCGCCGGGGCCGTTCGTGCATTCCCTGTCGTTATTTGCCGTGATGCAATCCCTGTACAGTATGGCGACTTTTCATCTGCTCCCGGAATTCGATGCCGCGAGCGTTCTGAATCTCTGCTCCCGTGAATCGGATATGATCCTGTTCGTTGTGCCAGCGATGATCGACGCATTGCTTCATCAAGCGGCTTCAAGTACCTTGCAGATACCCATGCAAGCCCTGGTCAGCTCCGGCGGCAAATGGCCCGCGTCCTTGAAACAGAGGTGTCGGGAGATATTTAAAGAGACGAAACTCTATGAGTATTACGGATCGTCGGAGGCCAGTTACATCAGCTATCTTGAGGTAACCGGGGAGGAGCAGGCGGATTCCTTGGGCATACCGTTTGATGGCGTGCGCATTTCGATCCGAGACGAGCAGTTCTGCGAGGTCTCTCCGGGGACGATTGGTGAGCTATACATCCGAAGCGAAATGATGTTCGCCGGATACCATGGTCTGCCTGAAGAGTCGGCACGTGTATTTCACGACGGCTGGCTGCGGACGGGAGATTACATGTACCTTGATCAAGACCTGCAGTTACGTTTGGCCGGCCGTGCCAGCAACATGATCAAAAGCGGGGGCCTCAAGGTATTCCCCGAAGAGGTGGAAGCTGTCCTGCTACGTATTCCGGCGATCCGGGAAGTCATGGTATTCGGCAAGCCGGATGACCGCTGGGGGGAGCAAGTAACAGCGCTGATTGGGTGGAACGGAGAACAGCGGCTTAGTCCGGATGAAATCAGTAATTATTGCCGCCCATATCTTGCAAGCTATAAAGTGCCTAAGCAGTTTATTACAGTGCAGGAATTCATATATACTAGCTCCGGGAAAATAGCGCGCCAACAGATGAAAGATGCTTCGAGCGGAGGGATACAATGAAAGAGGCCGTACTGGTCATGGCCAAGCGTACGCCAATCGGCAAAATCGGTGGTCAGTTCAGCATGCTCGAACCGGAGAAGCTGCTTGCACCGCTGATTCGCCTTCTGGTTACTGAAGCTCAGCTGCCTCCGGAATGGATCGATGATGTGATCATCGGCAACGTCGTAGGTCCTGGCGGGAATATTGCCCGTAAGTCACTGCTTGAAGCAGGACTTCCCGTAACGGTTCCGGGAGTCACGATCGACCGGCAATGCGGTTCAGGACTGGAAGCGATCATCATGGCTGCTCGCTTCATTCAGAGCGGAGCCGGAGAAATATTCCTGGCAGGCGGAGTCGAGAGCACAAGCCGGGCGCCCTGGAAAATGTTCAAACCCGACACGCTGACCGGTACACCAACACTATATACGCGCGCGCCGTTCACACCTCCTACTTTCGGCGATCCGGATATGGGTCTTGCCGCTGAGCATGTGGCGAACAAATACGGGATTACCCAAGAGGCGCAGGACTTGTATGCGCTGGAGAGCCATCAAAAGGCAGTTCGCGCTAAGCGCACTGGCAGGTATGCTCCGGAGATTGTACCGATTCAAGTCAACGGACTCCGAATCACGGAGGACGAATGTCCGAGACCGGATACGTGCATAGAGAAGCTGAGTGGTCTGCCGCCTGCTTTTGCAGAACATGGCACGGTTACAGCCGGTAATTCTTGTCCCATTAACGATGGTGCTGCGCTGGCGCTACTAATGTCGCGTGAAAAGTGCGAACAGCTTAACCTAACCCCCGTCCTCCGATTTGTTGACTCGCAGGCGGCCGGAGTGGACCCGCTGTATCCGGGGATTGGACCGGTTCCGGCGATTCAGAAACTGTTAAGCCGCCAGCGGCTGCATGTAGACGATATAGATATCGTTGAATTTAACGAAGCCTTTGCCTCCCAGGTATTGGCCTCGCTGCAGGAGCTTCAAATTCCGCAGGGCAAGGTCAATCTTGGCGGAGGCGCATTGGCGTTAGGCCATCCTTACGGAGCATCCGGGGCGATCCTTATGACGCGTTTATACTCGGAGATGCTGCGTAACCCTTACCGAAGAGGACTGGTAACGCTAGGCATCGGCGGCGGAATGGGGTTGGCGGTACTGGTAGAGGCGGCTATATGAATAGGATTCGGTTTAAGGTTCAGCTCACAGAGGAATCTATCATTCGGTATGCAAACAGCATCCATTCGCCCCTCCAGAGAATTGGGGGAGTAGTCATTGCTCCTTCAACCATGCTGGTAACCTTCTGGAAAGTGGAAAATTCCCCTTGGCTTCATACGGAGGAAGTATGGGTACACGGATCGCAGCAATTTTATTATCATGCGCCGCTATTAGCAGGAATGAACTTGGAATGTGAGCTTTCCTTGGTTAAGGTGGAGTCCAAGAACGGCAGGCAGGGCTCGCTTACTCTCTATACTCACTCTCTCATCTGCTATCACCAGGGCAACCCCATAGCTGAAGCAGAAACCGTCTTAATCGGGAGAGGTGATGTTAAATGATCATCGAAATCACAGAGGCGGATATCCGTCAATATGCTGCTGTCACCAAGGATGAAGCCGCGATTCATCTGGATGCTGAAGCAGCAAGACTAGCAGGCTTCGATGTTCCTATAGCGCATGGAATGTACATCATGGGGCTGGCACAGTCTCTTTATCTGAACGCACATCGTTCGCAGTGGATTCAATCCTTTAGTATGAGGTTTGAACAGCCTTGTGTCCAAGACTCATCTGTATGCTTCCGGTATAATGTTTGTAGCCATGATCAAGTTCAGATAACGGTTACGTTATCGAACGGAGAGATTATTGCTAAAGGTGCATTCAACGTTGTAGAGGGGATCGCAGATAGATGAAGACAGTATTGATTACAGGTGCAACCAGAGGGATCGGGCGCAGTATGGCTATGGAACTGGGACGCTGCGGGTATCAGATTGCCGTTAATGGTATGCATGGCGAGAGTATTAGGCAAGTCGTTGAGGACATACGCCGGACAGGCGGCTTAGCTGAGGGATTCTGTGCCGATGTCGCAGACCCTGCTGCGGTCACGTCGATGGTTGACGAAGTGATTGGCAGGATGGGGTCCTTGGAGATTTTGATCCATAACGCTGGCATCATTCAGGATCGTAAATGCGAGCGTATGACGGATCTGGAGTGGCAAACCGTATTGGATGTTCATCTGAACGGAGCCTTCTACTGCATCCAGCGGGCTTTACCACATCTGAGCAGGCAAGGTGGCGATATTGTGCTCATGACTTCAACCGCGGGACTTACTGGATCGGTCGGTCAAGTCAATTACAGCGCGGCCAAGGCCGGACTTCTCGGGATGCTCTGGACGCTTGCCGATGAGCTGAAACCCAAACAGATCAGGGTTAATGGCATTGCTCCCGCCGCCTTAACCGATATGACCCGTCCGGTGGTTCAACATCTGGAAGAAAAATACGCAAAGCGAAACGAGCCGTTTCCGGAGGAATGGAAGCTCGGAGAAGTTGATGATGTAGCACGGTTCGTTCGTGCGCTTCTGGAGCAACAAGACCCCGGGCTGACAGGTGAAGTGTTCGGCATTAACGGCAATCGGATAACACATTGGCAGAAACCGGAACCTTCAGCTCCCGTTATTTCCGGGCCGGAGGATTTTTTTGAACGCTGGAAGTAGAGGAGGGAGCATGAGGAAGATGCTTGTTTTTGATCAAGTCGATTATCATTACCGGCGGGAGCATCCCGTTCTCCGTCAGCTAAGCTTCGAGATTCACCAAGGCGAATTTATTTCCATCATTGGCGGGAACGGAAGCGGAAAGTCCACACTTGCCAAGCTAATGAACGGACTGCTGCAGCCAAGAGAAGGACTGGTCAAGCTGGAGCATTTAAATACCTTGAACCAAGAAGATCTCAGAAGGATTCGGGAGATGGTCGGACTGGTGTTTCAAAATCCTGACGATCAATTCATCACGACATCCGTTCTGGACGAAGTCGTCTTTGGACTGGAAAATTTGCGTGTCCCCAGAGCTGAAATGGCGCATCGAGCGTATGAAGCTCTTAGCGCCGTACATATGGAGAATTATGCGGAAGCGATGCCGCATCAATTGTCAGGCGGTCAGAAGCAACGGGTTGCGATTGCGGCTATTTTAGCGATGCGGCCTTCGATTCTGGTCATGGATGAAGCGACCTCCATGCTCGATCCGATAGGCAGAAGAGACGTCCTTGCTGTGCTGCATACCCTTCACCGGCAAGGGCTGACGATCATTCATATCACTCATCATATGGAAGAGATTTTGTCCTCTGATCGCGTTCTGCTTCTAAATAAAGGCGAAATAGCTTTTGACGGACCGCCTTACAACTTGTTCAGCAGCATCTCCATGGAAGAACATCGGCTCACACTTCCTTTTGCGGTAAGACTGTATCAAGAACTGGAGTTAAAGGCCCCTTTGGGCACGGACTGGAAGGAGACGATTACCAGCTTATGGCCTATCAGTTAAATGACGTAAGCGTAAAGCTTAACGGCGAAGATATTCTGCAATCGGTAAGTTGTACCTTTCAGGAGGGGAAATGGATATCGGTCATCGGCCATACCGGAGCCGGAAAGTCCACCTTCGCTAAAGTGCTTAAAGGGCTTATTCCATTCTATACAGGCGAATATACGCAGAACCGGCAACCCATGCCGAGGGACCGCAAAGGAGAATTGAAGGTTGTTCCGGAAATCGGTTATGTGTTCCAGTATCCGGAGCATCAGATTTTTGAGACGACGGTTTATAAGGAGCTGGCCTTTGCCCCCAAAATGAAGGGAGAGTCACCGGAAAAACAGGAGGAAGCCGTCAAGAAGGTGATGGAACAGATTGGAGTCTCAGAGGAACTTCTCCCTCTGAATCCGTTCCAGCTTAGCGGGGGGCTTAAGCGGCTTGTCGCGATCGCTTCCGTGCTGATCACAGAGCCTGAACTGCTGATTCTGGATGAGCCGACAGCTGGTCTTGATCCTGTAAGCCGGAGAGCGCTGCTGAAGCAGCTTAAAGCATGGCAGGGGGAGAAGAACCGAACGGTGCTTTTCATCTCACATCAGCTTGAGGATGTAGCCGAATATTCGGACGAGGTGATGATCTTTAAAAAGGGGCAGTTATTGGCACATTCGAATGCGGATGAGCTATTTCTGAAGCATAACTCGCTTATGGAACAAGCAGGACTGCTTTTGCCGGAGTCCATACAGCTATTAATAATGATAGAGGCGTTATCCGGCCAGATTCTTGAGCCTGCGAGCTGCAGGGAAGAAGATATCATGCGGCTGGTAAAGTCCATCTGGCAGTCAAGAGGTCAGCAGAATGAAGGATAATCTAGTATTGGGCCAGTACATGAATGCAGACTCGCTAGTTCACCGGCTTGACCCCCGGACGAAGCTGCTGAGCGTTCTTGCCTTTACGATATGCTGCCTTATGCTCAAAACGGTTGGCGGCTATGCAGCGATGACGATTCTGGCAGGTGTACAGCTGCGGTTGTCACGTGTGCCTGTTCAGAGATTTTTTGGAGGAATAAAGCCGATTCTATTCATTTTGGCCTTCACCTTTGTGTATCATCTCTTCTTTACCGAAGGAACACCGATCTGGCCGGGATCGATCCTTAAAGTGACGCAAGAAGGGATAGAGAATGGAATCTTCGTTGTCTGGCGCATCCTATTGCTGGTTTCGTTTGCTTCGGTCCTGACCTTTACGACAAAACCGCTGGATCTGGCAAAAGGTCTGGAAAATCTGTGCAAGCCGATATCTCGCTGCGGGGTTCCGGTAGAAGCTTTTGCCCTGATGATTGTGATTGCCATTCGCTTCATTCCAACGATTATGGAGGAGCTGGACCGCATGGTTCTGGCACAAAAGGCCAGAGGGTATGACCTCATGGCAGTCAAAGGACATAAGCGGGTACGTGCTTATATGGTATTAGTCGTTCCGCTGCTCATAACGACGATTCAGCGGGCGGAGCAGCTGGCGATGACCATTGATGCACGGGCGTACGGGAATGGAAAAGGTCGCACTTCATACCGGGCGCTGGCATTTTCGCGGACTGATTGTGCAGCCGGCGGATTCATGCTTGCATTTATTGTACTTATCCTTTTCATATAATGAAGTACAGAACTTGGTCATCTTATTGGAGGATACGGAGGACTATCAATGATTTGGAATACTAGAGTAACCGATATGCTGAAGATACAATATCCAATCCTTCAAGGGGGACTGGCTTATCTAGCTTACGCCGAACTTGCCGCTGCGGTTTCCAATGCCGGCGGTTTCGGCCAAATAACGGCGATGAGTCTTCCAGATGTCCAAGCATTGCGGTGGGAGCTCAGGCGTGCACGTGCATTAACGGACAAGCCTTTTGGTGTAAATTTGTCCATAGGCATGCATCGCAATGATCATCTTCAGATGGTTCAGGCTGTCATGGAAGAGGAGATCCCTGCGGTCACAATTTCTGGAGGGAATCCAGCGCCAATACTAGAGATGCTGGGTTCTACGCCGATTCATACCCTGGTACTGGTCTCCTCCCGGACACAAGCGCAAAAGGCAGAGCAACACGGTGCTTCTGCAGTCATAGTTGTCGGGCATGAGGGAGGTGGCCATGTAGGCCGTGACGAGACAGGGACGATCGTGCTTGTTCCGGATGTAGCCGATGCGGTTCGAATACCTGTCATCGCCTCGGGCGGAATCGGGGACGGCCGTGGCTGGATGGCTGCCCACGCGCTCGGAGCCGAGGGAATCCTGATGGGAACACGGTTTATCGCGACCCGGGAGTGCGTGAATGCTTCACCTGTCTATAAAAATGCACTGTTGGAGGCAGGATGTGCAGATTCCGTTATACTCAAACGTTCCATAGGCCAGCCTGCCCGAGCGCTGCGGAGTCACTTGACTGAGAAGTTCTTGACAAGCGAGCTTGCTGCGCCAGGACATGAAGCACTTAAAAGGGAAATCAGTGGGGAAGCCAATCAACGACTGATACATGATGGCTCCATAGAAGAAGGATTCGGATGGGCAGGGCAAGTCACTGGTTTGATTAAAGATGTTCCAACCGTTTCTTGCTTAATTGAACGAATGGTTCAAGAAGCGGAGCAAATAAGATACAAATGGGGCAGCCTGAGTTGAAATTTAGTGGAAGTATAAAACAATAGTCCCCTGACAGGGATATCCATCCACGACTTAGCAGGTTCTCTTGGCTGCATATCCTACGGGTACGAATGATCGATTCTTTAGCGACTTGCTGCCAGAAGTTTGATATAATTTTTAAGGTATATTTCAAGATTCCATAGTCTCATAGAGAGAGAAGAGTGCCAATGACGTATAGACAGATTAAGTGGATGATTCTTTTCATTCCAACGATTACTTTAGGGCTATGGGAATATATCAGGCATCAGTTTTTATTGCCTTTTATTACCATGAACTTAGGGAACTGGCTCACGCCATTGATCATCTATCTGGTCAGCATTACCTTGCTAAATAAGTTATTTCGTATGCTGGAGAATATTCAGGCAGAGCTGGAGGCAGAACGATCCACAACAGCAGCACTTGAAGCCAGAGAGCAATTAGCTAGAGAACTGCATGACGGAATTGCACAATCGTTATTTCTGCTCTCTGTGAAGGCAGACCGTCTGGAACGGCAAGCGGTGGATCACGAGCAACACCTGCAGGACATTTATCAGATCCGCAAGACAGTCCATGAAGTGAACAGGTATGTTCGACAAGCTATAGCCGAATTGAAAGATGAATCTGTTGTTCATAAAAAGATTCTGTTCCATGAGTCTATAAATGAAAGATTGAAAAAGATGGTAAAGGATGTCCCCTTTCCTGTTGATGTTGAATGGTCGATACCGGATAGTGCTCTAGCTCCAAAGGAACAAATTGAGCTGCTTGCCTGCATTCGTGAAGCTGTGGTGAATATGGAGAAGCATTCATATGCTGTGCAGGGCTGGATTATGGGGGCGGGGGATAAAGAGCAATGGAAGGTTACGATTCAAGATAACGGCCGGGGGTTTGTTGACAATCCCTTTATGCATACAGATCGTTATGGTTTAAAAATTATGAAGGAACGAGCTGAGGCAATGTCTTGGACGATGGGGCTTCATCGGGATCATTTGATTACAAGTGTTGAATTAGTTAAAGAAGTGAAATCGAAATGATACACACGCGAGTACTGGTTGTCGATGATCACGAACATGCCCGTGAAGCGATCTGTGATATTTTATCACTGGATTCAAGCTTTGAAGTGGTTGGGACAGCAGCTAATGGAAATGAAGCGATAGATTTCGCGACACAATGGCTGCCGGATTTGATTCTCATGGATATTCAGATGCCCGAGATGGACGGGCTAGAAGCTACCCAGCGAATTAAGATGAAATTCCCATATGTGAAGATTGTAATGATTACTGTATCGGATGACCTGATTCACCTGCTAGAGGCTTTAAAACGTGGTGCCCAAGGATATCTCATGAAGAATCTGGCCCCTTCAACCTGGCTCAAGTATCTACATTCCATAGTCAATGAAGAAGTGCCTTTAAGTCGGGAAGTGGCCTATCAGATTCTGAAGGATATCTCTCTAGCTGAAAAGAAAGAAATTCATGTCCGTCTAACGCTCAGAGAACAGGATATTCTAAATGGAGTAGCTATAGGATGGACGAATAAAGAAATCGCGGATAATTACAGTATTTCTGAATATACGGTCAAGAATCATCTCAAGAATATTCTGCAGAAGCTACAAGTGCAGAATCGCGTTCAGCTTACACGATATGCACTCAAAAACGGACTTATTTCGGACGATTACCAACGTCCGCTGTAAGTCCGTTTTAATATAAATGTATATGTGTGACATGAATCACTATTTTGACACATCTTGTTCTGTGGCATAGCTACATTGAGCTATAGGCGTACAGATTCCTTTTCATTATAGTGAGATGTATATGCTTTTATATCCTTCATGGATTGGGAATAATGCTCTGAAGAATCCATCACAAGAGGGGTGAACAATGGTTAAATCTCAAAATCCCCGCCTTCCGGTTGCAATGCTTTTTACGATTATTCTCTGCTTATGTATGATAATTCCTTCCTATTGCGGTACAGTCAGTGCAGGGGGAAATCAGGAAGCGATTCCATTGCAGCCTATTATTGATGCGGCTAAGAGCGGAGATTCTATCTCCTTAGCTCCTGGGGTTTATCTGGCTCCGATCATTATAGATAAGAAGCTGAAGATCAGCGGAACGAGTAAGGTGACCTTGTTGAATACCACATCCTCATCGGAGACTGAAGTTGCTATTCTGATCCGTGCAAATGGTGTGCAGTTGGAGAACCTTAACATTCAACAAAATAATGACGGAGAAGCAACGGCGGTGCGGGTGGAAGCCGATAAGGTTGAATTGAAAAATCTAGTAATTCACACTGCTGGTTTTGGAATTATGCTCTATGAAGCTAACGATGGAGTTATTGCTGATAACAAGATTAGCTGGTTTATTCCTGAAGGTACACCTCCGGGAATGAGAGGAAATGGCATCGACCTCTATAATTCTCATGGTACAAATATCAGAGAGAATGAAATCTCTTATTTGCGGGATGGCATCTATCTGGAGAACAGCCGGAATACAAAGGTGGATCAGAACAAGCTCACTTATCTACGCTACGGTGTCCACTGCATGTACATTAATGGATCTTCAGTTACCAATAATGTGGGAGAGTATAACATTACAGGCGCGATGGTAATGGGAGTGACTGATGTTGTAATGTCCGGGAACTCCTTTCGCAAGCAGAACCAGAATGTCCATTCTCAAGGTATTCTGCTCTATGATGTGCGAACCTCCAAAATCATGAACAACGTAGTGGAAGGGAATCGGGTGGGCATTTATATGCAGCAATCTTCGAATAATAGTCTCCAGAATAATCTGGTGTTGCGGAATTACATCGGTATTCTATTTGAGGAGGCAGAAGACAACCGGTTTCAGCGCAATGGCTTTGTAGCGAATGTTATAGAGGCACAGGCAACTGGGAGCAAGAATAACGAGATGACCGGGAACTTTTGGGACTCTTTCGAGGGTCTCGATCTTACAGGTGATGGGGTAAGCGATCTTCCTTATGCCATTAATCCGTTCTACCAGCAGTTAGTCTCCAAGAATGCTGCTTATCAGCTTTTTTTCCAATCACCAGGGATGACATTTTTAAGCAGCATGTTTACCAGCGGTAAATCGCAGTGGTCTACTGACCCGGAGCCGTCCATGCAATTGGAGGCAGCTACTACTGAGGGGCAAGCAGATAAAGGTCAGAGATCGGTAATGGTAACAGGCTGGCTGCTGTTATTTCTTTCAGTGGTCACAATAATATACTTGGGGGTACTAAGGTTATGAAAAAATGGAGTGTAGGGTTCATATTGATTTTGGGTCTATTAGTTTTGTCAGCTTGTGGGGGGAAGAAATACGAACCCGTGGCTATAAATGAAGCCGTCGATATTTGCGTGATATGCAACATGCAAGTGAAGGATGATGCTTTTTCCACACAACTGACAACTAAAGACGGGAAGAATTATAAGTTCGACGATATTGGCTGCATGAATGAATGGAAGAAAAAGAATGGACTAAAGAACATCGGAATGGACTTTGTCCGGGACTACAACAATAAAGAATGGATTGAATTCAGCAAAGCCAGCTATGTTTATGATGAGTCTCTGCGCACTCCTATGGCCTATGGGATAATCAGTTTTAAAGACTCCGACTCAGCCGAAGCCTTTGTAAAAGAGCAAGGAGTAGGTACTGTATTGACAGCTAAAGATCTGGAAGCCCATGAATGGAAGCAAAATAAGGATATGATGGATATGGATATGCAAGGCAGCGACGGTCAAATGGACGAGCCTATGTCTGAAGATCAAGAGGGGACGCCTTCAGACCAAGGAACGGGCATGTAACTATGGATGACATGCTGCAAGTGGCCCGCCGAGAATTTAAAATGGGGTTCCGTAATCCATGGGCGTATTCTTTTATGGGCCTATTCTGCACGTTCAGTCTGGGCCTTCTGCTGATTAATTCACAAAATGCAGTTGAAGGCTATACAGCCGTCACAGGTTCCATGTTAAGCCTGATTCTGTACTTGCTTCCACTCATGACTTTGTTTCTGGGTTCTTTCTCGTTAACCTCGGAAAAAGAAGATGGCAGTTGGCAATTGTTATCGACCTACCCGACAGGTACGCTGTCATTTATTCTAGGTAAGTATATGGGACTGACTGCCGTACTACTCATCATTGTGGCTATTGGCTATGGGCTGATGGGAGTGATTAGCGGATTAGTCGGGATAGCCTTTGATTCCACCACCTACTTCCTTTTTTTGGCGTTTTCCTCCGGACTTGTTGTGTTATTTTTGACGATCGCTTTGTTTATTGGCTCATTATCCCGCAACCGCTGGCAAGCATTGACTATATCTGTTGCTGTTTGGTTTTTTGCAGTCATTGGCTGGCCGACCTTTCTGATCGCGGGTCTAGGTTTAATGCCGTATCTCTGGATAAAGCCATTGCTAGTGGTCTTCACGATACTCAACCCGGCGGAACTAGTGCGTCTATTCGTTGTGATTAAGCTAGGTGGAGGGTCTGTATTAGGACCTGAGTATTATCAGTGGGTAGAATGGATTGGAAGATCCAACGGTAGCCTGTTGTTTCTGGGAGTTTGTCTGATCTGGATACTAATTTCGATCCTGTTCGTGTATTGGATATGGGAAAGGGGACGTGTCCGTGGATAGCCCATTAATAAGTGTGCAAGATATTTCCAAGATTATAAAGAATCAGACCTTAGTGGAGGACATCAGCTTTCAAGCTCCCGGAGGCAGCATACTTGCACTTTGTGGCGGCAATGGGGCTGGCAAAAGCACTGTTCTGCGCCTGATTGCCGGTATTCTCCAGCCGACGGCGGGTGAAATAACTGTGAGCGGCCTTAAATGGAGCAAGTCGCGCAAGCAATTCTCAAGACAGATTGGATATATGCCAGATGATTATCAATTCAGCCAAGGTTTAACGGCAGGGGAGGCTTTGAATTTTTGGGCGGCGCTTCGCAAGGTGCCCAAGCGGAAATCCAGAGTCGAAGAGGTCCTTGCCATTGTAGGACTCGAGGATAAACAGAATGTTCTGGTCAACACGTTCTCCAAAGGAATGCGTCAGCGTGTTTTGTTTGCCCAAGCGCTACTGGCCAAACCACCGCTGTTAATTATGGATGAACCAACAAACGGGCTTGATCCCTTCTGGATGAATGAATTTGTTCAACTTCTTCAAGGGATAAGAAAAGAAGGACATACCATAATTTTCTCAACACATCAATTGGAGATTGCTGATCAAATTGCCGATCAGATTGTTTTTCTCAGCCAGGGAAGAAATGTGGGTTTAGGTAAGACGGAAGATTTCCGGACTAAATTCGGTTCTCTATATGCGGCATTTCACCATAGTTTGGGTCTGATATGAAGATACGCCGGAGGGTTGCCTGGCTGGTTGTTATCGTGGTTGTTGTATCTAGCGTGATTGTGGTATGGGAATCTGTTCGTAATCCACATAAAACTCTATCCGGGAGAATTCAAGTGGGAGCGACCGCTCCTGATTTCGCTGCTACCACTGTGAATGGTGAAAAGGTTCGCTTGTCCGACTACAAGGGGAAAAAGATTCTGCTCAACTTCTGGGCATCCTGGTGCAAGCCATGCGTGCAGGAAATGCCACTGTTGAATGAAATTCACTTGGCCTCGGGATCTCAAGTAGAGACTTTGTTCATCAATGTTGGAGAATCCAAAGGGACAGTATTGGAATATCTGAAGGATCACCAGTTTTCGTTTCCTGCTTCTATCGATGTTACCGGAAAAATATCTACAGCATTTGGTGTTACTGCACTTCCCGCTACTTTTATTATTAATGAAGAGGGAAGCATCAGAAATATTATTCTGGGTGAGATAGATGATTTCACCCTGTTGCAGCAATGGTTGAAGGAAGCCGGGATAAATAAATAATAAACTGACCAGGGTAAGTATCACGAAAGGAGATTACGCAATGCGGAAAATAATGTATTGTTTAATGATTGTATGCATCATGGCTATGGTGGCTGGTTGCAGTCTAAGCACGAACAACAATGGCGAACATGTTGGACATGAGGGCCACGAAGGACATGAGGATCACCAAAATCAATAGTCTAATTAGTGGTTCAAAACCAATTTAATGATAGAATTTCTATAGTTCTTTCCTGTTTAGTGCAAGGAACTTATTGGTGAAGAATGACTTGAGAAAGTTGGGATCTCACCGCTTCATGTTCTGCAAATGACGACCCTTAAGGGTTTGAGTTTCTGAGGCGACTCAATGAAATGGGCACTTTAGAAACAGGTAAGAATGCCGATATCGTGCTTTTGAATGCATATCCCTTAGCGAGTGTTCAAAACCTTCACAACATTGACACGTCATACGCGCAGGTTCTTGTCACGGCAAGGAAGAACTGAATTCTATTAAAGAAAGTGCATTAATGAATGAACTGCTAATAGAAGCAGAGAATTAATCAATGGCATCCATTTTCCGATCCATTCACCTTTACCAATAGGTAGGGGATAAAGAGATATACAATGCGGTTGTACCTCAATAAAAACCACTTACGCTCGGAAATCCAAGCTTAAGTGGTTAGTCGTGCTTTTATGACTTGTTACAACTTTAAGTAATCGGGTTCAATGCCCCTTGATACTCATTCATTAAATTGTCCATTATCTGCTGTACGGACAAAATCTCTTTAATCTCATGAACTCTTGATCCAGCAAAAACCAAACCGTTCTTCACATCTCCTCTAAGGGAAGTAAGCAGGGATTCCATGGTGCAGAAGCGATGTGAACAAACCTTTAGACAATCATAGCATTTGACTATCTTTAATTTGGCATCATCACTGATCCGGTCCGTAAATTCATTGCGAATCGCTCTACCTTCTAGACCTACCGTAGACTTGATGAGCACAGTATCTCCTTGCTGAGCATCTACATACTTTTGCTTGAAGGCTAAGGGAGCATCACACTCATGGCTAGCCACGAAACGGGTACCCATTTGAACACCCGATGCGCCCATCTGAAGGGCTTTGGCGATATCGTCCCCTGTCAGAATTCCACCCGCAGCAATAACCGGAATCGAAACGGCCTCTAAGACTTCAGGAAGAATATCAAACATGGATCTATCTGTACCTAAATGTCCCCCAGCTTCGAATCCTTCCACAACGACTGCAGAAGCACCAAGTCTTTCGGAAATTCTGGCTAATTTAGCGGATGAAACGATAGTTACCACAGGAGTACCATATTCTTTACCCCAAGCATAAATATCTCTGGAAATTCCGGCTCCGGAAATAATAAAGTCAACCTTTTCTTCCAAAGCAACCTTCATTTTTTCGGCAAAATCCTTTACTGCGAAGAGTACATTCACACCGATATGGCCCATCCCTTTAGAGAGTTCTCTTGTTTTGCGAATATGCATTCTCAGCTCTTCGGAAGTGATCCCTGTACCTGAGATGGTACCGATCCCACCTGCATTAGCTACAGCAGCCGCTAGTCCACTTAAGGATATGCCTACACCCATTCCACCTTGAATAACAGGAACTCTCGACTTAATATGTCCGAATTGGATGGTTGGAAGTTTCAATTACGCACCTCTTTCGCAAGTTGTTGACATTTTTAAAACTCTCTAGAGTAATAAGATACATCGTAACACAGTTAAATTTTTTCCGGATGTGACTGTAAACATGCTTGAACTATGTTAAATATCATGTGCTTACTGTAAAGGCAAGGGTGAAGGTAAGTTGACTGGAGCAACAGAAATATTTGAGGCTGTCCGCTTCATTGCATATAATGAAGGTACCCCCTCCGGGGAGATCTTTAAGGGAGGCCGCGATGCGCGATGAACGAGACCGCATTTGACGAACTATTATTTGTAAGCTTGAAGCCGGGGTTAACCTCGTTCTGTTACCGAATGCTAGGCTCCATGGACGATGCGGACGATGCCGTTCAGGAGACGAGTATTCGGGTCTGGCAGAGCTGGAGCACGTTCAGACAGGATTCCTCGTTCAAAACTTGGGTCTATCGGATTGCCTCCAACCTGTGCTTGGACAAGCTGAGACAATCCAAACGCCGCGTGCTTCCCGTTGACCTGTTCGACCCGGCCGTCGCCATCGTCGAGCCACGCGACACGCTACCGGACTCTGCCTGGATCTGGCCGTCTCCCGACTTTGGGGGCAATCCGGAGGATCGACTCGTCCGCAGAGATACCCTTCGACTGTGCTTCATCGCGCTCCTGCAGACCTTGCCTCCACGGCAGCGCGCGGTACTCATTTTGAAGGATGTATTTGAATGGTCCTCCAAGCAGATCGCGGAAACATTGGCGATGTCGCCGGCAGCGGTGAACAGCGCCTTGCAAAGAGCCCGAGAGACGATGGAACGTGCGCAGCTTCGCTCGGAAGAGCTCAGCAGTATGGACGTTCAACCGGAGCAGCAACTGCTGGCCCGGTATGTAGAGGCCTTCGAGCAATTCGATATTGATGCGCTCGTCGAGTTGTTTCACGAGGAAGGCTGCATGTCAATGCCGCCCTTCGAGATGTGGATCCGCGGCAAGGAAGATTTATCCGCCTTCTATTCGCTTACTCGCTGGCATTGCGAAGGTTCGCGATTTGTGCCCATTACGGTGAACGGCGGTTATCCGGCGTTGGCCCAGTATATGCCGGGCAAAGAGGGCTCTGGCCTGGTACCGTGGGGCATCCATGTTATCGAAACCAAAGAAAATCAAATCCTGCACGTTCAAAACTTCATTCATACGCCATTATTTACGCGATTTGGGCTGCCTGAGCGAATGGACCAATGAATTTCGTCTTTGGCATACGTCTATATCAATGAGAATAACTAAACAACGAATATCAGAGAGAGGTGTCTATTTAAAATGGAAACGAATGAACCGACGAAAGTAACTGTGCAAGCCGTGATTCAGGCCCCTGTCGAGAAGATATGGCGTTATTGGACCGAGCCGGATCACCTCACAAAGTGGAATCAAGCTTCCGAGGACTGGCATACACCGAGAGCCGAAAACGATCTGCGGGTCGGCGGCAAGTTTCTGACACGAATGGAAGCGAAGGATGGCAGCATGGGCTTTGATTTTGGCGGCGTTTACGATGTCGTGAATCAGCATGAGGCGATCGGCTACACCATGGAAGACGGAAGAAGAGTGGATATTGCTTTCGTCGATCAAGTGAATGAGACGAAGGTCGTTGAAACGTTCGACGCGGAAAGCTCCAATCCCGTCGAGTTCCAGCAAGCAGGCTGGCAAGCGATCATGGACAATTTCAAAACCTATACCGAACAAAACTAATCATCGCGAAAAAGACGCCGGGGAAAATATCCGGCGTCCTTTTTTTGAACCCTAATACGAGCGTACTCTCCGTTAGCCTTAACCTTGTGCCGCATCCATGCCCATGTAGTTAATAGCCCACAGATGGCCATCCAAGTCCACGAAGCCCCAGTGATACATGAACCCATGATCTTCAGGTTCAGCGTGCAATTTCCCGCCCAAAGAGACCGCAGTATTCACGATTTCATCGACCTTTTCCCGGCTCTCAAAGGCCAATGCGATCGTCAGCTGCGCGTACTTACTCGTATCGACGGATTCCTTCTCCGTGAGCGTATTAAAGAATGTTTGATCGATCAGCATGACCTGCAGGTTGTCGCCGATCACGATGGCTACCGAAATCTCGTTCTCGGGGTATTGCGTGTTGAGCTCGAATCCGAGTCCGGTGAAGAACACTTTCGATTGTTCTACGTTTTTTACAGGCAGGTTTAAGCTCGTGAATGCGGACGTTAATGCCATTCTCACAACACCTCTTTGTCAAATTAGTTTGTGTTCATTTATGCCTTCGTTTATATAGACGACAGCCCATCCGGAAATTCATCGGTCTCATGGATTCGGAAGCATAAATTTTGATAAATAACTTGCTTCGTTTGAATATATCACAATTAAAGGGTGGGGTTCGAGTGACGGAATGAGGAACAGTATGGAAATTAATAATAAAAACGAAGTGCAAAAGAAAAGTTCGGAACCTTCGTCATTTCAGTATTAGGTTAAATGTCTGTTTCATGCTTACAATTCTTCTGTTCTCTTCACTAATCGTACGTTTGCTTATCTAAAGTTCGTCAAGGGTCCGAGCCTCTTGGAACGCCAGACAAGCATGATCACGAAGGGCGTATCCGTCCAAAGAGCCGTTAAAGTGATAAATATAAAACGACGTGTTAATAAATCAACAAAAATATAAGAGGACAAGAACGTATATTCATTGATACTAAAGTCATAAACGAAGTACAGGGGACAAATGGGGAGGGGGCTATCGCCCAAGCTAACGCCAGCTTACTACATATACATAAAAAGAAGCATCATATGAAAATGCAAAAACGAATGTATATTCAGAAAGAGGATGAAGCATATGGCGAAGATCCCCAACTTTCCCCAAAGGCTTATGGATGAGCATGCCCAATGGCATATGAGCCATATGAATCGGGACGTGCGTCCGGGCGATGGTATTTCGTTCCTTCGGTTTCATCGAAGTTTTTTGAGAAAAGCCCTGCGGTGGTATAAGTCCCAAGGGCTCGATCTCCAAAGAGTGACGCCATGGTCCCGGATCCCATCGGCTGTCAAAGCCAGCCCCGGCTGGGACAGCCAGCTGCAGGAAGCCGAGGATCGTATCGTGGAGCGTCTGGGCTCGTTCAAGTCCTCGGATGAACTGGGCCGGTTCCTGCTGACGTCTTCGCTCCACGACTCCATTCATGTCCTCGGCTCGGAGGTTTACGGTGACCCAGATTTCGGAGTCATCCTTAGATCTCCTCGAAGCACCCTGTTCTATCGCTGGCATGGCCTGATCGAACGATGGTGGAGGAAGTACCAGCAGTTGAACAAGAGCAAAAAGATAAAAACCAAGAAGACAAAGGCCAAGAAGCCCGCTCGATGAGCGGGCTTCTTGGCCCTTTTAGCGGGCAGTGCGCATTGTCACTAAGAAGATCGGGCCGGACGGGAGTGTGATAGACATGAATACTTTATCATCGTTGGGAAATCTCGTCCGAACATCGATTGAGTCTTTAAGCTAACTAGAGTTCTAGACTGAAAAATAAAGTGATAGACTAAGCAAATAAAGTTGTATACTGAGAAATAATGTATTTTCTTAGTGCTAAGAAATTCTGAGTACTGCCGTCACTGTCATTTGGGGACGAGGGACTTATAATTGGAGGGAGGTATAGAAGTGTCTAAACTGATCTACGCTACTAACGTATCTTTGGACGGTTACACTGAGGACGAGCAAGGCAATTTAGGGTGGGGGATCTCCGATGACGAGACGTATGCGTTCTGGTCTGACTTCCAGCGGACGATTGGCACCTACTTATACGGACGTCGAATGTACGAGATGATGGTGTACTGGGAGACGGCGAACGCCGGCGGCGACCAACCGGAAGTAAAGCAGGAATTCGCGCAGATCTGGCGAGCGGCTGAGAAGATCGTATATTCCCGTACGCTTCAAGCGGTGTCAAGCGCCAAGACTAAGATCGAGCGCGAATTCGATTCTGATGCGATTCGGAGGCTTAAGGAGTCTTCAGGAGCCGACATTACTATTGGCGGTCCCGAGCTTGCTGGGCAGGCGATGAGCGCAGGACTGATCGACGAGTGTCATCTGCTTGTTAATCCGATTATCTTGGGTGGAGGAAAGCGAGCATTTCCGGACAACCTCAGCATGCGGCTCGAGCTGCTCGGTGAGCGCCGCTTCCGAAGCGGCGTTGTTCATCTTCACTACCGCGTGATCGTCTGACCGCGACGCTAGAGTGAAATTCACGAGATACGCTTTCGGGCTTACTATAATCAAGTTACGAAGCCGTGTTCAGTGACACAAAAGTTGGTCAGAGATAACGATCGCAAATGCAGCGAACCAAGCTTATAATAAAGCATTGGCCAATGGTGTCACAAATGGTAATTACACAACAAGTGTATTTGGCGAGAACATTACAGTAAACCTAACTGAAGGAGGATTTAGTTCAGCGTGGGGTGATTATAAATTAAAATTATCCGATTTTGGATATTAGGAGGTATCTAATGTTTCAAATAGAATATGAAATACTTGACTGTGAAATTAAACGGATATCAATAGTAAATGATTTGTATGAGTTTGAGAATGACTTAAACACTATCGTTGGACAAATTCAACTTAAGTTTAATGGTAGAGAAGAAGGTTTTGTCGATAGAGATATACCATATGAAGGTGAATTTTTAATCACTTGGGTTCAATTGTTGAATGAAGCCATAGTCTATTTAAAAGAATACGGTTTTGCTACGATATTCAAACCTGATTCAGATAATATATGGTTTGAATTTGCATTACATGATAATATTGTTGAGGTCTCTAAGATTAGAGCAGAAAAACAAAAGCTTGTGCCCAATATGATTGAAAAAGTACCACATGCACAAAGCGAATTTTTCTGGAGCGAATTTGTTACAATAGAAGAGTTCTATGAGACAATATTAACTGTTTCTGAAAAACTTCTAAAGCATATAGGGTCTATAAATAAATTAATATTAGATTCACGTGAACTGATTAAACTTAAAGAGAAACTTAACGATATAAAGAAAATTCAGTTTTAATATATTTAACAATGTGATAAAGAGACTGATTTCTTCGATATGTACATATGTACAAAATACGGGTTTTGTGAACAAGTATTAAAGAAACCGCATAATGCTGCGGATTTAGCTTTGTTATTTATGTGTTTTAGACTGATCTCACTTATCCATATTATTCACGGCTTTACGCATCTCTTCATCCGTTAAATGCGTGTAGATCATTGTAGTTTGAATTGATGAATGCCCTAGTTGATTCTTCAGCCTCGGGACGTCGTTGTTCTCCTGGTGGTAACGTGTTGCGAATGAGTGTCTAAGCGAATGAACGGTTAATGATGGCTTCCCAAAGGCTTTGGCGTACTTTTCAAGCAATTTCTCTATGGATCTTGGTGTTAATCTCCGGCTGATGCCTTTACGGCCAATTGGCGCTGCTATGAACAAAAAAGTCTCTTTTTTATCCGGTACATACCTGATTTCCCTAATCTGCAGATACGCCTCCAGATCCATTAATGCCTGCTTGCTGAAATACACATATTGTTCCTTGTTTCCCTTACGGATCACTCGCACTAAACCTTTGTTCATATCCAAGTCTTCCAGGTTTATGCCGGCGGCTTCGGATAACCGCAACCCAGATCCAAGGATCAGAGAAACTATTGCCGTATCACGCTCCCGGTTAAACTGATGGAACCGATAGATTCTCGCATTCTCTTTATGAATTTCACCGTAATCGTGGGCAATAAATAATCGAAATGCTTCGAAATCGTCTTCTCTGAGGATTTTGCCTTCGATGCGGTTAGCGATCGTTTCCTGCGTTTCTTTAACCGGGTTAAAATCCATCTTGGCCATCACATTACGCTTAATATACGGCTGCAGCTCGTCGGTTTCGGCTTTATTCTGCAGATAGTCAAATAAGGACTTCAAGGATGATAGTTTACGGTTGATCGTAAGCCTCGAATTACCCAACTGATACTCCAGGAATGACAGGAAATTCTCCACATCACGAATGGTAAGTTTCTCGAGAACTTGTAATTCAATTTCTTTACGTTCACCAATCACGAAATTCTCCGCCACCAGCCAATCCATAAAGATAATGTAATCGTGGCAGTAATTCAACAACGTTGTTAGTGAGAGCTTGCGTTTGCGGCTGTCGATAAATTCAGTGACGTACCACGGGAGATCAGTTAGTTTCTCATCAATACGTTGTATGTATTGGGATCTCATCTGTTTGTCCATAATTTGGCGACCTCCTTAATTTCAGAATATCTTATCGTTATTTATTCGTCAAATTATTATTTTACGTAATTATAATATTTATGGGTGACCTTCGATTTTGGCACTTCCCCGACTTAATATGAAGCAAATCCCATATAGAAAAAATTAAAAAAGGAGTTCCGAAGAACTCCCTCTTATCGCCCCTAATTAATGATGAGGCTAAATCCGCTTTGAATATAATTAATATTCGGATTGGCGATGTTACTGGTGACCAGATTGTGGAATGTGGCCGATCCATTGCCGGTGTACGTATAAATCGCCGAACCCTGATGCGGTCCGGAGAACCGTGAAGTGGTTACCCCATCCAATCCTGTTCCATTAATATTAATGTTGTTAAATACGATGTTCTCGAAGCCTCCACCGTATCCGAATTGGATCGCATCGCGCTGAGTATTGATGATATCGATGTTTGTGAAGGTTACATTCTTGATCGTGTCGTTGGATGCCTCCAGATCAATTGCACCACGCTCGCCGCCATAAAGGTCTTTACTGGTACCGCTGTTAATGATGGTTGTATCGGAGAACACAACCCCGGTATTATTCTGGAAATGATAACCTGGGAACACGGTATTCATACGTATGCCGGAACCACCAACGGTATCGATAATATAGTTGTGATCCGCTTTGTGGCCGCTGCCTCCGAAGAAGGCAATGCCTCCAGCACGCCAGTTGTTCTCGATCGTATTATACGAGAAGGTATTGTTCACACCAGCAGGCGCTCCATTAGTGTTGCTGGTCCATACTGCGAGACCGTCATCACCATTGTTACGGATATTGCTGTTGCGTACTGTTGAATTGCTGGTACCTTGGGAGAAGTTAATGCCATCTGCAAGGTTATTCCGGATACGGCTGTTCTCTACAACCAATCCATCAGCATAGATGGCCGGAACATGTGCATAGTCCCCTACCCACATACCGCATTCAAAATGCTCTACCCATACGTCATGAATAACGGAATTGGTACCGAAGTTATCCATAAATCCTTTGTAGATCGCATTTTGTCCATACCGGGAGCGCAGATTCGAGTTCATATATACATTACTGAAATCAAGCTTCCCTGAAATACGGAGCGAGATACCGCCACCTGCTGCATTTGGGTTCGTAAACTGGATGTTTGTATACCAGAAACCCGCGCCTGTAATAGTCATATTGTTAATCATATTGCTGGACGAACCGATCTCCCACATGCTGCTGAGGTTGAATGTTCCTTCCGGAATGTACAGGGTTTTACCACCGGCTACAGCCGCAGTAACGGCAGCTTTGAATGCTGCGAGGTCATCTTGACCGTCATTGGCCACTGCGCCGTGATCTGTTACGGAGACTGAGTTGGCAGGACGTGCGATTGCTGCTGGAAGCGGTTCGATTTCAAGGAAATCAACGCCGTATTCGTTGCTGTCGCCATTATTTTTCTGAATCCGGATCGTATCTCCTGGTTGAAGAGCTGTATCCATCTTAAAGTGTACTTCATCGAACCGGAAAAGCGGACGACCCGCACTAGGCGCATCCCCAGGCATATCACCCGAGAAGTACTGCCAGCTGAAATAGGATGTCAACGAAACGGTTTTGACTTTAACGCCATTAACATACACGTCAAGGGAACCGTTAAGTCCCATGCCATCTGCTGAGTCAGGCATTGTAAATCTCATTGTTACGCCCGCGCCGCCTTGGCCTGATCTAACTGTCCACTGCGCGTAGGATCCGTTCGAAGGAAGCGCAATGTAGCGTTGTCCTGAGGCTTCTGATGCAGTCAATGCTTGATCGAAGGTTGGAGCAGTCTTAAGCACTGCTGCTCCGCCACGAGTGGCATCGTCGGTGTCATAACGGCTGTATGGCACACTTGCACCACGCAATGCATATACAACGAGGTTAGCTGTGTTCACGTTATTGGCTTGTTTCGTAGCCACTTCATTGGTATCTACTGCAACGGTAGTCGTTACGGTATAGTTACCGTTGACTGCCGTCCAGGTTCCCGGAATGGACACATTAACAGATGTTCCTGCAGCTAAAGCGCCGCTGTACGAACCGTTAAAGGTCTGAAGCGTGGTACCTGCAGAATTCTTAAGAACAACTGTGATTCCATGAGAACCGCTTGCTGAAGCAACCGTTCCTTGGTTTTTAAGATTTACGGTAAAAGCAACCGCATTGCCGGCAACCGGATTACTAGGTGCCCAGGTAGTTGTTCCTACTAAGTCTGAGCTAGCAACTTGGGTAACCGTTAATGAACTAGCACTGGTGAAGCTGTTATTGGATTCATTTTGCTCGATGACCGAGTTTCCTTCATCCACTTTCGCGCTTACGGTGTAGGTGCCTGCATTTTGAGCTGGAATGCTGGCAGATACCGTCGCGGATGTGCCGGCTGCCAATGCGCCTACGGAAGCGGTGCCTACCTTTGTGCTTCCCAGATAGAGGTTAACATCTGTCACTGCAGATGCACCCGTTCCATTGTTTTTAACCGTTGCACTCAGGGTAATTGCATTGGTCTCAATGGGTGCTGAAGGTGTCCAGGTTAGTCCTGTAACGATCAGATCCGGGTTCGGAGCTGGTACGCCCATAACTTGGAATTCAGCAATCTGCCCGGCTGAAGATCCCGTGTTGGACGTGATTCTCAATTGAACTGCACTGGCAGTAGCTGACAACGGAATGGTTACCGTGTTACCGCTAGCCGGGTTAAATGTATAATTTGCAGCGGATACCAGGTTGCTAAAGCTGGTTCCGTATTGATCATGTCCAAGAACTTGAATGTTCTGAGTCCGTGTCGCCCAGGCTGTATCCGGATTAAGCTTCAGGACGATGGACGAAATACTGGCATTCGCACCGAGATCCACAGTTAATGTGTTCGGATAAGAACCGCCTGCTCCCTCCCAATACGTGCTTATGTTACCGTCATTCGCATTTGTGGCAATAAATGAAAATACGGTGGAACTCGCAGTAATTGTCTTACCTACAGCAAGGTTCGAAGTGCTTGGTGGAGGCGTCGTAGTTGGTGTTGCCGTTGGTGTTGGAGTCACTGTAGATGTAGGAGTTGGTGTTACAGTCGCCGTTGGTGTCGGTGTAGGTGTGACTGTAGGAGTTGGTGTTGGTGTCGCTGTGGCTGCACCGTAAATTTCGAATTCGGATAACTGTGCAGCAGGCCAGCCCGTATTCGCGGTAACGTTCAAGCGAACGTATCTGGTACTTGTTGCAGTGAAATTGATGATAACCGAATTGCCACTAACCGCAGGATCAAACACATAGTTTGCACTGCCAACAATATTCGTGAACGTTGAACCATTCGTGCTACTTTGTACAGCTAAGGTTTGTGTCCGTGAGCCCCAGCCCGCAGGCAGTTTCAGCACAATCTGGTCAATGCTTGTATTTGCTCCTAGATCGACTTGGATCCATTGAGGGAAGGCGTTGTTCGTGCTCTCCCAGTAAGTAGCTTGGTTGTTGTCCTTTACATTATTAGGTTCATATGTTTGTGATTGTCCGCTTGATGTAATAGTTTTGCCCAGAGTCAGGTTCGGTCCACCGGCCGCTGATACAGGACCGAGTGGTCCGGCAGCCAGGAACAAGCTTGTGATCAGCATAGTCACGACCAGTGACCATACAAAATACTTGTTGCGCATTGTAATCCTCCTCTTATTGTGGGTGAAGTAATATGTGCGAATCTTCGAAAATACAAAATGATAGCGGTTTCAAATACTCGCATTGTTCTTGATTAAGCAACGCCTCCTCCTTTCAAGTGAATACACCATAATTATAGATATCCTGTAATCCAATCAAATAGGTAATTCTACGGAAATAGTATGTGATTCCATGTTTTTACTTTAATGATATATAATGATGGCTTTTGGATAACAAAAACCCGCGCTTAGCGCGGGTTTTTCATCACTGTTCTGAAGTTAGAATGTCTTACTCTGAGAACGAATATTTAGCTCCATAGGCTTCAATTTCTTTAATTGCTTTTTCCAGAATAGTTCTTCCTGCGACTACCTTTTTACGTGCTGCAGTATACTGTGTCCTATTGATCGTTGTTTTAGACAATGACGTCTTCATAAGCTGCATCCCCTCAAGCTGAAGCTTCGCACCATCCAGATACAGCTTATGAACAGCTGCCAGTTCCTCATTTTGGGGGATTATTTTCTTAAGTTCGACTACAAACTTAGTATAATTCGGGATTACAACAGTATTTAAGGAGGTAAAAGCTTGTTTGCGATTACTATTGGTGACAACTAAATATTTATTAAAGCCTTCCACTGCCTTCGTCTCGTATGGTTCAATTATTGTTATGGCATCGGCATAATCCACCAGATCATTAAGCATAGGATTTAAATCTTCTTCTGAGATCGTATCATCCACTGGTTCTTCCCCGGGATTATACACCGTGAGTGTCTCCTTGTAGGGCTCATAGCCATGACCTGCATCAATGGTTATAGTAGCAGTCCCCGGCCCCACTGCTTCAAGCTGAGAATATAACGCACCAACCGCTTTCACGCGGACCACCGATGAATCGGACGAAACGGGAAGGTAATTAAAATTCATGATTCCTTCAACCGTCCAATCTGTAATCTGCACATTAAAATCCGAAACTTCTCCTACTGTCATTGAAGTATCGAAACCACTGAAACTTACAACTGAACTAAGATTTAGGCCCGCCGCAGCGGCACTCAATGGAAAGGCAGTGACCAGCAGCATAATCGCGATAAGTATGGAATTGACTAATTTCTTCATGGATGTAAGACTCCCTCATTTCATTATGTATAAGATACACCTAATCATATAGTAAGGCTGACAACATTATCCATGAAGAAAATGGTATTTATTCTAACTTTTTATGAATGCAAAAAGCTGTTCTATAGCTAATATCAGCTAAGAACAGCCCATATTTCAGTGTAATGCTTACCCTGGAATGTATTACTTCTTCTTACCGGCATCGATCGTACTAGGGTCGAGACCTTCCCATATATTCGGAATTTCAACCTGTTCCGGGTGTTCAAACACTAAAAAAGCAGTGGGCAAATACCTCTCGCCATATTTCGATGAAGGTTTGTTGAGGATTTCATGATCCTTCACCAGAACAGTAGAAGAACCGCCATCGAGATTGGCTGCGATCACTGCACCATGTTTTAACAGGATCTGCTGAACGTCATACAGGTTCGCGCCTATGCTGTAGCTGGGCTGCCGTCCGTCGATTACGACAAAAATTATGGCTCCATCACCGCGCTGTCCCATGGCTGTTCTCGGTGCGATTCCCCATCCGTCTGCAGCATTTTTGATCAGACCTTTACCGTTAACGATGAGCCGCGGCTGAAACGTAACCGCCTCTTGCACTCCAAGCTCACTTAACTCTTCAAGCGTGTATTTACCGGCAATCATCTTCCCTTGTTTGTCCAGTCCGACGATCTGTGTCGATTCTTTCCCGCCGAGGCCGTTGTAATACAGCTTACCTTGAGAGATTACAACACCAATCGGCTTAAATCCGTTGCCTTTCCAATTAGGATCTGCGAATCCGCCTGCATTGACTCCGGCGATCGCTCCGGTTCGTTCCACCATGCTAGAGACCTTCTCCCCGGAGCCGGCCTTGTCCGGAACACCCAAACGTACCTTGGTCGGATCATTAACAATCATGACATATCCGGAATAACCAGTACCTGATACATGTTCAATCTCAACCAGAGGTTTCACGGCGGTTACCGAAGATGTATCTTCCGGGACTATCGTGTGGGTGTCCTCTTCCTCCCCCATCTCCTCAAACAAAGCATTATAGTCAGATACTCGGCTCTTTAATTCCGCTTCGCCAATGATATATTTAGCCAGGTAACGGTGTTGAGTCGTAATCAAGGTATCAGCAACCAAATAACGAAAACTCTTGGCTGAAGGGGCTAGATAGAACCAGCAGCCCCCTGCGATTAATATAAGTACGAATACCGTAAGCAATCTCGACAATGTCCGAAAGAACCCTCTTTTCTTTTTCTTCCGGCTGTTCTTCTTATTCCGTGTCGCAGATCGCTGCGGCAATGATGATGCTCCCATGACCTTATTTTCCCCCTCAAATCAACAAACTTATCTACCGCCTTATTCTAAACGAAATCCTTCGATTAAAGGTTTCAGTTTATTCAACTCTGAAGGATACAGTGATTGGATTTGTAATGGATGGTTGATTCTCCTTCTACTACTCTTAAGCATGAGGATTAGGTGCAGACACCATGATTTAACCAGATGGTCATGGGATTGTTTATGATGTGATTTCAGGCAGCCTTTCGGGGTTTCTATTCTTCGGAGTGGTCAACGGGGTATTTGCTGTGTTGTTTGCCCTTGGGTCAATAAACCAGGTGTGGATGTATCTGCTGATTACCTGGCTCTATTCCCCGGACTGCCACTATCATTAAGAAGCACGTGTGATTGTTACTGGCTCTGCTTCTGCTTGTTGTTCACGGCCGCCAAACTTAAATACCAGGATACCGCCAACGATGACCACCACGCCGATGAGCTGATTTAGTGTAAAAGGAACCTTGTCCAGGCCCAACCATCCCAGTGAATCCCACAATAAGGCAAAAGCAAGCTGTGAAGTCAGAACGATAGAGATGGCATAGGTAGGACCCAGCAGCTTCGTTCCCTGTACCAGACAGATGACAACACCCACGCCAATCATCCCGCTGAACCAATACCAGGGCTGCATCTGCTGCAGCACAAACATTCCTTTTCCCTCCAGAATCAGACCTACCATTAGAGAAGCCAGAAACCCCATTCCAAGCACCAGAGTAGTCGTAGACCAGGAGCCTGTGACTTCGTTAACTTTGGTATTGAATATATTTTGCAGGCTGACCAGTGCTCCCGCGATCATCGCCAGTATTAAACCTATTAACATACTTAATCACTCCTTATTCGTAGATATTAGTACTTGCCAGCTCCTTCAATCCCTCACGATTCTTCACAAGGATAACTCCTTTGCTGCGTTCAACCAGACCCTCCATGCTAAATCGCTGAATTACCCGGTTCAAGTGTCTGTAGCTCGTGCCAATCAGATTCGCCGTATCTCCAAGACTGAGCGTACTCAGCTGCCCTTCAAATCCACTATCGGATTCATCGAAAGTCACTGATAGCAAGTAGCTGGCGAGCCGCACCTCCACCGGATACATCAGATTGAAGCTAAGAAAGTTGGATTTGATATAGAATTTCCTCGTAATGATCTCCAGTAAAAACTGCAGCAGCGGCGGATGATTCCTCCCGTATTGGTTCAACCAGCGATAAGGAATGCCAATCATATGCACAGGTGAAACCGCCTCAACAGTATTTATCAGGTCAGTTCCCTGGATGTACTCAATATCCCCAATGACTTCAAGCGGCTTCTTAAAAGATAGAATCAACGTTTTACCTTCCGCCGAGGTCGTAAAGATCTTGATTTTCCCCTTAACCAGCAGGTACAGGATTTCCGGAGTGTCCCCCTTGGAACAGATAAGCTCCCCGACATCATAGCTGTATAGTGATAAATGCGGCATAAGATGCTCATTGAAAATAGGTTCGATTCCATGCACGCTTATATATTTCTGCAGCTGTTCTTTATCCTGTATGACTGTCATCGCCTGCAGGTCACCTCCTATATTCCATTCCATGTACTATAATTTCAGTACGACCACGCCAGCAATCATCATTCCAATACCGATAAACTGCGGGGTGCCCATCTTTCGCTTGACCACGCCGAACCAGCCCCTGATATCGATCAGGAACGTCAGGCAGAGCTGGGCAATCAGCAGTGCAGAAATGGTAAAAGTAACACCTATCGTCTGAATCGCAGTCACTTCGCTGAAAATAATGAACGCCGCCAATCCGCCACCAGTAATGTATAGCGGTTTCACCTGGGTAAACCCCTTCCAGTTCCCGTCGCGTACAAACAGTAGTATAACCAGCGCCATAATAAATCCTGTCAATTGCGTAACTGTAGCTGCCTGCCATGTACCGATATCCTGACTGATCCGGGCATTAGCCACCCCCTGCAAGGTGATGCAGGCCCCGCCTATAAACGCGTATATAATTCCCTTCATCCCAACTCTCTCCTTCACTCTTCTCTCTTCATTCATTAAAAGATATATCCGGGAATTCGTGAAGGACATATGTCCTCAATCAACATAAACATGATTTATCTAATAGGAATAACATTCTGATTTGTATAAACTGGTTCTACTAGAGATCTTTATGGTAAATCTAACTTTGGAGGAATCGTCTTGTCGAAACTCATTTATGTCATCGCATTATCAGCTGTACTAAGCACCAGTGTACTCTCACCAAGCATGGCAGCGGCAGCCACTCAGCCGGTTAAGATCACAATCGAAGGTATTGAACAGCACAGTAAAGTTGCTCCCTATAAAGTAGATGGAAGTTATATGGTACCAATGAAAGATATTTTTACAGCACTTGGTGCAACCTTTGAGTGGAATAAGGCGAATCAGCAGATTAAAGCGGTGAAAGCGGAAACGACGATCGTAATGACTATCGGCTCCAAAAAAGCTCTTTTGAACGGCAAAGAAGTTACTTTGAATTCTGCCCCTCAGGTTATTAACGGCAATACGATGGTTCCCCTGCAGTTCGTTTCTGTAGCGTTGAATTCAACAGCCGTTTTTGATAGTAAAACGAATACCATAGTTATTAAACAGAAGGCAGCGGCTCGAATTGATCCGGAAGTAGCGGCTGCGCAAAAGCTTAAAGACGAAGAAGAAATCAAGAAGATATTAACAGCTCATCTTACCTATTTAGCAAATCAAGATGCCGTTGGCTTCAGAAGTGTATTCGAGAAACCCTTTGAAACTGTGGAATTCTTGAATAAGTATTTCGCTGAAAAGGACGGAACTTATAGAGACACTATTGAAAGCTTCGGTGAAATCACAATTACAGGGAATCAAGCAACAGCAAAGTATACCAACATTCATGATATTCTGGGAACCGACAGCATGGGTAAGAAATACATTGCAGCCAGATTAAAATACAACAACATGCCTGTGGAGCTTGTCAAAGTGAATGGAGTTTGGAAGATACGTAAGTTTATATCTATAAAGGCAGAGCAGATCCCTTTGGACTCCACGCAAATGTATCAAATAGAACCAGCGAAATAATGAATCTAGACGCTGCGTATTAAAAAAGACTCCGGTATACGGGATCATCAGTGATGAACCCAAATACCGGAGTCTTTGTGTATGTTACGTATTTATTTACGATCTCGCTGCCGCGAAGAATGATAAATCTCTTTCACCAGCTTCAATGCCTTTAACCCTTCACTTCCATCAATCCAGAACTTCCGCCCGTCCATGATATGTGCATAGAAATCTTGAATCAGGCGGCTGTGGCTGGTGCCCCAATAGCTTTTACCCTTACCTGTTCCTTCAATCGGTTCGCACAGCATGATTTCGCGCCCGTCCTTCCACAGATATAGACAATCTCTACGCTGTGTTAAGGTCCCGTGCTCGAATACGAGTTCAAGCTCCACAGGAGAGTTCGCGAGATAGGCATTGGTTGCATAGAACAAACCTCTCACACCATTGTTGAAAAAGATCGCCGCATGCGCAGAATCCTCCACCTCGATCACATCCGCCAATGAATCATTTGAAACACTGCCCTGAACCGAAGCAATCTCACCACCGAACCACTGGAGCAAATCCAGCGTATGGATAGTCTGATTAATCAGAACCCCTCCGCCCTCCGTGTCCCAGCGGCCCCGCCAGCTACTTTGCCGGTAATAGGCTTCATCCCGGTGCCAGGTTACGATTCCTTTCATGCAGATCAGCTGTCCAAGTTCACCGGAAGCTATGATTTGCTTGATATGCTGGGAAGGATCGTTATAACGGTTCTGGAATACGACTCCAAGCTGACATGCACTCTGCTGAGCAGCATCAATCATCCGCTCTGCCGCACCCATTTCCGATGCGATCGGCTTCTCTGTGAGGACATGCTTGCCCGCTTGCAGGAAATCTGCTGCCATATCGGCATGAAGGTAATGGGGAGTACACAAATGTACGAGATGAATATCTGTTCTGTTCAAAAGGGTGCGGTAATCGCTGCTCCAGGAGCAGCCGTACTCATCAGCCCAATGCTCTGCCTTCGCTGCATCCAAATCGACAACTTCAAGAAGGCGCGCACCTTCTATTTCCGAGACCGCTTGGGCATGCAGAGGGAAAATGGCTCCACATCCAATAATCGCCACACCCCGTTCGTTCGTGATTGGCACAATTCATTCTTCTTTCTGCGCGAACCCCGCGCGTTATCTTAGAATATCAGGTGTAAGGTTCATCGCCTGATTCTGTGCTTTCAGGCACAATTCCGCAGCCATAAATACATGATCCTGTGTCATTGCAATCTCTGTTCGATTCAGGCAGTCCAGAATAAGCTCACCGAAGAATGGAAACCCGACGGTCCCGGCCACCTGCTCATAATGCTCACCTTGCCGGTCGACCCAGTACACATGATCTGACGTGTTCGAGCGGCCAATATCGATATACTTCCGCAGCTCGATGTACCCCTCAGTACCAAGAATCACGGTCCGTCCGTCTCCCCATGTTCCGAGTCCTTCCGGCGTGAACCAATCTACACGGAAGTATTGGGTTGCCCCATTATCACCGAGAAGCGTAGCATCTCCGAAATCTTCAAGCTCTGGATATTCGTTGTTATTATAGTTCGCAACCTTACTGTGAAGTACGGTCGCTCTTTTACAACCGGCATAGAATAGAAACTGCTCGATCTGGTGACTCCCGATATCACAGAGAATCCCGCCGTATTTCTGCCGCTGGAAGAACCAATCCGGGCGGCTGGGTGCATTCAAGCGGTGGGGTCCTGTTCCAAGCACTTGCAATACGCGTCCGATTCGCCCTTCCTGGATCAGTCGTCCGGCATACACCGCGCTTTCCGAATGCAGCCTTTCACTGAAATAGACCATGTACTTTTGCCCCGTATGGATGGTCTGCAGACGGGCGTCCTCCAGCTGCTGGAGTGTAGTAAAAGGGGTCTTATCTGTGAAATAATCCTTCCCGCTAGCCATAACTTTCAAGCCAAGTGGTCCGCGTTCTGATGGTATGGCCGCTGCTGCTACCAGGCGTACTTCCGGGTCATTCAATATTTCTTCAACAGACCGGGCAGCCATGACTCCGGGATATGTTTCTATAAATGCTTTAACCTTCACCGGATCCGGGTCATATACCCATTTCAACGTAGCTCCAGCCTCGGTTAACCCATTACACATTCCATAAATGTGTCCGTGTTCCAGGGCCATGGCTGCAAACACAAATTCTCCAGCCTGTACCACAGGCAAAGTCTTGTGTTTGGGTGCATAGTTCATGCCGTCACTTCGACTCATCGCGTAACCGCTACTTTTTGCTGCAGATACTTCAAACTTATGGCTACACTTTCAAAAGGATCCCGGCGGCATTCATCCTGTTCGACGACATACCACTCCACGCCGTTCTCCCGGCAGGCATCGATGATGCCGCTGTAGTTCATATTCCCTTCACCAATCTCGGCAAATACCGGAATCCGGTTCACAATAGCCATATCCTTCAGGTGTACGACCTGCATCCGTCCCCGCACTTTACGAATCCATTCGATGGGGTCAGCTCCAGCAGCCTGGAGCCAATATAAGTCAAGCTCAAATCCGAAAGTGGCAGGATCGGTCTCATTAAGCAGGATATCCATGCCTGTTACCCCGTCGAGACGCTCAAATTCAAAGTCATGATTATGATAAACAAACTGCAGCCCGTAATTTTCTTTCAGCCATTTTGCAATCGTAGAAGCCTGTCTTACGAAGTTGCGGTATCCTTCCTGATTCGTCCGATAGGAGTCCGGCAGCCCGCCAAGCCCGATATAAGGACAATTCCAAAGCTGGTGCTCTTTCGCAAGGCTGTCTAAATCCCCGATTAATCTAGTCCATGGCACATGCGTAGCACAGATACGAAGGCCGTATTCATCGGCATACTCCTTGACAACTTTGGGATCGATAGGACCAATTGCGGAAATTTGTACAGCCGTATATCCGATTTTTGCCAGCTTTTGAAAGGTCAATTTCAGATCTGCAGCGGTTTTGGTGTAATCTCTGAACGTATACATTTGTGCAGCAATTTGAGAGGCCTGCATAGATGATCATCTCCTGAGTAGAATTAGTGACAAGTAAATGAAGTGATTCTTAATGGGTCCCCGTAACATTCAAAGTACGGCTCTCAACTATTCTCTTCTGGTAACTGGAGGTTTGGATCTTCTCACTTAATTTCGTATAGAACAGTTCCGAATCGATCGGCAGCTCCACCCAATTATCGGTCCAAGAAGAGAGATACATCGCATTCGATAAAGTTAGACCACGAATTCCTTCTTCACCAGGGGCAAGCAGAGGTTCATCATGCAGAATAGCATTTGTGAAATTACGCAGAATCCCTTGATGCTGTTCTCCTTCGCCCTTAACTACCGGAATCTCGCATTTCCAGCACTCCGGCGCGCCGAATCCTCCGGTGAACTCCGCATTGAACTTCGGCTCAGGTGTCCGCAACCGCCAAAAGGTTAAACTCCCGTCCTCTACCACGATTTTCCCGTTATCCCCGCTGATTTCAAACCGGTTCGTGCCCGGTGCTTCCCCTGTTGTGGTTACAAATAATCCAGTCGCGCCATTCTCGTATTCTACATAAGCAGTCACATCATCTTCGACTTCGATATCCCGGTATTTGCCGAAATGGCAGAAGGCACGTATCCTCTTTGGCATAAGCCCTGTTGTCCATTGCCACAAGTCCAGCTGATGCGGGTCCTGGTTAAGCAGTACTCCGCCGCCTTCACCGGCCCAGGTTGCCCGCCAGCCGCCTGAATTATAATAGCTCTGTGATCGATACCAATTCGTAATAATCCAGTTGGTACGGCGGATTTCACCAAGTTCTCCGGACTGAATCAGTTCCCTCAATTTCTGATATAGCGGATTCGTTCTCTGGTTATACATGATGCCAAATTTACGGCCCGAAACAGCCGCCGCATCGTTCATCTCCTGCACAGCTTTGGTGTACACCCCGGCAGGCTTCTCGATCAGTACATGATAGCCATATTTGAAAGCTTCTATCGCTAGAGTTGGATGGTCATAATGCGGAGTAGAGATGAGTACAGCATCTACAGCTTTTGCAGCGAATAATTCCTCTGGAGAGTTGAACTTCTGGACCTGCTCCGGAAGATGCTCATCTGCCCATTTGAGGCATTCCTCGTTCACATCGCATACTGCTGCAAGTGTCGCCCCTTTGATATTTTCAACCAAACTTATTGCATGGCTCCTGCCCATATTACCTATTCCAATGATGCCGTATCGAACGTTCTGCACTCGCGGATCACTTCCCAATTCTTAATGTGACTGCCTTTGTATTGAGAATATACGTAATCGGGGAAAGTGAACATGACTGGAACTAAGAATCTTTTGTCATTAAATAAGATGTATTAGTTAAATGAAAGCGGTATAATAGAGTTATCACTTTAAAAGAAGGGAATGAGAGGATGAAAGAGCCGCCCAATATTCCGGGACGCCTGCTGGAGAATCTTACAATGACGGTCACTTATGCCCAGCTCACCCGTACCTTCCCGGGCTGGAACCGCAGCAATGAGACACCTTCCTTTAACCGTCTGTATTTCATTGACCAGGGTGAAGGCAAGGTAATAATTAATGGGGTTACGTATTATCCCAAACCGGGGCAACTGATGATTATGCCTGCCAGATCAACACAGACTACATTTACCTCTGCCGAGAATCCATATACCCGTTATTTCTGCCATTTTGACGCCCGGATCGGGGAATGGCCGCTGTTCCACTCGTCTAAGCTGTATTTGAGTGATGCCCCGGACCCGGATCTGGCGCGGACGGTGTTCACGGATCTGATCCGGCAGTTTCAGATTGGAGACGTGCTGTCGACATTGCGAATCCAGTCATCTCTATTAAGCCTGCTAGCTACTTGCCTGGAAGCCGGAGGGCACGCCAATTTCATGCAGGAATTTATCCAAACCAGCGACCAGGGTAAACTTGCTAACGTGCTTAACTATATTGATGAACGGCTAAATAGGCCCTTGGAAGTTGAAGAGCTTGCGGAGCTGGTTCATCTACATCCGAATTATTTTATCCCTTATTTCAAGAAATTCATGGGTGTTCCGCCGATGCACTATGTCCAGGTGAAGCGCATGGAATATGCCAAGCGTCTGCTGTCCACCTCCGACCTCAGCATTTCGGCGTTATCGGAGCAGGTAGGGATGGAACTCGCCCATTTTTCTAAATATTTTAAGAAGCTAACCGGACTTTCTCCATCCGCTTACCGAAACAGTACGAGATAACCTAACTTCACGAACAAAGCTTACTTAACCTATCCCTATTTCTCAAATCCATAAAAAAACACCCTCTGGAACTCACTCGCTCCAAAGGGTGTATTCATTTCCACTAATCCAATTATCTTTCGACCAATATACCGTCCTGCAATAGCAGCACCCGGTCACACCACTCCAGCATCCGCTCGTCATGGGTAACCATCACCGCAGCCTTGCCTTCATTGCGAACTTCATCTGCGATCATTCTAACGACTTCCTGCCCCCGTTTGAAATCCAGACTCGCTGTAGGTTCATCTGCGAACAGGATAGCCGGTTTGTTCATCCAGGCTCTGGCAATGGCCACACGCTGCTTCTCGCCACCGGACAGCTGCTCCGGATAATGGTTGCGGCGTTCCCATATATCGAGCCGTTTCAGTAAATCTGCCGCACGTGCTTTCGCTTCCTTCATATCCAGCTTAGCCAGTCTGGCGACATAGAGAAGTTGTTCTTCTACTTTCAGATATGGCAGCAGCTGTGCGCTCTGGAACATAAAGCCGATCTTGTGCAGACGGAGTGTGGTTAATTCAGCTTTATCTTTATCCGCCAATGATTCTCCATCGATAAAGATTTCACCGCTTGTCGGTGTAAGCAGAGCTCCGGCTGCAGACAAGAAGGTGCTTTTGCCAGATCCAGACGGCCCCAGAATGGCGACGAATTCGCCTTCATTGACCTGAAGATCGAGTTTATTCAATACGGATAAGGTTGTGTCCCCGTCACCATAGGTTTTGGTCACTTGCTTCATCATTAACTTCGCACTCATGCGCCAGTCCTCCCAATCGCTTCCAAAGCATCAATTTTCGCAACTCTTGCCACTGATATCAAAGAACCCAGCAAGGACATCGCAATAAACAACACACTTGTTATGAGAATGGTCGAAGGCT
Source organism: Paenibacillus oryziterrae (assembly GCF_042610485.1). Lineage (NCBI taxonomy): Bacteria > Bacillati > Bacillota > Bacilli > Caryophanales > Paenibacillaceae > Paenibacillus > Paenibacillus oryziterrae. The sequence continues at coordinate 365,159 of NZ_JBGJZO010000001.1, read as the reverse complement.
CCAGTTGAAACGGCATTTCATCCGGAAGCGACATATTCATGCCAAACGTGAGCAGCAGACTGATCGACAGACTGGCTATCGATAAAATCATGACCTGGCCAACGACGCTCCAGGCTAAGTAAGACATTTTTGTTCCCATAGCTTTTAAGATGCCGAATTGGCTTGTTTTTTGAATCGTAATCACATAGAAGAAGACTGCAAGTACAAACGCAGCAATGACGAACAGGAAGACAATCATCATCATCAGCGAATTCTGCTCAGCGGAATAGCCGGGAATGCTGGAAATCGCCTGTTTCTGGGTGATGACCTCTACATTACTAGAAGCCGCTTCAATTGCTGCGGTCTGGCTGTTCGAAGCATGGATGGCGATAACGTTAAAAGAGGCTGATGGTGCACCAGAATCTCCAGCATTATTCACGACAGCACCTTGCTTCATCTGCTTCCAGTCCAGCGTATTCATATAGACTACAGGTGTATGGCTGTATGAACTATCCTCTACAACCCCCGTAACCATCCAGCTCATTCCGGTTGTCTGGTCAACAATTGTACTGCCCACTGAGATTCCCTCTTGCTCCAGCTTGCGGTCGATCAGCACACCACCGGATTGGTCACTCTCAAGCCTCTTTCCCTCGGCAACCTCTGGAGCCAGAAGCCCCTTCATATCTATCGCGAAAAAGGTAATATCCGTCTTCACATCGGTATCACTAGCTATTATGGTACTCATCTGAATCCCGAGCGAAGCCGCATTCTCTTCACCCACGACCGAGCGTACCTGCTGTAAGTCGGCATCTGTCAATTGTGAGCGCCGGAAGGTCTGATCGGCATCCCCTTGAACGACAAAATAATTCGCAGGCATATTCTGGACCGCTGATATATTCGCATAGGCCAGACCTCTCGCCAGACCGGTGACGAACAGCACCAAAAAGGAAACCAGCAGCATAATGACCATAATCAGCGCGTATCTGGCCCTCGAATGCCGGATTTCCCTTAAAGCTAAAAACATACTACCACTCCTTCTAATCTGTATATGGACAGTTTAGAAGACTTAAATGAACGGAGTATGAATAATGAATTACAAACCCGGCAGAGTGACTGTAAAAGTTGTCCCTTTACCGAGTTCACTCTCCACTTCAAGCGTTCCCTCGTGTGCCGTGACTATTTTAAACGCAATAGACAAACCAAGGCCCGTGCTATGGGTATCCCTTGTCCGCGCCCGGTCTGCTCTGTAGAAGCGGTCAAAGATTCGCGGCAGATCCTCCGGTGAAATGCCTTCTCCAGTATCCGATACACGGATAATACAGTTCGCACCCTCCATATTCGCACTTACCGTGACCTCTCCGCCTTCAGCAGTGTATTTTACCGCATTGGACACCAGATTCATCCATACCTGATGCAGCAGATTCACATCTCCGCGCAGGCTAATCTCCGGCACATTGAGACGCAATGAAAGCTGCTTGCCTGCCAGCTTCCATTCCATAATCTGCGCTACCTGACGCAGCTGTGTGCGTAGATCAAAAGAAGTGATCTGGAGTAATTTACCCTCATGGTCCAGTGAAGACAACGTGAGTAGCTGCTTGCTCAGCAGGGATAAACGGCGGCTCTCCTCCTCAATAATCGAAAGATATTGATCTCTCTCTTCATCCGCCAGGCCGGGATTCTTTAATGAATGGGCGAACCCCTGGATTGAAGTAAGCGGAGATTCAATTTCATGAGAGACATTGGCGACAAATTCCGCTCTTGCCCGGTTAGTCTGCTCCAGCTCCCGGCTCATGATCATAAAATGCGAAGCCAGTTGGCCGATCTCGTCCTTCCTGCGTGTGTTCAGTTTAATATCATATCTGCCTTTGGAGATGCTCTTCGTTGCAGCGGTAAGCCGGGTAATCGGTTTAACCACATGCAGCACACTGACCATGACGAACCAAAGACTGAACAATAAGGACAACCCAAGAATCATCGCGAAAAAGATACGGAGCTCCCCAAACTGTACTTCAGCATCCGGACGCAGAAATAAGGCATAGGTCCGGTTATTCATAACTATGGATACTCCAATCGAGTTACGCAGTTCATTGTCAAAAAATCCGGTGACAAATAACTGGCGCGGGAACTCGGCAACGCCGTGATAAACCTCGCCTTGAAGTACATTGCGGATGACGTCTGAATCCAGATTCTTCTCCCGGAATGGTGTACCATAATACCGTTCATCCCCTTGCCCATCGGTGACATACAACTTGTACCCCAAAGCCGCTGAGCTGGACAGATAATCATCTGTCGTCTCCGGATAACTCTTACTGAATTCTTGAAGCTGCAATGCCATTCCGGTGAGCTTGGCATCATTTTGTGGTTTGACTTTAATCTGATAATAGAAGTTCGAACCCAGAAATGCGAACAATCCGCTAAATACAATAACTGAACAAAAGACAAAGCACATTCGTACGTATAGTGACTTCATAGGGTGCTTCATGGGGTGCTCAACTCCACCTTATAGCCAATCCCGCGGACCGTCCGGATGATAAAATTATCCTGATAATCGGCAAATCTTTGCCGGAGCCGTTTGATATGCACATCCACCGTCCGCTCATCCCCCTCATAATCCGCACCCCAGACCAGTTCAATCAGCTCGCTACGGGAGAACAGTCTTCCCGGATACTGCGCCAGCTGGGCTAAAAGCTCAAATTCCTTCACAGGCAGCAGCAGCATATTATCACCATCGGTAATCTCATAATTTTTACGGTCGATGATCAGCCGGTTCAGGCGTAGCTTATCACTAGATGCGACGGAATAACGGCGAAATAGCGCTTTAATCCGGTAGATCAGCTCCTCCGGTTCAAAAGGTTTGGTCACATAATCATCCGTACCGCGCATATATCCTTGTTCTTTATCACTAAGCTGCTGAAGAGCGGTTAGTAATATTATCGGAATGTCATACGTTTCACGGATATACTGACAGACCTCAAGTCCGTCCACATAAGGCATCATTATATCGACAACAGCTAAATCTACCGTATTTTCTTTCATTTTCTCCAAAGCCTCTCGTCCATTTCCGGCTTCAAGGATAAAGTAGCCCTCTCTTGTAAGCACATGCTTCAGCAGGGTGCGGATATGAACATCATCATCAGCGATCAGCAAGGTCTTCATTTCTGCTCACTCCCGTTTCTTTTGTTCCTCCCCAGCTTAAAGGCACCTAAGGTTGTCCCCTTTAGAACACGGATATCGTGAGTCTTAGAGATTCCGATTTGCTGAGAGGTATAAATGCCCGTATGGCCGGAGAACAGGTAACTGACTAGACAGGCGATGAACATATAGATTGCTCCACCCGATCCGAATAATTCGATGCCCATCAGAAAGCAGGCGATCGGTGTATTCGTCGCTCCGCAAAATACCGCAATAAAGCCTAAGGAAGCCAGAAACGGAGCATATAAATGCAGGAAGCCGGACAAAGAGTTGCCGAGTGTCGCCCCGATCGCGAACAGCGGAGTCACCTCACCGCCCTGGAAGCCAGCACCCAGCGTAAGTGAAGTGAAGATCAGTTTCCACAGAAAAGCAAAAGGAGATACGATGGTGCTGAACGAATCCTGGATCAAGGGAATGCCAAGTCCCAGGTAATCCCGGGTACCAAGCACCATAACCAGACCGATGACAACAACACCGCCGATGGCGCTCTTGATCACCGGGTTCTTAAACAGATAAGTGTATCCCTTCTTCAGGGCGTGCGTTAACTCACCAAACAGCATGCCTGTCCACCCAAAGAGAATAGAAGCCACGATAACTTTAAGCAGTACGATGGCAGAAAGGTCCGGTACAAGACCCGCATTATAGTGAATGTGGGACACTCCCCAGAACGAGGTTGTTACCAGATGACCCACGAAGCTGGCGACAAAAGCCGGCAGTAACGCTTCATGACTAATCAAGCCAATTGCCAGCACTTCGAGGCCGAAAACCGTTCCAGCTAGCGGGGTCCCAAAGATCGATCCAAAGCCGCCGCTTATACCGCAGATCAACAGAATTCTCCGGTCTGTCGGACTCACCTTGAGTAGCTTGCCGAAAGCTTCTGCCAGACTTCCACCCATCTGGACCGCAGTCCCTTCCCGGCCTGCCGAACCGCCAAACAGATGCGTCACAAGTGTGCCGAACAGAACAAGCGGCGCCATACGCAGAGGTATGGTCTCATTACCGTCATTGATCTGCTCCAGAATCAGATTGTTGCCTTTGGAGCTGTTCTTTCCGAATTTAAGGTATAAATAACTTACTAATGCTCCACCGGCAGGCAGCAGATACAGCAGCCAAGGATGATCCATCCGAACTCCAGTTACGTATTCCAGGCTGATCAGAAAGAACGCTGAAGCCGTTCCGGATAGGATACCTACCCCGCTTCCGAGCAGAATCCACTTGATAAAGGCTTTCGATAAAGATAAACCGCTTCTTAACATTTGCATATGTATTCAAATCTCCTCAGACGTATAATAACCTTCCCGTTAAAAAAACAGACTCCTACCAGCAGAATAATCGCTGGTAGGAGTCATCAGCCGTTACCGGCGGTTATGGCGAACTCCATCGCCATCTCAACTTCTTTTAATATAGCCGGATTTGTCTGTCCGGTCAATTAACCTTCCATAAAAAATAGGCATATGCTGAATGATCTGAGAATTGAGAGGAATTATATCATGCAGAATAATGAACAGGAATCCGGAGACCGCCATCAGGTCCGTACGTGGGCGTATACTCCAAGCCACCATTACTTTACCGCATCATCCATAAATCCATTCGGCCGAATGTACCCCGATCACTTATGGCTTGCACCATCCCCCTGGGCCTCTGAAATGGAGAACAGCCACCCCGATCAGCCACAGCCGCTTACATTTGTATTGGTTCATGGTTCGTGGGCAGACTGCACTTTCTGGAACGGCATCGCAGCCGAACTTCAGAACATGGGTCATATGGTATATGCCCCTGAGTATCCCGGGCATGGAACGGACCGCAATAAGAATGTAACTCATGCCATGATCTCAGGATCAGTCACTCACTTTATCCGTAACAATGATTTAAGGAATATTATCCTTGTAGGCCACAGCTTCGGGGGGACGGTAATTCAAAAAGTAGCCGAACTGATTCCCGAGCGGATCAAACGGCTTGTCTTTCTAAACGCCTTCGTGCTGAATGACGGTCAAAGCCTGGCGGATGAGCTGCCGCTCCCTACCAGAGAAGCCTTTCAGCAGCTAAGAAAAAGCTCAAAGGATGATACGGTTATGCTGCCTTTCCCCTTATTCCGGGAGAACTTCGCCAACCTGGGGAGTCTCGAGACCGTCAAATGTTTATACAATAGAATTTCTCCCGAGCCCGCCAAACCGTTGTTCGAGAAACTGAATCTCAAGAAGTACTTCACTTTGGACATTCCTAAGAGTTATGTGCATCTGACCGAGGATTCCGCGCTGCCGCATGGAAGTCAAGACTATGGATGGTTTCCACATATGGCTAACCGACTGGGAATGTACCGTTTTATCCAAGGGGCTGGTGACCATATGACCACTGTTAAGACCGAGCCGGGCCGTCTCGCAAGAATGCTGTATGCCGGAGCCAGGGATTAATTGTTGCCGGACTCGAGGAGAAAATGCCGGATGCTGGCTTTAAGTGGGGTAACCTGCCGTTTCATCAACATTTCAAGGTCTGAGGAAACGGCTGAAGTATTGATGCTGCCCAGGAATCCGTAAAGCCAGCTCTTCGCCTCTTCATCCTGCCTATGCCGAATGGATTGTCCTGTGAGCTCTGAGAGGACAGAGCATAATTCTTCAAAGTCCCAGGTTTGGGGTGCAGTAAGCTCATAAATTTTATCTATATGGCCTTCTGAAACCAGCACAGCCGCGGTTGCGGCAGCAAGATCTTCACGAATCACAGAGTTAAAAGCCCAATCCCCCGGATAGGTTACCAGTTCTCCACTTTCTACTGCTTTCGGAAGATTTAATGCTCCGACGAAATCCGTATATAAAGAGTTACGCAGAATGGTATAAGGGATACCCGAATTCCGGATAGCTTCTTCCGTTAGCAGATGAACATGTCCGGGTGGAATAGGTCCCTTCGCCGGGAATGCAAAGCTTGTATACAGCAAATGCTGAACTCCTGCCTCTATCGCTGTTGAGATCACTCTTTCATGCTGAGCGATTCTTGTGTCATTATCGGAGTGGGAGCTGGAGATTAACAGTAATTTAGTCACCCCTGCACAAGCAGACTCCAGCGTCTCCGGCAGATCATAATCTCCATAGCGTACTTCAATGCCCTGCGCAGCCAACGCATCAGCGGCTTCTCCAGGCTTGCGAACCAAAGCGACAATTCTCTGCGATGGAGCTAAAAGCTTTAACTCATGAATAACTAGCTTCCCAAGCTTCCCGCTTGCCCCTGTGATTAAGATCGACATAGAATTCAATCCTTTCCATTCATCATTATAGTTTAGCGCTTAACCATATTCCTAAAAAAATGCAGAAGCTGGGCACTCACCGTGCCGGTTTTATCAGCTTCTGCAATAAAGAAATCAACTGCTCCATATCAGCTTCGGAAAGTCCGCCCATATGCTCCGCAATGACCTGCCGGTTACCCGGAATATGGTCTATCAACAACTGACGCCCATGTCCGGTGATTGATATCACGCTCTTCCGTCCGTCTTCCCCGTCGGCGTTCCGGGAGATAAATCCGTCTTTCTCCAGAGGAGTAAGTAAAAGTGTAATATTGGCTTTGGTAACGCCTATAGTCCGGGCAAGCTCAGAAGGAAGCATTCTTCCTCCCGCCTTGGCAATTTCTACGAGAATTCGTATTCTGGCACCATTCAGTCCTTTAGCCTGCCAGTACTTCTCAGATACACCTACCAGTTCAGCCGTAGCTTCCACCAGACCGAAGAATGCCCTTGCGGTTAATGGTTGTTCCAGCAGGTATTGCTGCAAATTATCCATCACTCAGCCTCAATCTAACAATAATATAGTTAAGCTATTAACTAGTTTTAAAATAAACGATTAATAAGCTATTGTCAAACTAATACGGTTTTACTTGTAACCAACTCTTCGTTATACTTCTTGCTGCCCTCCAGCATAACTTCAAGCTTGATAATCTCCGAACGGCTGGCAAGGCGAATGGGTGGTCCCCATGTTCCGAACCCGGATGAAACAACGACATGAAGTTTATCTTTCAGTAAATATCCCCAATCCAGTTCAAACAGTCGTTTGGTGATCCAATGATTTGGAGCAATCTGTCCACGATGCGTATGACCCGACAAAAGAATGTCCACCCCAGCCTTTGCAGCAATGTCGAAGCCGGTAGGCTGATGGTCCATCATGATTACCGGACGGGAATGATCAAGATTCTCCAGTAGATCAGGTACGCTGATCCGGCCCGCCGCCTCCATGGACTCGGCTGTTTTGTCTTTTCTTCCAACAATGTAAACGCCTGCTGTCTGGACGACTTCATCCTGTAGGACTTGAATCCCAATGCTTTCCATAACCTCTGTATATTCCTGGATCGAACCGCCGTAATATTCATGATTGCCAAGTACGGCATATACACCATGTCTCGCCTTAAGCTGCTGCAGTGTTTTACTCATATCATTACGGATGAAGGGCTCGATGCTGTCGTCCAGCACATCACCAGCCAGCAAGATAATATCCGGATTCATTTCATTAATACGATTAACCATGCGTTGTAAATGACGGTTGCCCACGATATTCCCCAAATGCAGATCGGATGCCACGGCAACGGTGAGAGGTGTGCTTGTTCCTATTGATTTATCGATGGACAAGGTATGAGAACGAACCACTACGCTCCAGGCATTACGCGAACCCCAAAGGAAGAAAATAGCAAGCAGAATAAGCAGTGTTGCTCCGGCTTCAGTTACAAAGTGATCCATGGATGCCCCGGCAAGCCGCATACCCCAGTAGAGCAAATCTGTTAGTGGTAGGATAATCAAGGCAAATTCCATGAAAGCCAAATAATAAGAGCCAATTACCTTGAACAATCTTCCCACTGGTTTCAAAGGCTTCGGTAATGGAATTCGGCCAATCACGTAGGCAAAGGCAACGATCAAGAACACCGTCCAGAACCCGGCTGCAGGCATACCCGGCGACCATTCCAGTAACAGCTCCCATACATGAAACCCAATGTAATAATTGAATAAAAGCAGAACGGAAACCATCACGGTTCCCATAACCAGCATGCGTGATTTATTCATAGTCTCTCCTCTTTTCCATTTGCATCTCTATGCCTGTTGTTAGCATATTCTAAACTTATTATCTCCGGATAAAATCCAATATGCAAATCTATGAATTCATAGCAAAAATCGCCCACTAATGAGCTGGACGGTTCGTGTAAATCCTGCGTACTTAGGCTTAGATTAAGCATTTAAGGCACGGGAAGTTTTTACGGTTTTGACAATGCGGACAGCCATCAGCGATGCGAAGAAACAAAGGAAACCTGCCGTTACAAATGGGACGCTGTAGCTTCCCATCCATTCCCTCATTAACCCCATTCCATAGGCAGCGGTTGATGCACCAATCTGATGCGCGACAACAACCCAGCCGAACACCATACCTGCCTGCTCTTTGCCAAAGATATCAGAAGTTATTTTCACCGTAGGCGGAACTGTGGCAATCCAGTCCAATCCGTAAAATACAGTGAAAATCAGCATCATCGTATATCCGCCGCTCAGCGCATAAGGTAAGAAGATCAGCGAAAGACCACGCAGGCTGTAATACCAAAATAATAACCATCTGCTGTCAAACCGGTCGGATAACCAGCCGGACATGGTAGTGCCCACCATATCGAACATTCCCATTAACGCAAGAAAACCTGCTGCTGTAACGAGCGGAATATTGAAGTCCCCGCAGGCGGGAATCAGATGAGTTCCGATCAAACCGTTTGTAGAGAATCCGCAGAGAAAGAAGGTTCCTGCCAGCAGCCAGAAGGTACCGTTCTTCATTGCTCGGCCCAGAACCCGCAGCGGCTCCAGAAAGAGATTACCGGTAAAAGCTTTAGGTGGCATTACTTCACTCTCACCTAGGGCAGCAACTCCTTTATCAAATGGATGATTTCTCATCCAAATAGCCACAACCGGTATCAGGATCAGTAATACAAGAATTGTCGTGTAAATCGCATATTTCCAGCCGAAAACCACTGTGATCTTTGCAATCAGCGGCAGGAATAATAGTTGCCCTGTTGCTGCGCTGGCAGTAAGGAGCCCCACCACAAGTCCCTTCTGTTTCACGAACCAGCGGTTCGCTACAGTTACACCAAGCACGTTCGCCAGTGAACCTGAGCCCAGTCCCATCAGGACACCCCATAACACAAGGAAATGCCAGATTTGAGTCATAAATGGCGTCAATGCCAAGCTTGCGATTAACATGATCATGGAGATCAGCATGATTCTACGGATGCCGAAACGTGCCATTAGGGATGCCGAGAACGGCCCCATTAAACCATACAGGAATATTCTTATGGACATGGCGCCTGAAATGGATGCACGGCTCCAGCCGAACTCTTGTTCAAACTTAAGCATCAATACTCCGGGTATTGAACTGATACCTGCTGCCACCAAGAGCACCAGGAACACGATGGCAACTACGAACCATCCATAATATATTCTCCCTCTTTTCACTACCTGCTCCATCTTCCCACTCCTGTCTGTAATTCGAGAATGGACGTTCTCGAATCTAATATGAGTATCAATATAAAGTTTTTTGAACGATCGGTCAAGTATTATTTTATCTTGATTTTTAACATATTGACCAAACAAAAAGCTGCCCAGAGAACTCTAAGGCAGCTTAGGAATATTTATTTGAGAAGAATGCTGGCTCTTACGCGCTGGCATTCCGCTTAGCAATGCAATCGCCGATCAACTGGTCGCATTTATTAATGTGATTTAACAGCCAGTCCGTTAATGTACGGTTCAGCTTAATGGTAGAAAGAATGGATACGCCTTTGGTATTGATGGCTTCTTCCAGTTCCAGGACTGTCTTCACAAACTCGGCATGAGTCTCCTGATGCTCCTTGAGTTCGGGGAAGTCAATGTCCTTCATCAACTGCTCTTCACTGCCGAAATGCTCAATGGTGTACTCCTTCAGAAATTTAAGTGTTTCATCAATCTTTTCCTTGCCCTGCTGGTTGGTGCAGGCCTCAAAGAAGTCGTTCAGTCTAACTAAGAGCTGACGATGCTGACAATCGATTGTCTCTACTCCAATGTTGTACGAATCTTTCCACGAAATCATACGCTCACCATACTCTCATCCAAATTTTTCATATCTAATCGTTCACTTTATTTTCAGCTTTTGTATAAAAAATAACAGTTAATTACATCACACGACATTATTCTACTTCGCTCCTCTCGAGAGTTGACGGATATTTAATGCCTACAAGAAAAAAACTGTAGGAGTACGGAAGTGCCCTGGCACCACCATTCTCCTACAGCTAGGATTAACTAACCTCCACCATTCAATAAACTACAGAGGCTCAATATGAACATGAACATTGGAGACCTGATGCTGCTTCATCAGCTGCTCTTCAATTTCTTCAGTGATGTCGTGGCTTTGGACCACGTTGAGTGAAGGATCTACAAGTACTGTAGTATCAACAAGTACAATGTTGCCATGGATTCGGGCTTTAATATCTTTAATGGATTGTACACCATCGACTTCGGCAACCGTATTCTTCATCTCTTCAAGCTTATCAGCGTCAAAGCCGTCTGTGAGATCATGGGTAGCCTTGCGGAATATATCCCAAGCTGTTTTGCAAATCAGTAAGCCAACTACAGTTGCGGTCAGGGGATCAAGCCAAGGAATACCGAACTGGGAGCCCATAATTCCGATAAAAGCGCCTATGCTGACCATGGCATCTGAACGGTTATCCTGCGCTACGGCATGCATCGCACTACTATTAATCTGGCCGGCAAGCTTGCGGTTATACAGGTACACCAGATACATAATTATCGCACAGCCTGCAGCAGTCCAGGCGGCGTAGAGATCCGGCGCTACATGAGAAGGCTGTGCAAATTTATTAATACCTTGATATAAGACCTGAAATCCGACAATAATCATAATCAGGGAAGCCACAAGAGAGGCTACGGTCTCCGCTCTGAAATGTCCGTAGCCATGATTCGAATCAGGTGGCTTCCGGGAGATCTTTAAGCCGGCTAGCACTGCAATGGAAGCCACAATATCTGTGCTGTTATTTAGTCCATCCGCGAATAAAGCCTGGGATCCTGAAATGGTTCCTGCGGCCAGCTTGATTGCGGACAGGATGATATAAGCGATGATACTGAGCCAGGCGCCCCTCTCACCCTGTTTGATGGTTTTGTATGTTTCCAAAGCAGATCCTCCAAAGTTTAGTATCGTTCCATACTACACGTTAAGGCTCGGGTGGGTCTAGAGAAACAGTTTTGCCGGGGACCGGAAGTGTTCACTCGGCAAAAGAGAGTTGGTGCTTTATAATTGTTTTGCAGTATGCAACATTCTTTTCCCTAGCTCAACTTATCCATTTGAAAGGACGATGACATAGCAATGTTTAAACACCCTCTTCTCAGTTCCATATCCACGTTGATCCTTTGTACTTTCGTAGTTACAGGCTGTGTTGGCAGCAATACAGGCGAAGCAGGACAAGCATCTGCTGCTCCGGCTGAATCCAGTGCTCCCACTATCGTAACGTCAACACCGCGTACTACAGCCACTCCGGCTAAAGATTCATCTGTCAAACCGACAGCTACTGTTCCTCCTGCCACGGATTCAATTAAGGATTCAATTGCTGCTACAATTGCCGGAATGTCGCTGGAGGACAAGATAGGCCAGATGCTGCTGGTAGGCATTGAGGGAACAGCACTTGATGCCAACGCCAAAAGGATGATCACTGAAGATAAAGTCGGCGGTATTATTTTGTACGCCAATAATATCTCGGATCTGCCAGGTATGGTTAAGTTGATTAATCAATTAAAGAACAGCAATACTAATAATGCTGCTCCTCTGTTCATCAGCGTCGACCAGGAAGGCGGTAAAGTCAGTCGACTCCCCAAAGAATTTGTAGCAATCCCATCAAATAAAGCCGTCGGTGACACCGGAAAAGTCTCCTTGGCTCGAACCATGGGACAATTACTAGGTAAGGAGCTAAGATTATCCGGGTTCAATATGGATTTCGCCCCCGTCCTTGATGTGAATAGCAACCCTAAGAACCCAGTCATCGGTGACCGTTCTTTCGGAAGCGCGGCTTCTCTGGTCACGAAGATGGGGATTGCGGAAATGACAGGCCTTCGCAGCGCAGGAGTCATACCTGTGGTGAAGCACTTCCCCGGTCATGGAGATACGGGAGTCGACTCGCATCTAGAGCTCCCTGTTGTTAATAAAACGCCAGCGCAGCTGTCCAAGCTGGAATGGATTCCTTTTCAGGCGGCTGTCCGTGAACAGGCTGAAGCCGTCATGGTTGCCCATATTCTTTTCCCTAAGCTGGATCCGGATAAACCCGCTTCGTTGTCCAAACCTATCATCGGCGATCTTCTCCGCACTAAAATGGGCTTCAAAGGTGTGGTGATTACCGATGACCTAACTATGGGTGCGATTATGAAGCATTACAGCCTGAGTACTGCTGCAGTAGATACCATTAAGGCAGGAAGCGATATTCTGCTCATAGCTCACGGGTATGATAATGAACGGGCAGTCGTAGAGCAAATACAGCACAGCGTAGAGGATGGCACAATACCGGAATCGCGGATTGATGAGAGTGTCCTGAGGATTTTGACATTAAAGAATCAATATAAGTTATCGGATAAGCAGATCCAGGTTCCTGCATTGACATCTCTGAATCAGGAAATTCGCAGCTGGAGGAAGCAGATATTGAAATAACAACTGGTTAACAATTGGCTAATTGACAGGACTCCAATATGAATTTATAGTTTATATAATTTTGTATTAGGAGGCTTAGTGAATGAAGTTGGAGACTGCCCATCTTGACTCCTCCACAGCCCCGGTAAATGAAGACAGCTTCATTAAAGGAATCAGAGACTGCCTGCCCACACTGCTGGGGTATTTAAGCATAGGGTTCGCAGCCGGAGTTGTGGAGAAAACCGCGGGACTTTCGATTCCTGAGATCGCGATGATGTCGAGTATTCTATATGCCGGTTCCGCACAGTTTATCGCAGCGGGAATGATAGCTGCCGGAAGTACTGCGTCGAGTATTGTTGTAACGATACTGTTTGTTAACCTAAGACATTTACTATTGAGCGCTGCCATATCACCTTTCTTCCGGCATCTATCCCCGTTACGCAACATGCTGATCGGATCATTGCTGACCGATGAGACGTTTGGTGTAGCGATTAACGAGAGTGCGAGAAAACATAAGATTAGCGAACAATGGATGCATGGGCTCAATATTACTGCCTATTTAAATTGGATTGTGGCCAATCTGGCAGGAGCATTCCTAGGACAGTGGATACTGAATCCGGAGAAGCTAGGTCTGGACTTTGCACTTCCCGCAATGTTTATCGGCCTTCTGGTGCTCTCCATGCTCAGCCGCAAGAAAATAAGACTGGATGTGTGTATCGGGATTATTGCTGCAATTGTTGCGGTTCTGGTATCCATGATGGGATCACCGAGCTTTGGGGTCATAGCTGCGACCATCATTGCCTCGACGATTGGAATGGGGATTGAGAAATGGAAATAAGAATGGAGATCGTCCTAATTATTATGGGTGCAGCCCTGGTGACATTCATTCCAAGGGTACTGCCGTTAATGCTTCTCAGCCGGATTAATATCCCCGAATGGGGAATGCGGTGGCTGAGCTATGTACCGATATCCGTTATGGCCGCATTAATCGCTCAGGAATTATTTATTCGGGACGGCCAGTTGTCCTTAACTTCGAATGTTCCTGAACTTTTGGCCGCCCTCCCTACTTTCTTCGTTGCCATCAAGACTCGAAGCCTGCTCGGAACGGTTATTGCCGGGATTCTCTCCTTAATGGTTCTGCGTTATTTCTTTTCGTAAGTTATTTCAACCGGTAAGTTTAGTGAACTCCGTACAAACGCACCTATATTCGCGATAGCTTGCCGTGCTTCAGGAAGAAGTGCGGCCATGAGCTGAAACACACTCCACATGTTCTCCCACACTTCCAGTTTAACTTCCACACCTGCAGCATGTGCAGATTCTGTAAATCTCGTTGCGTCACTAAGCAGAACCTCTTGGTCTCCTGCTTGTATTAACATAGACGGCAATCCTCGCAACCCTAACCTCAGTGGCGATAAGAGCGCAGGAATCTCCGCTGCATAATCTCCCAGATAATCCTCTAGAATCTTTCGGTTCCCTGCTAAACTTCCTGAAGGGTCCAGATCCGCCCGGCTAACATAAGAGTCACCATCCAGATTCACTAAATCCGTATGCGGAGACAGCAAAAAAGCCCCTGCCGGCAGCTCCTCTCCTGCGTCCCGTAGGGTGATTAGTGTCATAAGTACTAGACTTGCCCCAATGGAATCACCACCGAGGACAAGATTAGAAGCAGAATATCCTAGTTGCCGCATCCAGCGATATGCGTTCAGACAGTCCTCGTTCGCAGCAGGATACGTATGCTCAGGAGCCAGCCGATAATCTACTGTTACTACAGTGATGCCGCTAGTCTGCGAGATTCTTGCCGCCAAGTCACGGTAAATGCTGGAGCTGCCTGTAGTAAATCCTCCACCATGAAAATAGAGAATCCCTTTCTCTGTACTGCCTTCCGTATTCTCGCCTACGTATACTTGTTCCCCACCGCAATGACCCATCCAAACCGATTCGAAATGAACTCCGGGAAGCTTCGGGAGACGGTCCACCGCTTCTTCCATAGTTTTACGGGTCTGCTCTACCGTTTGAACCTCTTTAGTGGCTGTCTGTTTCAAGAAGCTCTTGATTCTTTCAAGCTGCTCAAGGTCTGTCTTCATCTCCTAAATCCCTCCTACAGGTTTAATATGCTCAGTGTAAGCCCTGTAGTAAAGTACAACGTCAAGTTAATCATTCATATTCAAGACTTGCAGCACTTCTTGCACTCCAGGATGTCGATCTGCAGCTTGAAGGTTCCTTTTCAGATCAGCCAGCATGGCTTTGGTCTTCTCTTTTTTAGCGATTTCCAAATCGATGCTGATCACTTTTCGGTCAATCACTGCAATAAAATCATCAATACCAATATTCCCGTCACATGCTTTAATCAACGCCTTCTTAATTTCTTTCAGAGTGAATCCGCAGCGTTTGGCATTCTGTATAAATTCCATCCGCTGTAAAGCTTCTTCAGAGTAAAGGCGGTAACCGGAATCGGTCCTGCTTGGAGCCGGGAGCAGCCCATGCTTCTCATAATATCTTAGCGTTTCAATGTTCACTCCTGCTGCCCGGGCAATTTGCCCGCGTAAATATGGGGCCATCGTCTTCTCCTCCTCATGCAATCCTTTGGATTCCATCATAGCAGAAAGTGCTCCCGTTAACTTTTCAATTCCTCTTTAAGACCCGTTGACGAATGTAGGCGGACAAAGTGTAATACACAGGAATGCATCCAACTCCAATCCAGATCAGTACAATCGTAAATGAATAAGCATCCCGGGAGTAGATCGCCACGTTCCGCGAATATAGAAAAGCGATTGCGACCGCAGCTGTTGTGAGTACAGGCGAGAGGTACTTGCTTCCCCGGTTCTTCAGCACATAGGCCGCACATCGTGTTCCTATATGTATTAAAAATGCACTGTGAATAAACATAGAGGAAGACCACAATGCAATAAGTATCGGATCAATGTTGGACAGCAGATTATTATGTGAGGAGCTACGAACCAATTCCAGAAAGGGATATTTCAGATCCCCGCCCAAATAAGGACCGAAATTCAAGAGTGTCAGAATCCAACCGACCAGTACGATACCAAATATGGCTACAACCGCCAAGACTAATCTTTTGAAAATTTTGAAATCAATTTTAAGATCAGGAGCTACAAATAGGAAAACCACCCACTCAGCGAACCATGACAAGACAACAATGGAATCCTTAGCTGCAATCACGGGGTCATGGTAATGAATCAATGCCGGTAACATATCCATGTTAGCATTAGGTATAAATAAATAGAATATTAAAGCGAGTGATGCCAAAAAAATCATAAATATGCCGTCACACATATATATAATCGTGGGAAGACCTAATGAGGCCGAATATAAAATCACCAAACCAATCATGCACTGGATCAATAATGGTGGTGTCCCTCTTAAATAATTCGAGCCGAAAAAGAGCACGAAATTCTCGATATCGATAGACACATAATACACACACCAAGCCAATAGAATAACAACCAATCGGTGTATCCACTTGCCAACCATTTCCTTCCCGAACTCGAGCCACGCTTGTCCAGCTCTGAATGAACCCGTCCGGATGGTGAAGTACAGAATGATCAAGCTCAGTCCACAGCCTGCGATCAGTGCAATCCAACCCTGATAATTAGAGCTTTCCAAGATCACAGGGATCAGGAAAATAGAGGTCTGGGAGCTGAAGTAGATAATCGCGAACCGGAACAGCTGCCATTTTGTAGTATGCATCATCTCACTACCTTCCTAGCTCTTATTTTTCTGATCCGAAATCGACAAGATTGAAATCCGTCACAACGTCGATCTTAGCATGTTGAGTATAATAATCCGTCCAACGATCGCGGAGCTGATTCCAAATTCGCGGATGATTCCATTCCAGAAGTAATCCAAGATGTAAAATATCCGCCCCTGCCTTCTGAGTACTTTGAATGGCTTCCGATACCTCGGCATCTACTTTTTGTTGCAGAGCATTACGGATTAACCGGTTTAAAGTCACCTGATCTAAATTGTCCGGATTATCTAAATAGATGATGCTTGCTTTACCTTTAATTTTAACCGTGAAGACCGGCTTGTTGCCGGACAATCTGACCGATTTAGATGAGCCAGTCTTAACGAATATAGCACCGACTTTCAGGTGATTATCATTTAGCTTCAAAGAATAATTAGGCAGTCTGAGACCCCCTAATGCCCAGGCTAAAGCCTGTCCTTCTTGCGTCTTCACAATGGCTTTCATTTTATTCTTCTCAAACAACATGGCACCCTGTATCCCCGCCCAATATTCCTTCTGACTTTGTTCGTTCTGCTTGGTTTTAGTGCCATAAGAAAGATAAGTGAGTGCAAATCCTAAATCAG
Source organism: Paenibacillus oryziterrae (assembly GCF_042610485.1). Lineage (NCBI taxonomy): Bacteria > Bacillati > Bacillota > Bacilli > Caryophanales > Paenibacillaceae > Paenibacillus > Paenibacillus oryziterrae. The sequence continues at coordinate 348,000 of NZ_JBGJZO010000001.1, read as the reverse complement.
ACTCATCCGCAATCAGACAATCCTGGACTGAAGTGTCCAGCATGTATTTCTCTGCGGCAAAGTCTTCCAGGACCTGCGAAGGTAACTGTTCAAAGATTGGGGTCAGCTTGGTCATTTCCTTAGCCGTCCCTGGACTCGCCAGTACGTAGGTTCCGAGCGGAAATCCAGGCTCTCTTTTAAACCATTCAAACAGATCGCCGATTCCACGCTTCGCATAATCCTTTCCCACTACAATGACTTTAATATGTGAAATACTGAGTCTTCGGGTCAAGTCTTTTTGAATTGCCCGTAACCCTTCTGTGATGCTAGGGGCAGTCTTCGTTACCGTAGAGTAAGCTTTCCCGTCACCACTTCCGCTGCCTGACATCTGACCCGACATCAAACGGTTAGGTAAGGGGGTGCTGATCGTTAGTGTAACCGTACCCGGCTCTTTGCCTGAATCCACAAATAACGCATAGATAAAAGTCATCTCATCCATCTCTACTTTAGACCCGCAACCCGTCAAATTTAGCAACATTACTAGTAACAATCCGATTTGAATGAATCTCATCGCGGTTTTTTCCTCCTCACACTTGTTTTTGAGAAGGCAGAGCTACGTTTGTTCATATTTTGAGTAGGCACTCGAATAAACGTATCTTTCCAATCCTTGAACACAAGCGGTGCGAGCGGCTGTAAATATGGCGTGCCGAATGATCGGAGATGTGCCAGATGGCCATATAACATAAACAATGCACAAATAATGCCCACCAGCCCGAAATTTCCGGCAATGATCAGTAGCACGAAGCGCAGCAGTCTGAAGGTCAAGCCTAATTCCATATGTGGAATGATGTAAGAGGCAATTCCGGTAATGGATACGACGATAACCATGGGTGCGGACACGATACCCGCCTGTACAGCAGCTTGTCCGATAACGATCCCGCCAATTACAGACACAGTTTGTCCTACAGGCTTGGGGATACGCGTCCCAGCTTCACGTAACGCCTCGAAAGTGAGCTCCATAAGCAGCGCCTCAGTTAATGCGGAGAAAGGGATGTTCTCACGGGCGGATGCAATAGTAATCAGCAGCTGGGACGGAATGATCTGTTGATGAAATGTGGTGATTGCCACATAAAGCGCTGGCATAAGCATGGATATCATGGAGAAACAGATCCTTACCATACGTATCCAGCTGCTCCCGTAGAAACTTTGATAATAATCTTCCGAGGACTGTAACAATGTGAAGAACGTAACTGGTGTAAGCATTGCAGTTGGTGTACCATCCTGGAGTATTCCGACTCTCCCTTCCAGCAGGGATGCTGCCACAGAATCCGGACGTTCAGTATATTGAAAGATTGGAAAGGGACTGTAGAGATGGTCATTTAGATATTCGGCCAGATAGCTGATCCCCAGAATCCCGTCAATCGAGATCCCCTGAAGCTTACGCTCGATTTCGTCAATAATTCCAGGCTTGGGCAGCCCTTCGATATATACGACATACACATCGGTTTTGGTGTATTTGCCAATGCTGAAATGCTTGGTCTTAAGGTCTGGATGTTTGATCTTGTGGCGCAGCAAGGAAAGATTCGTTTCTATATCCTCGATAAAGGCTTCCTGCGGCCCGATAACTACAAGTTCATTCTGAGATTCCGATACGGCTCTTTTCTCATATCGTGTGATTTTAAAATAATAGGTAAAAGGTTGATCCTCCATACACAGCACAGCATTGCCTGCTACCACCAGATTCGCCACTTGCCCTAAATCCATCACTTTATCATATGGAATTGAGAATGCGGTACCTCCATCGACCTGTTTCATAAAACCAGGCCAATCATTCTCCGAATTAGCTTCTTCTTTGATCGGGAGCGCAATAGAATCATCGAGTTTTACGATATCCACAATTGAAGGAATATAGATAAGAACACAAGACCGGCCATGAACCCTGAAAGTTTGATAGACTGCGTCTTCACAGTTCTCAAGCTGCATATGTATATTGTCCAGAATTTGATCCACCCGTTCTCACCTCCAGTTTCTGGCTGAAGCATTAGATTTATTATGCCAAGATCTGACCATGCTATTCCCTTTAGTGAAGGATACGGTGTCAGAGGGAACCGACTTTATTAATTCAGCTTAATATTTTGCCATCTCAGATGAGGTCGTAACTAAGGTGAATGTTTGGAATTCAGGCTGCTGTATATTTAGGAAATAAAAAGAGACTGCCTCATAAGCCATGAATGGCTACTTGGGACGGCCCCTTTAGCTATTTAATTCAACCCGCCATTGCAACCCCTCGATCTACATCTCCGTTCCGGTATACCGTAGATTTCTGTTAGTTCTGGATATATGGCTTTAATTGCGTAAGAAGCGCCTGCAGCTTCTGTGAACACTGCTCATACATTTGCTTGGCCTCTTTATTGTCCGTGGACAGGCTGAACTGTTCCAAATCGGCTTCACATTTCTTCAGAAGTGCGTACAATTGCGGTTTATCCTGCGGCTGCGGAACCTTGACACCATCTGCATACAAATCGACTGTAAGCTCACCATAAGAATCGACTTGACCCAGAAAAACATTCTCCGTGGTCAGTCCCTGCTTCTCCAGTTCTCCCTGCAACCAGGAGCGGGTTAAACCAAGGGTGTCGAGCGGTTCATCCAGAATCTTGCCATCCATTATGACGGCTAAAGTCTCCTTCTCTGATGCTACTTTGACTCCGAGATCCTTTGCTGTAAGCGGCTGATTCTCCTTTTTCAACAGAACGTTAATGGCTCCATCTGATTCCATAATCGCGAACTCGACTTCTGCGACTTTGAAGACATCTTTTTTACGAAGCTCTTCCAGGAGCTCATCGGTTGACAGTCGTTCTTTTTTTAAATTATCTTCGAGAATTTTGCCGTCTTTAATCAATACAGTAGACTTGAAGTCAATGAAATCCCTGGCCTTTTTGCTTTTGATCTGCAGGAATTCAATTCCGAACGATACAGCCACCCACACTACAAGCGCGATCACTCCGAGATGCCACTGCTTATCTGTATCCAGTGATATATATGCAGTCAAGCTGCCGATAGTGATCCCGGTAATATATTCAAAGAACGAAAGCTGTGATACCTGCCTTTTCCCCAATAGTTTGGTTAAAAAAAATAGTACAACGATTGAGAATAGCGTTCTTATTATGACTTCCACTGAATCTGACACGCTTAATACCTCCTTGTCTATGTAAGACCTAGCATCGTAAACTAATTATTTGCCAAAAAAGAAGAAATAACTCCGATGAGTTCTGGAAGGTATTACCTGTTTGCCGTTGTTCTCTTTAGTTAACAATAATGCTGCAATTCTCTGAATTTGCTATGCGGGGAGGGAAGAACGTGACCGTAGCATCTCAAGTCAAAACCTGCCTGTCTTCGCTGAAAAGCGCTCAAGCGAGCCTTGAACAATTCGCAATGGAGACTCAGAATACTGACGCTAAAAATTTGTTTACGAGTGCAGCTGAGCAGACCCAGCAAATCGTACAACAGGTTGAAGGCCGTATACAGCAGATTGAACAGGAAGAACCGCAGTATAAAGGCTTTTAACTAAAAGGGTATTTGAACAAAAAACCAGCGTATCTCCGGTTAGCAGAGATACGCTGGTTATTCGTGTATCCATAATTGGACATCCTGGACAAAACGTTTCGTTGCCGGAGAAGCATATTTCATAGAATGTACTGCAATCCCAAGCGAACGAAAGCTGCGTTCCTCCAGCTCCAGAGCAACCACATTACGATTTTGCCCCTGGATAACCAGTTCCGGTAAAATGCTGATGCCCAGCCCTTTCTCCACCATTGCGATAATGGCATAATCATCACCGGCTGTGAATTTTACCTTAGGTTTAATCCCAGCCCTGTCCAGTACCCTTCTGACGTCATAATCAGATCCTTCTTTCGGGATGATGAAATCCTCGTCGGCAATCTGGGCGAAAGTTAGATAAGGTTCTTGGCTAAGCGGATGATCCTCCGAGACAATCCCCAGCATCCGATCCTTTTTAAGTGGGAATACTTCAAAGTTATCCCGGGTTGGATAGGAAATAAAACCGCAATCGATAACCCCCGCTTCAATCCATTGCTCAATTTCCAGATAATCGCCTTCCATAAGCCTGAACTGGATATGCGGGTATTGACTGCGGAATTGTTTAATCATCCCGGGAAGCCAATGTACAGAGACGCTAGTGAAGGTTCCGATCGTAATCGTCCCTACTTCCAGACCGTGAATATTGCCCACCTCTTGTTTCAATAACTCATTCCATTTCAGAATCTCCCGGATCGGAGGAAGTACCTGCTCACCATTCACAGTCAGCTTAATTCCCGAACGGTTACGAGTTAACAAGGGGAAGCCGAACTGGCTTTCCAAACTACTCAAGGTGTGGCTGACAGCCGATTGCGTAAATCCAAGGACATCTGCAGCTTTGGTCAGACTACCGAGCTCCACAACCTTCAGAAACACTTCATACTTGTTAATGCTCAAAGATACATCACCCCGTTTAATTGCATGAGAATAATTCATGTAACATATGATAAATATTCAGTTAACTTATGTATAATTCCATATTATACTATGCAGAGCTGAAATAAAGAAGGATGATGATCATGAAACCGCTCAAGGCTGAGCTGCTGCTGCTTATGGTAACGATGTTCTGGGGTTCCTCTTATATGTTCATGAAGATGGGCCTGGACACGCTTGGAGAATTCAATCTGATTGCCCTCCGGTTCGGACTTGCTTTCGTGCTCGCCGGACTGCTTTTTCATAAACGTCTGATGCTTATTGATGTAAGGACCCTTAAATATGGCGCCCTGCTGGGTTTCCTGCTTCTTGGTGTATTCACCTGCATCACTTTTGGGCTAAAGACAACCACTACCTCGAACGCCGGATTCCTGGTTGCCTTGACGGTCATATTTGTACCTCTGCTTGAAGTGCTCGTATTTAAGAAAAAAGTCTCCCCGCCTCAAGCCTTTGGCGCTGTTCTCGCGATTGCCGGCATCGGAATGCTTACCTTAAATCATTCTTTGCAAATCCGGCCGGGGGATTTCCTCTGCATCCTGTCTGCGGTTTTTTACGCGGTACAGATACTGGTTACTGGCAGAGCGGTTAAACATTGTGATTCCCTGAATATCGGTATTCTTCAATTAGGCTTCGCCGGAGGGTATGCGCTCATCCTGTCATTCCTATTCGAATCCCCTGCACTTCCTTCGTCGCTTCCGTCTTGGATAGCGATCCTGGCTCTCGGAATACTCTGCAGCGCCTGTGGTTTTATCCTGCAGCCCGTCGCCCAGAAATACACCACCGCAACCCGTACCGGACTCATCTTCTCGCTGGAACCGGTGTTCGCCGCATTCTTTGGTTACTGGTTCGCAGGTGAACAGTTATCCATGCAAGGGTATGCAGGTGCTTCCTTGGTTTTGTTGGGCATTGTAGCCTCTGAATTGCTTGGGAGAATGTCATTATCCCCACTTCCAGTTACCTTATTTAAGAAACGCCGGACTGAATAATTCTCCAGATCTCTTCTCTGGCTTTATGTGATTCAGGAAAAAAGAACAGCGGCCATACATGCAACATTCTGGAGTATTCATAATAGTTCAACTCGATTCCCTGCTTCATCAGAAGCTCCCTGAACTTTCGGACATCCGGGTACACAATGTCATGGGTGCCGATAAATATACTGATATTTCCTAATCCATCAGAGTCCCCATTGATAGGGCTGATTAAGTGGTGCTGGATACCTTTTTCCCCCGCATACCACTCGGCGATTTCACGGACTGCCGGAACAGCGACAATGGGATCTTTTGCCTCGACGGCTTTGATCTCTGGATTGCTGAATGTCATATCCATTACAGGTGAGATCAGAATGATTTGTCCGGGTTGAGGAATATTCTTTAATTTCAGCAGTTGTGCCAATGCTAAGCTCATTCCACCCCCTGCAGAATCCCCCATAATCACGATATCTTCGTAAGGTGTCTTCGCTGCGACAATTTGATATAGAGGGACTAACATTCCGAAAGCATCGGCATGTCCATACTTCGGAGCGAGCGGATACATCGGAACTGTGACTGTACACCCGACCTTCTCCACCATATCCGCGATGAAATCCCAATGTAGTGATGATATCTTGAGGACATACCCTCCGCCATGCAGATAAAGGATATGTTTGGATGATGTTGTCGTTTGGCTTTTACCAGAGATCACGTAATATGAATGCCCCTCGATTTCCCATTTGGAAATATTGAACTGTTGCGACAGCTTCGCCGGAGGCTCATAGCTTTCAGTGGCCTGCTTATGATCAATAACTTTACGAAGCTCCTTCCCTGTCTTCTTCCACATTTCATTGATTCTCAGGATACGAAAGCCTAATGTTGCAGCTCTGCTAATTAAACTTACCTTCTCCATCATCATACTCCCCCTGCTTTCATTCCACTGACAGCTTCCCGCAGCCGCTTAGCCCATGCTAAATCCAGTTTCTTCGACTCCAGTCTAACCTGCAGAAGATCCGCTGTGGTGGCATGGAATAGTACTCCCGGTTGACCAGACTCAGGTACCGGATCCTCCAGAAACCGGACAATCTGCTTCTGCAGCTTCGCAATCGCCTTCTCAGCGTATGCAATATAATGTTCAATTAAGAAGAGCTGGTCATCAGTGGCTAGAAACTCCAAGTGCTGCGATTTAATATGAAAAAGCTTCTGATACGTATTGGACCCGGATTTAGTATCGAGCATCAGCTCATAAAACCGGTCTCTACCCTTACTTGTGATCTGCAGTGCACGGGAAGGACGGTCACCCGTAAACGGTACTTCGGAAGGTTCAGCCTCCGTTATCAAGCCTTCCTTCTCTAATCTGGCCAGTAGTGTAGATAGTGTTCCACGGCTGATGGTTTCCCATGGGCTGATAATCTTCGCGATTAAATAAGCATGCAGCGGGAAATGCATTAACAGAGACAAAACCAATAATTCATACATATGACTACTCCTATTAATAGTTTTATTAAAACTATATATTGGTTATCGTGCCGCGTCAATGTACAATCTGCACTGCATCCACGCAAACAGCAAAAAACCTCCACAGCTAAAGCTGCAGAGGTTTCTTCAGGACTTCCGTACCATTTAATATTAATGGCCCATCATCATAGCAGGGTCGGCTTTTTGGCCGTCCTCACTAGTGTTAAGCTTCACAATTTTCGGTTTACGCAGGATAAGGCTTAGAGCAACCCCCAATAGGGCAACGAAAGCTGACAGGAAGAATACATCATTAAATCCAAGAACAGCTGCACTCAACGGATTGCTTCCTTGAGTCATCTCTCCCATATGAGTAGAAATCCGGCTCGTCAGGTATCCGGTCATCCCGGCAACTGCAAAGGATACAACCACCTGCTGAGCAGCCGTTGTAAGTGGTGTTACGCGTCCAACCCACTCACGCGGAGCCGAATTAAGCACATGTGTGTTCACAGGCATCATGGTAAAGCCCATGCCAAGCCCCATCATACCCAGACACATCATTACGTACGGTAAGCTTGTATCTACCGTTACACCGGACAATAAGAACAGTCCTGTCGAGATCACGGAAAGACCGGCAAAAGCTAGTGGACGGGCACCAATCTTGTCAAACAGTCTTCCGCCCAGTGGCATCCCGATACCGGAACCCAAGGCTTGCGGCAACAGGATCAGACCAGTTTCAAGCGGTGTATATTGGCGGATCTGCTGCAGATACAGCGGTACGAACAGCATGGAGCCGAATAATGCAGCTTGGGTAACCCAAGATAGGATGATACCACGGCTGAAGTCTGAAGATTTGAAGACACGCAGCTCAAGCAGCGGATGCTTATGAACCAGCTCAACCATGATAAACAATAGAAGTGCAACGCCACCAACGGCAAGTCCGGTAATGGCACCAGTTGTAGACCAGCCTTCACTACCGCCTTGATTCACCCCGAAGGCCAGCATTGAGAAAGCAATTGGAGCAAGAATAATCCCCAGCACGTCCAAAGGCGCTTTCCCTTTCTTCTCTGTAACAGGCAAGTATTTAACTCCAAGGATTACACCCAGAATTCCGATAGGCAGGTTGATCAGGAAGATCCAGTGCCAGCTCACATACTCAACCAGCCAGCCGGATAGAATCGGGCCAAGTGCCGGAGCAAGCAGCATGGGAATCCCAAGCATCCCCATAATCGAGCCTCTGCGTTCCGGAGGTGCCAGTCTGAAGACCATCGCCATCCCGATCGGAGCAACCATACCCCCGCCAAGACCTTGAATAACACGGAAGATAATCAACTGAGTCGACGTTTGCGAAATGGAGCACAGCATCGAACCCAATACGAACATGCTAACCGTTGTTACAAAAACCTGCTTCGCACCGAAGCGGTCCGTCATGTACCCGGCAAGAGGAATTACTGCTGCCAAAGCCAGGGTGTATCCGGTAATGGTCCACTGAACCGTTTTAAGATCTGTGCCGAAATATTTCTGCAATTCAGGTACAGCTACATTCACCACGGTACTGTCCAGGATAACCATAATCATGCCAACAATAATCGCCAGAAGCGGCGGCAATATGGCTTTTAGTGAGAAGGGCTGCTCTACGGCTGCCTGATTCCCTTTAGTTGTGTTTGTCATTCTCTTCTCCACTCATTTCTCTATTTATTCATTAAAATATCTTGCGAATAATCCGTCGATTTGCTCTTCAATCGATGGCTGTTGAAATACCGGCAGCATATCTTCTTTCCAGCATGAGAACATGATAATTGGAAACACCAAAGCTCCATACAGCTGCATCATCATCGTCATCAGCTTCTGACGATCCTGTTCACCGGTAATTTCTCCAATCGCATTCTGTATCTTCTCCAGCTTCATCATCTTGCTGTATCTTGCATACTCCACCTCTGAACCCATAACTTGTGGAGTCTGATCCAGCATTTTCCGGGCTAACCCGGGATACTTCGCTAGGCTACCAATATAAAGGAGGAAAAATTGCTTTAACCGTTCTTTGGGCGGCAAATTCTCATCATCCAGCACTTTAAAGGCTACATCAAAGGTGGAGATTAGGTGCCTCACGGCATCGCCGAGTAACTTCTCTTTGGAACCATAATAATAATTGACCAGCGCGAGGTTGGTATTCGCCTTGGCGGCAATATTGCGCAGGGTTGCACACTGGAAACCGTCTTCCCGGATCAGTTCCACAGTCGCATGCAGTATCGTCTGTTTGGTATCCTTGTCTGAAGTATCGTGTTGATTGGTTTCGTTATTCATCTCCTGCGTGTCTATCCCCCTTTCAAACAATATAAACAACGTTTTAAACAATGATTAATTCGAATTTAAACTTACTCTCTTCCGCCCGACATGTCAATAGCCTAAAAAAAGACTATGCTTATCCTTCCAGTGAAGGTCCATAGTCTCTTTGATCATATTATCTATATAAGGGCAACCGTCTATTCCACATTAAAGTTAAAATACTGGTTTGGAAACGGCTCCTTGTTCAACGTGAAGTGCCACCATTCCTTGCTGTAAGGCTTGAATCCCTGCTTCACCATAACGTCATGAAGAATCTTACGGTTCGCTTTCTGTGTCTTCGTAATCAGTGTCGTATCATAATAGGAGATATTGCCAAAGAAATCATACGGGCTGCCCATATCCACATTCACACCCGTCTTCAGGTTCACTATCGTTAAATCCACGGTACTGCCCCGGGAATGACCGGACTTCTTCGCAATGAAGCCTAGATCGAATAAATTGGCCTTATTCAGCTTGGGGTAATATTGCTGCTTCATCTTGATATCCGCCGGATCCTGCGACCATTGGACGAAATGATTAACTGCCTTTTGCGGCCGGTAAGCATCGTAAATTTTGAGCGCATAACCTTTGCGGGCCAGATCATCATTGACCACCTTAAGGGCCTTTGCGGCTTGTTTAGTCATGATCGCCAGAGGGGCTCTATAGCCATCCACACGTGTGCCAACGAAATTATTATTACTATAATAACGAATTTCGAAGACGGCTGTCGGGATTACCTCATCGAGATAGACAAAACCATCTGGGAAAGGATATTTCTTGGCCGGCTGAATGTCCGTGTCGGCGTATGCGGCCGTCTGATTATCCGTAATGGGTGTGAGTGTGAGCATTACACACATGATAATTAACCAGATTAACAAATGTTTGCGAGTCAAAAACCTCATCGTTCGCTCCCCTTTTGTGTACATTGAAGTTCCCTAATTCTATCAGAGACAAAGACTGTAATCTATGAAAAAAAGAAACCGGCTGTTCTCCGTTAAACGAGATTCCGCCGGTTTGGGTTTTGATTTATAAGCTACACCACATGAGCCTCCAGATACTTCTCCACATCAGGGGTAAGGACATCACCTGTCGTATCAAGCAGTTTCAACAAACCCTCGATTGCCGCGAGTAATGAACTGCTACCAGTACCATTCTTCAAAGCCTCCTCATAAGCCTGTCTCAGCTCGGGATCAAGCTTTCCTGTCTTCCCTCCATCTGCCGAGTCATAGGCGGGAGTATTGCTGCTGCCGTAAAATACACGGGAAAGCGAGTATCCGTATTCCTGTTTCATCACAGCCGTCCGGTTGGAATTTGGATATGTCTTCACAAAAACTTCCTGGGCTAGCGCCCTGGAGATCAATTCTTCCCAACTGATCACAACGGCAGCATCAGACATACTCGGGCGACTGGATTCCCTGGCCATGATATTAATATATTCAGCAATGTCTTTTGTAATAAACGGCTTCAAAACTTTGAAGCCCTCATAATTCATAACGGGATAAGACATCCCTTCACTGTTCCGGATTTTATATCCCTTGTCCCGTGACTCCACCAGAATAGCTCTAATCTTAGGATCTTTAATGACACTGAGAAGTCCGGTATAAGTAAGATCTTTTTTCTTAGCAGCCTCTTCAATCGCTATCTGTACATCCTGTGAATAAATCTTTTCCGCGAAGGCTGCTAATTGTGCTTTCTGGGCATTCTCCAGGTGAAGCGTCATAACTGTGGCATTCCATACGCTGACCTCATCGATATGGTTGATTAAATACTTGCGGGCCTGTGCCAAGGTAGCGGGATTCTTCAGGTATTGCTGGAACTGCCGGTAAACTGCTGAGTTCTCCTGTGTCGTTACCGCAGCTGCAGTAGGGTTGATGCCGACAGATGTTATGAATGTCACAACCGACAGGATTATGGTAAACCCAAGGGCAAGACGAGTCTTATTCATAATAGGCCTCCTATAGAAACATTAAATAGTGCGTACATTTAATGTTTGGACGCAGTATGCAGTTCCGAAACTTTATGTGGTTAATCATATTGTCTTCGAGTAAATCCCTGAAGCTCTCTATTCGGCAATCCCAAATAAAGCACACCCGCAGCATGCGGATGTGCTTTATTCAATCAGTTTATTAGTGCATGGATGTCTGCGCCTTATGCTTAATGACCACACGCTTCAGGAAGAACGCCAACAATAGACCGATTAATGCCATTGCCATTCCGAAGATAAAAGCATTCTGCACACCGTGTGTGAAGGCTGGCAGTGCATTAGCCGGATCTTCCGGGTTGTCAGATGAACTAATATAGCTCTTGACACCAGCCGTCATAATACTCACCGCCAGAGCGGTTCCGATGGCCCCGGCCACCTGCTGAAGTGTATTCATAATGGCTGTGCCATCAGGATACAGGTCCATCGGCAGCTGGTTGATTCCATTGGTCTGTGCCGGCATAAAGATCATCGATACTCCCACCATCAAAGCACTATGAAGCACGATCACAAATACCACCGATGAGGTCGCATTAATATCCGAGAAGAACCACATTGTGACTGCTGTGATCACAAGACCCGGAATAACCAGCCATTTAGGTCCGTACTTATCGAATAACCGGCCCATAACTGGCGACATGAGACCGTTAATTAATCCACCTGGAAGAAGCAACAATCCAGCTTTGAATGCGGTGTAACCTTGCCCTTGCTGAAGGTACATCGGAAGAATCAGCATGGAGGACAGGATCACCATCATGCAGATCAGGACCATCAAGAGACCGACCACAAACATCGGATACTTAAATGCACGCAGGTTGATCATCGGTTGCTTCATCTTCAACTGACGGAAGACGAACAATGCCAGTGCCACCACGCCCGCAACAATGGACAAGATTACTTTTTCACTTCCCCAACCTTCAGCCTCACCCGCACTGCTGAAGCCGTAGACGATGCCGCCAAAACCCACAGAAGATAAGAGTATAGACCATAAGTCAATCGGAGGTTTGGTGACGGTAGTTACATTCTGCATGAATCTGATTCCAAACAACAGTGCAATCACGAGAAACGGCAGCGACAGCCAGAATATCCAGTGCCAGCTGAGACTTTCAATCAGGAGTCCGGCGATGGTCGGTCCAATGGCAGGTGCAACCATAATGACCAGTCCGATGAGCCCCATTGCAGCTCCCCGTTTTTCCGCCGGAATAATGACCAGAATCGTGTTGAACATCAGCGGCAGCAGCAGTGCAGTACCCATAGCCTGAACCACCCGTGCAACCAGCAGGAATTCAAAGTTTGGCGAAATCGCCGCGAGGAACGTGCCTGCGATCGAGAATGATAACGCCGCTACAAACAGCTGTCTGGTTGAAAACCACTGAAGCAGCAGGCCCGAGATCGGCACAAGAATACCCAGCGTCAATAAGTACGCGGTAGTCAGCCACTGCGCTGTTGCGGGTGTAATGTTTAGAACCTGCATCAGGTCCGTAATCGCTACGTTCAAGGCCGTCTCACTGAACATTCCGATAAATCCGGCCAGCAGTAAGGAAACCAGAATGGGAATGACTTTAAATTTTGGTTCTGCGGTATGTTTCTCTTTCAATGTTGCTTCCACTCTTGTTTCCTCCTAAATATACATGTTCTCTTTATCCCAAAATGACAGGGATCATCTTGGCTGCTGCCAGAAGCGGACCTTCGTCCCGGTAGGTTAATGCCTGAAGTAGTGCGCCTTCAAACAGGGAGATCACCACCGAGGCTTTGCCAGCAGCTTCTTCCTCTGCGATCCCCTCTTCCACTAGACGCAGCTTAATTACTTCCTGCCAGTCCTTAAATACGGATTGACAGGCATGGCGCAGCTCTTCACTGATGCATGACGTCTCAACCGCAAGCCAGAAGCTGAACGGAACCACTCCCTTGAAGGATGAATCAACTGCTTCCTTCGCCATTTCCAGAATAAACTCATTCATGGCATTCACGATATTGAGGTTGCGATCCACACTTCGTTTAAGTTTCTGGGCAACGAGTTCACTTGTGCGGTTAATGCATGTCAGTGCAAGTTCCTCTTTGCCATGAGGAAAGTAATAATATAACGAACCCTTTGGTGAATCACTATCTTTAATGATCTGATTCAGTCCAGTTGCATGGTAGCCTTGCGTGAAAAACAATCTCGAAGCCGTATCCACAATAGCTTCGCGTGCATTCGGCTTGTGCGTCATGCCAGACACTTCCTTTTCGTTATAACAATTGGTCTACATAATAAAACCATGAATTCAGGAAATAAGTCAATATTTATTTATTCAAATTTAATGTTTATCAGCCAATACGCACTTCCATTACAATATCCGGAGGAGTATACTTAGATTATTCCTATAAGAAAGGTGTGATTTAAGTGAACGGAGTCATTTCAACGAATAAGTCGATCCCTCGGCCGTTAGTGCGTACAAACCAGGCCTTTATTGTAGTTTCAGTTCTGGCATCATGGATTAGCGGACAATACTGGATTTTGGCATTTCCGCTAGCTGCAGGATTATCTGGTCTGATCTTCGGCTATAACCCAGTGATTAAGTTCGCAGCACGTTTTTTGACCAAAGAAAGATCGGCCTATATTCTTGAGGATTGGGATCAGCAGCAGTTCAACCAGACCATTGCCGTATTTTGCCTTGCTGCCGGCTTAATCAGCTTCGCTGCTGGCTGGACAACCGCCGCATATATTTTCACAACTCTCGTGGCTGTTGCAGCGACAGTAGCGATTCTCGGCTTTTGCATCGGCTGCTTTATTCACTATCAATGGAAAATGTATAGCTATCGGCGCAATCAATTGTAGATTTTACGAAAACGAACAGAGTACATGAGGATATAAAGAATTGTGAGGGCTCCTAAGGCATTCAGAATAATCAAAGCCGTGTTCAGGCTGAAGAAAAAAGTCAGTCCGCCTACGCCAACAATCGGAACAATGAAACCGGAATATGCGAACAGATAATAGCTTGAGATTACCTGTGCCCGCTCTTCCGGTTTGGGCATGCTTCCGGCCAGTTTCAAGCTCACCTGGAAGGTCCAACCGGAACCAATGGCCTGGATAAAGATCCCTGTCCATAGCAGTGCCAATTGCGAGGTTTCACCGGATAATACTGTGATGCAGGAACCGGTGAGCAGCAGAATCAATCCGATGCGGATACGGGTCACGTTGTCCTGTGGCGAGCGGATCAACTGTGTCATGGCACCCCCACCGAGAAGTAACAGGATAAGTAAACCCGAGATCGAAAGATTCGAGCTGTGGATTACATTTTTAGTGAATGAAGGAATTAATGACAGTACAATGCCGTTCAGGGTAAATACCATGAAAATAGATAAACCGATGAGAGAACGGAAATGAGGGGCAATCTCTTTCGGGATCCCCAGTGTAACTCTCGAAGTGTTTCTCCCCTGCTGAGCTTCAGCATCCTCTGATAATGTGAACAGCACCACTAGGGCGCTAATCAGCAGCACACTCAATATTACAAAAGGCAAATGCAGTGGCTCGTAGTTTGAATATTCGATCATCAGTCCGCTGATGGCAGGTCCAAGGCCAAAGCCCATTGAGATCGTTATCCCTGACAGTGTAAGCGCAGTACCTCTTTGTTCTGAAGGCGTCTGAATGAACAAAAAGGCAGCCGCACAGCCAGTAAACGCCCCATAAGCGACCCCTTCCAGCATACGCCCAAGATAGATCATCCAAGGCTGAACGGCAGTCAGGAACAGTACAGTCGCCGCAATGGATAGGATAATACTAACCATCAGCACACGACGAAATCCCCATCCTTTACTCTTAGAACCAACAATTAGCAAGGTCGGAAGCAGGCAGACGGCATAAGCAGCGAACAATAGCGTGATACCTAGACTTGAGAGCTGGAAATGCTCCTGATAAAGCGGGAATAATGGTGAAGTATATGTAGCCCCAACAGACATGATGAGCAGGACCCAGAGCATTCTTTTCATAAGAAGTTCCTCATTTCTATCATTTATTTGAACGTTCGTTCAAGAAATAAGCAAAAAAAATTAAACCAATACTGCAAGAACAACTTTGCTGACATCGGCAAGAACACTGCGGTCGTGTGCAGTTTTAGCCATGACATGCAGACCTTGCTTGGTCGTAGCCAGAAAACGTGCTAGCTCGCGAAGGCTGTGTTTGCTTTTGATCTCGCCTTTCTTCTGTGCGCGCAGCAAAAAATTATAGAACCGTGTCTCCACCTGAATGGAGTAAGACTCTACTCTGCCAGCAACAACCGGATCATTAATCCCTACCTCTACAGCGGTATTCGTCATAAAGCAGCCCCGCCGAAGGGTTGCATTACTCATGGAGTTATCGATCACCCTGTCGAAGAAACGAGTCAAAAGCTCTTTTGCCGAGCCTTCTTCCTCCAGAATCGAATAATACTGCTCCTCTGAATTGTGCTGGAAACGATCAAGACATGCCAAGAACAACGAATGCTTATCTCCGAAGGTATCATATAGACTTCCCCGGTGAATGCCCAGATGGGTGCACAAATCCTGAATCGAAGTGCGCTCGAATCCTTTGGTCCAGAACAGATCTAGTGCATTGTCGAGCGCTTCCTCCTGGTCGAACTCCTTGTGTCTTGCCATAGCTTTCATCTCCTTTAATACTTTCCAATATATATTATCTTGAACGATCAGTCAAGATAATGGCATGTTGAGCCCCTTAGGGCTCATCGATCACGTAAGGTTCGAGAAGTTTTTCTACGGAAGAAACAAAACTCGCGCCTGCTCCCCAATCGATTTTTAGAATCATACCATTCGAGACCCCCGCCGCAATCAACCGGACGTTTGTTACTCCTTGCAGATTATCGATGATGATTACAAGCGCAGCCTGATTCGCGGACCGGAAAAAGTATCTTTCATATACCAGCGTTCCGATCATACGGCCGTCTCCGGCATCGTTAATTTCTTCGTGAACCAGTTCAGAATTCCTCGGCAACGTATCCCGTATCAATGATAATGCCTGGTACGGGGTCAGACTGATATTAAAGCTGTACACATTGGACATGTCCGATCTCTCCTCCCGAATTACTCCCCTTGCTTCTCCTCACTTGCCACATCCCAACGGTGACGGAATTTCTCCAGCCGCGGATGCACCACCTCCGGTTCTGACGACAGCAGCAGCCGCAGCTTCACAATCCATTCCTCAAAGGATGAGAAAGAAGCGAACTGGTTCGCCATCTCAGGCGTTAGATAGAGAAAATACGGCGAAGGATATACATCAGTGATATGCCGTAGCGCCGAATCCAGCGGAGTGTATTTTTTCCGTTTTCCTTCGAGCCCCTCAACAGTAATGAACGAAGCTCCCTTATTTCTCTTCCACTCGTGCAGGCGGTCTTCCCGTTTATATAGCGCCAGTACGGGTTCCTTCGTCATTCGTCTTACGGTTTCTTCATGCAGCGGGTAGAGAACAAGCTTGGTGAATTTGCGGTCGGTTGCTGTTTTAGCCGCTTTCTCTAGCTCCTGCTCCGTGGTGTTCTGGAAGGAATCATAATATATCAATGTTCCCTTACGCTCTTCAGGCTGCGGCTCGTAACCGTAGGCTACTCTCTGTATATCCCTTTTCATCCCAACCCCTCCTCTGTCATATAGCATAGCATGCGGCATAAGCAACCGTACAATTCCACAAACAGATTTTTCACAAAAAAAAGAAGGTTGCATGTACAAGGGGAGTACACACAGCTCTGCGCATAAAGATCTACCGCTCCTCCTGTTCCAAATTCCCCTTCGTTCCCTTTACCTTATAATAAATACCTAGTTCAGCTTATTTAGTTAATTCAACTATACGGCTGGAACGCCGTTTGACTGTATTACCAGCTCGTCCGAATGCGTCAGGTGAAGTCTGGTTATATCCTCTACAGTACTCTGGGATTGCTCCCTGCACCGGCGCATAAATACATCCAGCAAATCCGAGGATTTAACCAGAAGACATTCATCCGGGAATCTATAGTCTGTTGAAGCAGCAGTAAGTGAGTATCCGGCATCCACCGGATATTGCTTAAAGTAACATACGGTTCTCCCGTTTCTAGCGCAGGCAGTCTCGTCTTGTATAGTCAGACCTTCGGTAAATACCTTCCGGATGGGCATCGAGATGCCGATCCCCTCCATTTTGAGATAGCTTTCTTTACTCGTCCAGAGCTTGTAGTAATATGCCCGTTGTGCTTTCAAAGGGAGGGACAAATAATGCTCCAATTCCTTGGGTGACATCGTATATCTGGATAAAGAAGGCTTTACGGCTCCCATCTTCTGCACATCTACTCCAACCCGCTGATTCTTCCGGCTGACGATTCCGGTGACCCACTTCCCCGAGTGGGATATATTATATTCCCAGGGCTCACGCATGTGCTGGAGCCGCGGTTTACCGAACACACCTTTTTCAAAGGCAATTTCATCATTTCTCTGGCCTTCAATGTCCATCGCGAACATACGAACAATGATCTCGCCGACCAGTGACCTGCGCACATCGTCCACACGTCTCAACCGGCTGCTGCGGGCTCTAAGTTCAGGAGATACATACGGAAGAAGCTCATCAATGGCAAAAGCACTTTCCAAGGATACCGCAATAATCAACATGGAAGCTTACCTCCTTCGAGTTTACGACCCGTTCCGGATCTTCCGGAACAGTCCAAAGTTTCTTTAACGGTAGTAACTTGCGGTGCAGCAGTATATGTAGGAAATCTGTGCTTGGCCAGCTTCTCTGTTGCTAAATGCGATTGTCTCAGAGGTTAAACGGCCTTGTAATTCACTACTTTCAGTATATATTTTTATCTGAACAGCTTCATTGACAGAAAATGGTGAACAATGTCGTTTTACTAAATAATTATGTATATATGGTGAATTTTGACATATTAATCGAATGATATAAATACCGTTCATGACTGTTCCTGATTATGGTAAAATGGTATTCAAATTGTAGACAATTGCGAATTAACGTAATAAAGAGCGAAAGGAATGATCGGAATGTTCGGCATTGAGCATTATTCGTTGTTTGTACTTTCGGGGATTATCCTGAACATGACACCGGGTACGGACACCTTTTACATCTTGGGGAGAACGATCGCACAGGGACGAAGCACCGGCTTTCTGTCCGTATTTGGCATTATCAGCGGTACGTTTGCGCATACATTGTTTGCGGCACTAGGATTATCGGTCATCCTGGCTCAATCGGCAGCGGCCTTTGCTGTGGTGAAATGGCTGGGGGCGGGATATCTCATCTACTTAGGCGTTCGTTCCTTGCTAAGCAAAGACAGTGAACTGATGAGCAGCAATTCCTCTTCCACAGCAATGAAAAAGAAGATCTTCATGAACGGTTTTCTGACCAATCTGCTAAACCCCAAGGTAGCGCTCTTCTATCTGGCCTTTATGCCGCAGTTTATCGCACCCGGCAACAGCTACGGAACACTGCCGTTCCTACTGCTAGGCGTCTCGTTCATTGCCACCAGCACGATCTGGTGTTGTCTGCTGGTGCTCTTCTCTGAGTTCACTACTCGCAAGCTGCGGGAGAGTTCACGGATCTCTGTCATCCTGAATCGTTTGGCTGGAGTATTGTTTATCTCGCTCGGGCTCAAGATCATTTTCACTGCCCGTCCGGCTTCCTGATCTCCAATATCCATCTACAACTCCAATTTCCATACAACCTGGTCTTCTGCCTCACATAATCATCCGGCAAATACACTCCAAATGCTCCCCACGGCCACTAGGACATTGCAGTCACCTTACGATATGCGTAGGCGGCTGCTCCAATTGTCCCTGACTGCGCACCAAGTTCAGCCTGAACAATTCGGCAACGACTGCCGGATAGCTTCAGCGCGTGATTATGAACAGTCTCCCGGACGGGATTTAGAAGCCTGTCACCTGCAGCAGCCATCCCTCCCCCGATGATGATCAGCTCCGGGTTCAGCAGATTGATGACATTCGCTAATCCGAAACCAAGCAGAACGCCGGTCTCCTCCATTACTTCCTTAGCCAAAGGGTCCCCTAGATCATAAGCTTCCGATATCATTTGTGCAGTTATTCGCTGCTGATCTCCATGAACCCAGTCCTGGATAATGCTTGTCCAGCCTGAGTTAATTTTTTCCTTAATGGTGTAAACCATCCCCACGGCGGAGACATATCTGCCCAGACAGCCCGAGCTTCCGCATCTGCAGGGACGACCGCTTCTGAACATGTTCATATGCCCAATCTCACCCGCACTGTACGTGGTGCCGTACAACACCTTGCCATCACTAACGATTCCTGAGCCAAGTCCGGTTCCAAGCGTAATCAGAACAAGATTGTTATACCCCCGTCCGGCACCATGATACCACTCACCATACAGGTTAACTCGAACATCATTATCGATGAATACGGGAAACTCAACAAATTCTTTCATGGCATTAACTATATGCACTTGCTCCCAATCAGGAAAGTTCGGTGAAAAAATGGAGATTCCCCGGGTTGGGTCAAGCAGTCCCGGAATCCCCATCCCCATAGCCTGAATGCTCTTTAAAGAGATCCCCTTTTCGACCGTCAGCAGTTGCACAGCTTCCCTGATCCGTTTAAACACATGCCCGGACCCACCCGCAGCTTCCGTTGGAAAAGACACTTCCTCGATTGGCTTGAAATCCGTACTAAAGATACCCGCCTTAATATTGGTACCACCTAAGTCAATTCCGATGAGATATGGCTTCATAACGGCCTCCTGAACTGAAATTACTTTTATTATGAACGTATACTTCTCCATAAGCTACACGAGTGAAACGTCATTTATGATGTTCTTGCAACTAAGGACCTCTTTCCATACTAAACACCTCTGGAAACCCGCGGTTTCCAGAGGTGCTTAGTTGATACAGTAGCTGATCTTCACTTGACTTAAGATCCTGCTCCCTTATATTTTCTTACTCCGAAGTTCCAAGCGATTAAGCCGATGCCTAGGAAGATCGCACCCATCAGAGGCGTCAGCAGGGCCATGTTCTTCATTTCGTCCCGCTGAAGGAGCAGTGCTGACGGATACACACCTACGAACGCGAACGGCAGGATCCAGGTAAGCAGCACTTGAATGGCCCGGTTGTAGATCGTAACCGGATAGCGACCATAGTTCTGAATATTGTACATCAGAGGAATGATACCTGTTGGCGCGTCTGAGTAAAAAGACAGCGAGGTCAAGGCGGTATAAATTCCGGTGTAGATCGCAACGGCGCTAATAGAAAGGACAATCAGTGCCGGAATCGTCCACCATTCAAACGGAACCCCCAGATTCGCTCCGCTGATCGCCATAATAATCAAGCCAATGATCGAGCCGAACAGTGCGGGCGGATCGATATTTTCCAGAAAGATCTGAAAGAGATTATGGGCGGGGCGCGTCAGAACGCGGTCCATCTCCCCCTTAACAATGTACCGCTCACTGAAGTTCCACATATTCACGAAGCAGCTGAACAGTCCGAATGGCACCATAAAGAATCCATAGACGAAGATAACCTCGCTCTGATTCCAGCCGGCTAGACTGTTGGTATGCATGAAAACTACCAAGATGAAGATAAAGTTGGTCGCCTGAAACAACAGATCCGACACGACCTCCACCCAGAAATCGGCGCGGTAGGTGAGCCGGGTTTTCATATAATTTTTCAAATATTCAACGACAAGTCCCAAGTAATACAAGCGTCCTCAACCTCCCTGTACGAACAGGCGCTGCCGCGCCGCATGATATAACCAGATCATCGGGATCAGGAGTACCGCGAACCAGAAGACCTGTACTCCAAGCACATTCCAAATGCCGACACCTGTCACTCGTCCGGTAAAGACGGAACCAGGCAGGTAGGTAATGGCCTGGAACGGCAGCAGCTTCAGCACGGAAGATAACCAGCCTGGGAACAGGCTGATCGGGATAACCAGTCCGGAGAACAAGTCAACAATGACGCGCTTCATACGCATCATACCCTCATTATTTTCCACAAAAAACGCAGAAAGCCCTGTAATCACATTAATCTGCGAATTGATCAGAAAGCTGAAGAACAGCATACTAAGGAATCCGGCCCACGCCGAAGGATCGGTAGGGAGTTGAACCGGGAAGAGCAACATGGCGATAGCCATTCCGGGAATCATGAACAGCATGAAGCGGAAGATACCCTCTCCGAGGCCCTGCATCATTTTGACCATGACATAGTTATAAGGACGAATGAACTGGATGGCAATACTGCCGTCACGGATATCCGTAGAGATCTCTCGGTCCAGATTGTTGAAATAGAAGGCGCGGGCCATCCATGATACGGCAATATAAGTGGTCATCTGAGATGCTGTGAAACCACCTAGCGAACCTCCGTCACCATAAATGGCTTTCCAGGTGAAATAGTT
This sequence comes from Paenibacillus oryziterrae, assembly GCF_042610485.1. Lineage (NCBI taxonomy): Bacteria > Bacillati > Bacillota > Bacilli > Caryophanales > Paenibacillaceae > Paenibacillus > Paenibacillus oryziterrae. The sequence goes on along the minus strand of NZ_JBGJZO010000001.1, from coordinate 326,409 downwards.
CACCCCGATATTCAAGGAATAGATCAGAATACCGGTGTAATAATTGACCCTGTAAGCCAGCATAGTCAGGAATCGGATGCGGATGAAGTCCATATACGCGCCAAGCAGCAGCCTTCGGCCGCTCCCTGTACGTTCGTGTTTATTAGGCATGAGTTACCTCTTCCCCATCCTTCACCGCTGAAGCTTCCTCCGGTTTCTCGGCAGATCCTGACTGGTAGATACTACGGACAATATCATCCGTATTCGTCTCAATGATCTTGATATCCGTAATATCCGCTTGACCCACGACCCGGGCCAGTACATCAGATACATTCAGTTCAAGTGGAATCCAGGCTTTAGCGCCAAGGTCATTCTCCGCTGTCCATCCCACAGGCATCCCTTCCGTCCACTGCTGAAGCTGCTGCAGCTTCGTAGCCGAACCGAATTGAAAAAGCACCTCGCGGCCTGTTCCCCAGCGCTGCTTCAGTTCTTCAAGCCCGCCATCATAGATAATGCGTCCGTCATCGAGCATGATAACCCGGGAACAGAGCGCTTCAATATCCTGAAGATCGTGGGTAGTGAGCAGAATTGTAGTGCCATGGCGGCGGTTCATGTCCTTCAGAAACTCGCGGATTTCCGATTTCACGACAATATCAAGGCCAATCGTCGGTTCATCCAAGAACAGGATCGACGGATTATGCAGAAGTGCAGCCACGAGCTCACAACGCATCCGCTGGCCTAGGCTTAGTTTGCGAACCGGACGGTTCAGCAAATCTTGAAGCTCCAGGCGCTCCACAAGCTCATCCAGACGCTGCTTGAATTCCTGCTCAGACACACGATACACTTTGCGCAGCAACTGGAAGGATTCAATGACGCCGATATCCCACCACAACTGACTGCGCTGGCCAAACACCACACCGATATTGCTGACGAACTTCTCCCGTTCCAAATAAGGTACATAACCTCCGACAGATAGCGATCCAGAAGTAGGCACAAGAATCCCTGAAAGCATTTTGATCGTTGTCGATTTACCTGCCCCGTTCTCACCAATGTAACCGCAGATTTCCCCTTTCGGAATCGTGAAGGAGATGTCCTTTACCGCTGTTACTTCAGTATATTCCCGCTTAAACAAATCAGAGAAGGCCCCTTTTAGGCCTTCCCGGTTTTTCTGGACCTTGAATGTTTTTCTTAAGTCCTGCACTTGTATGGCAGTCATATCGTACCTCGCTAATTCTTAAGTATGGTTTCAACAATCCATTATATCGGACATGCGGTCAAAAGACTACAAGAAATATCAGAACCCATGTTCCCAGTATGTTTATTTAGCTAATCTGCCTTCATACAGATCATTATCCTTCACAATCTCCAGATGACCTGAGCGGGTAACCTTCGTCTTCAAGTACTTCTCATTAAAGACGGATACATCTCCCCAGAGCGGAGCGCGCTTCACTGCATTCATACCTGCTGCCCGTAAAGCTTCCAATTTCTTCGGATTATTAGTGATCAGCGTTACCGGTTTTTGACGCAAATGCTGGAGAACACTGATTGCATCTGTATAACTTCTGGCATCATCGGCAAATCCGAGCTCCAGATTGGCTTCCACCGTATCATATCCTTCTTCCTGCAAAATATAAGCCATTGCCTTGCTGAACAAGCCTATACCTCTACCCTCGTGATTAGCGAGATAAAAGAGCGCGCCAGAACCGTTCTCGGCGATCATCTTCATCGATTGACGCAGCTGGAATCCGCAGTCGCAGCGTTTGCTGCCAAAGATATCACCCGTGTGGCATATACTATGCATACGGATCAGTGCATCCTCAGAGTTCTCGAAATCACCGTAGACCAGTACACTTGATTGCTGACCATCAGCCAGGTTCATCGAAGACAAGCGTGAAATGAGTGTTGCCGTCATATCAGTGGTGTCGTCCTCAAGCAGTTCCTGATCTGTTACATGAAGCCAGCTGTACCATTTGAAATGTACGGTCTCTCCGTCCAGGTTCACCGGCAGATTTATAGGACCAACCAGGTAATTGGCTGAGTCTTCTACATTTATTTTATTAATTTTATCTTTTAAGATAGAAACAATATCGGATCTGATCATATGTTGCACCATCCTCGGAATCATATTTACCAGCAAATTTGGCTGATTTAGTAAGTAAGCTTTTTTGTATAGTAACTATTTGTAAGTTAGTTTATCATTGTAATGTAAGATCGTCAAGTTATAATATATATTTAAATATTCATGATTACTTTTAGTAAGTTTGTGTTATAATGAATGCAGAGGTGATGCTTATGGAGAATTTCGAAATGTGCCCCCGCTTTGAAAAAGCCGTTGATGTGCTAAGTAAACGCTGGGTTGCCCTAATCGTATTTGTTCTCATACCCGGTCCCCGCCGCTTCGGCGAGATTGAAGGCTGTCTCTCTAATCTTAGCGGCAAAGTCCTCTCGGACCGCCTTAAAGAATTAGAGAATGAAGGTATTATCCAGCGGACGGTCTATCCGGAAATCCCGGTGCGGATCGAGTATTCATTGACCAGCAAAGGCTCCGCACTAGCACCCATCCTTGGTGAGATCACCAATTGGTCCTCGGAATGGGTGGAACTCGGTACAAGTAAATGATGCCGGTACACGCGTAAAAGCCCTTTTGTTCTTCGAGACCGAAGAAATCAAAAGGGCTTTTATGACTGTTCAATTAGAAATCTCTGCGTTGAAAAAGCCACATACCGAGCAAAAACACTGCAATTATATAGAACATCGCATATCCAACAAAAGCGCCTGAAGGATACACAGAAATATCCATAATCGCGAATGAATGAATATCGACCATATCCCCTAGAATATCCAGGCTGAACAGCTCAGCCAGCATTTTGCGCTGAAGGCCGTCTGCCGGCATGAGCAGAGACATGATGCCGGTGACCGTCCGAAGCGATTCCGCGATATCAGGCTTCAAGTCGAGTGATCCACTCATTTTATCAATGGTCCCGCCAAGCCATCCTGCTCCATACAGCATAGTCATAAATACGCCGTTACCGATTGCCGAGAAGATCCCCGAACCAAGCATTGAAATACTAACCAGCATCGGCACAACGGAGCTAAACAACAGAAATGCCTTGATCAGCGACGCCGGCTCCCCTGGAATCGAAGCATGGGCATCAGCAATAGATACAATAGCCATAAATAGCAGCAACGCATAACCCATACCTAGTGTTACGTATCCAAGCCAGCGTCCCAGATACCACTTCCACCGAGGAAGCGGGCGAGGCAGAAGTGCCTGCAGAACGCCTACTTCTGCTTCTCCTGCCAATGCGGAGGATGAGCTGAAGATGGCTAAAAAAGCAATCACAAATGCACCAAAGAAGAAACCGAGTGTCAGTATGATAGCTCCATCGGCGAAACGGGCAATCATCTGCTCCCCGCTACCCTCTGCCATTCCCATTGTAAAGGTGCTGTCACTAATCGATCCGGCAACAAACCAGAAGGCAAGAAGAAAGACACCGGTTAAAATTAAGGTAAGCAGCATCACTTTTTTACGAAGCAGCTCTTTCCACGTCATACTCATAATCAACATCATTCCCGCTCACCTCTATGGTTAAGCCCTGAAACAGCGCTCATAAACCATTCCTCTAACCGTTCTTTTCTGTGGGATACCTCATATAGCGTCATCCCTTGCTCGATCAGTAACGAATTGATCCAACCCGCCTGCTCTTCACTTTCAAGTTCAGCTTCCAGCCAGACCTGACTGCTGTCTAAAGATGATGCTATTGGCTGCTCAGTATCCGGCCTTGAATGGGGTGATGCAGACAACCTGATGGACAGACCTGTTATTTCATTAAGCCAAGACAGCAAAAAAGGCGAAAAGCCGCCGATTTTAAAAAGCCAGCTTGTTCGCTTATTCAATACCTCGGTTACCTGACCATGTCTAAGAATAACGCCGTTATTCAAAAGTGCCATCCGATCGCATAGCATTTCAACATCCTCAAGGAGATGAGAGTTGAGAAAAATTGTCGTGCCCTGGGCTTTAAGACCTTCCAGGATGCTGCGAACCTCTTTGCGACCGATTGGATCCAGTGCGGAAGAAGGCTCGTCCAGAAAGACAACAGGAGGATTATTAACCAATGCGCACGCTAGTCCTAGCCGCTGCTGCATTCCTTTGGAGTAATGCTTCACCCGGTCCTTGCCCCGGATACCGATTCCAACCCGTGCTAGCAGTTCAGGAATAACCTTTTCAGTTATGGATCGATCCATCTTACACAGTCTGGCATGGAGCCGCAATACTTCTTCTCCAGTCAGCCACTCCTGATAACGGTACAATTCAGGCAGATATCCAATCTGAGCTCTGGCTTCAATTGTACCTATCTTATGACCAAGAATAGTCGCTTCCCCGCTTGTAGGCTTAATTAGCCCTACCAGCATCTTAACAAAGGTGCTTTTGCCGGCACCGTTGGGACCGAGGAAGCCAAAGGCTTCCCCTTTCCCTACAGTTATTGTAACTTCTGAACAACCTCTGCCGTTGCTGTATTGCTTGGTTAAAGCTTTTGCTTCGATTGCAGCTGCATTCATCCAGAAATCAATTCCTGCAGCTTTGCCATGAACTTGTCTTTATCGGCATAGAGACTACCACCGTTGAAACGGAACAATTGCCCGTCCTGAACCCAAGTAGCTTCGTAAGAAACAAACTCCTGGCTGTAATCATGGGTCTCCAGGATAACCTCTGTATTGCCAACAATTAACTGCTCGGAATGCCCCCCTGTGATCAGCGGCATCGGAATTTCACCGGAAAGAATCCGGCTTTGCTTCAGACTGTCTTTCAAATGATCAGGAAGCAAGGGAAAGTTCATCACTGCCTCCAGCGCTTCCTCCACTTTAATCGAGGGGTCCACCGTCAACACCGGAATGTTCATTTGGGTAAGATCAGCCCAGTGATTCCCATCAGGTGTCAGTTGGTAATTCACGCTAGCAGGAATAGCCAAGGTAATGGGCTTTCCGTCAACGGACTGCGGCAGCAGCTTTTCCGCTCCCAGACGTTTCATCGCTTTATTCACTTCATCCACCTTAAGATTTAGCGTAATCTCCTGAGAGGATTCCACATTTATGTTATTACCCTTCTCATTCAGCAAAGAGGATATAGGAGCATATCCGAGAATTCCAGGGATTTGATCCGGTGTTAGATCTCTATGAGACGTACCTGAAGTATAGGTGAATGTCCCGAATTTATTGATAGATTCCTTCATATCGCCATCTTCTGTCACCTGATAAAACAAATCACGCAGATCATCTTCCTTCACTACGGTTACATCCTGCATCCTGAACTGATTCAGCAGTGACGCCATGGCGGTATTGCCGACAGGTGTAGCCAGTATGGCAGCAAATACAGCAATCCCTGCGGCAGCCGTTGCCCATTTGCGTCCACGGCTCATTTTGCGGCGGGAGCGTGAAGGTGTGTGAACAGTTCCTCTAATTGAAGCTTGATCGTTCCCGGAACTAGACGTATCCTGTCCCTGCTTTTGCGAATCGGAATAATTCACACTGTTAACTTTATGCTCCATGGCCTCGTCTTCTATCCCCTGCTGGTTCCATGTTGACCAAACGGAGTTCATGGGCTCCATCGCCAGCTTCTCTTGCATCCGTGCCCAGGCAGTATCTGTAAGCTGCTTATCTTTATTGGATTCCATAGGATTGTTAGTCATTTGAATATCCTCCTAACCATTCTTGTAAACACCTGTTCAATCACTCTGCGGTAATGATCTCGCCGCATTTCGTCTTAACTTCTCTGTCGCCCTGTGCAAAAGCGTGCCAACAACTGGTGGTCTTATTCCCAGCTCCCCTGCAATCTCCGAATAACTGTAACCCGAATACCGCAGCATAAGCGCCTGCCTGTCTCGCTCAGGCAACCCATCCAGCCACTCCCGAATGTTCTCCTGGTCTAGCTTGCGGAGCAGTAATTCTTCCCCTGTGGGAGGCGAAGCTTCCATATCGTACAGAGTCTCTTGCTTGTTTTGTAGCCTGCGCTCCCTGGCTTTCTTATCCAGATAATCATATCCGATCCGGGTAAGAACCCGGTGAAGCCATGCACCAAGCGCACGTGGATCCTCAGGCGGGTTACGGTATAATCTAAGAAATACATCCTGGGCCAGGTCATCGGCTGCTGCTTCATCGCGCACAAGCGCAGCCAGTTTCCGGCGTACTGACGGATAGTGTTCATAAAATATTACTTGGAAAGCATCGGATTCCGGAATTTCCATGGTGTAAATCCTCCTTATCTGCTGCAGCTATAAGTAAGACGGATGATTTCTTATTTTTGTATCACATCACATGTATAATCATCATAACAATTTCTTCACAAGAACCAAAAGAAACAGCTCCCTTTCGCTGGGGAGCTGTTTCATCTTTATTTATAAATTTTTTTCGGAGGTTCCCCGAAATAAGCTAGTAAACTTCTTTTAGACTACCACTTTCTTCATTGAATGTTTCAGGAAAATATAGTAATTTTAATAGGTACTTTATTCAAAATTCAGAGAGGTGGAATTGTAATGGACAAAATGTGTATGGAAATGATGATGAACATGTGCATGGAAGACATGATGGCCAAAATGAACACGATGAAGATGTGCATGGAGAAAATGTCTGAGATGGGTATGATGGAATCGGGAATGAATATGGACATGATGATGAAGAAAATGCAGGACTGCGATGAAATGATGACAATGTGTATGACAATGATGCGTGAAAGAATGCAAATGTCTAACTAATTCATTGATCTTCAAGCGAATCTGCACATTCACTTGAGACAAGATCCTCGCAAGTCTTGGCAGAGCAGACAACTGCATGCCTTTTTTTATGTCTTTTTTTCTGAATGAATGCTATTTCTTATTACTATTTAATCTGCATATATTTTCGTTGCAGCTTTTTTGACAATTCAATACGTTCCAGCTTCAACTCCCAGATACGTTCTTTCAAGCGATACTGGTCAACTGAGGGATCATTTGCCTGTAACTCACTGAATAATCCGAGCAGTAAGTAATTGATCATATCAAATTGCTCCCAAAGCTGTTTAAGACTCTCGATTCCGGACACCTCGGGTAAGGCTGTTTTAAGATCCATTAGGGCTGTAATTAGACTGGCCTGCCATTCGTGATCGTTAATAGCCTTCGCGTAATTATATAGATCCAGGTAATCATCTGCTAGCATATGAACCGACTCCTTATTTCCTATATACCAAGTATTATACTCGGTATTATATGCATTGCAATAGCCTATTTGTAGTCCTGAAGAATTTTCTCGCCTGTTCAGTCTAATTATCATACTATTACTTGCTTAACACGATAAATAAGGCACCTGAGAACAGGCACCTTATCTTGACACTTCTATTTAATTTACTTCCCGCGTTTATTATGCCAAATCAGTGCATGTAACTGAGGCAGCACCCGGGCTTCATTCATCCGAGGATCTTCAATCACCTTATTAAACAGCCATTCCAGGCGTCCGAGCAGGCGGCTTGAGATGTCTCCCTCTTCCGTTACATCATCATTTCCCGGCTGCAGGAAAAAAGGTACATCCGGATATTTCTCATGCACAATCCGCGCATACTCATAATCTTCATCATTAAAGACAACAACCTTGAGGCTATGCGACGATTTGTTCCCTTCATTCAATTGCCCCATAATCCGGTCAAGCATCTTCCAATCTGTCTCCATACCCGAGCTAGGCGGCTTAGGGCTGATCGTAAGGATATCTACCTCAGTAAGCCAATCCTGCCACCTGCTGCCCTGAGTCTCAATCGCTACCTTGATGCCGCGTGTCTGCAGCTTCGCAACCAGTTCAGCCATTCCTTCACCAATCAGCGCCGGATTCCCGCCGGAGATTGTCACGCAGTTAAAGTTATCTCCAGCAAGCTCTTGCAGACCTGCAATAATCTCATCTGCTTCAAGCATTTGCATCTTGTCCTTAGCCGAGCCATCCCAGGTAAAAGCGGAATCGCACCAGCCACAGCGGTAATCGCAGCCATACGTGCGTACGAACATCGTCTTCACACCAATGACTGCACCCTCCCCTTGAATGGTCGGGCCGAACATTTCAATTACCGGTATTTTACTCACAGTCACAGCCCCCGAACAAGCGGTAAGACGGGCCTTCTTCAGGGATGTCTTCAGCGAGGACTTCTGCCCAGGACGTTGGTGTCTCCCATAACTTCACGGAATACACAGGAAGCCCTGACTGCTTTAATTTATAGGCGATATAGCTGGACAGGTTCTCTGCCGTTGTCCGGAAAGACAATATTGCGGTCTTGGAGCCGGATTGAATTAAAGTTTCCAGGACAGGTTCATTGCCCATAGCCATAAAGGAATGATCAAGACGGTCAATCAGCATATGCTGCACCGTTGACTTAATATCACTGAAATCAATAACGAAACCTTCGTCAGAGTGACCGGGTTCTGTAACCGGACGCCCTTTCAATACAACCTCAAGCTTATAGGTATGTCCGTGCAGATTGCTGCATTTACCTTTGTGTCCGATCAACTGGTGGGCAGCATCAAAAGTGAATATTTTACACACTGTTACATCATTAAGCATTACAATCCTACCGTTCCTTTCTCCGCCTCATATTGCTCAAGACCTCTCGCACGCAGCAGACAAGCCGGGCAAGTACCGCATCCAGCGCCTACAATACCGTTATAACAAGTCAGCGTCTGCTTGCGGATATAATCGAAATAGCCGAGCTCATCGGCCATCCGCCAGGTTTCTTTTTTATCAAGCCACATCAGTGGTGTATGAATGACGAACTCATAATCCATGGACAAATTGAGCGTTACGTTAAGCGATTTAACAAACACATCCCGGCAATCCGGGTATCCGCTGAAATCCGTTTGGCATACACCAGTAACGATATGGTGATAACCCAGCTGCTTCGCCAGTATTGCGGCAAAAGAAAGGAACAGCATATTGCGGCCATCCACAAAAGTGCTTGGCAGCTCGTCTCCTTCACCAGCTTCGATCGCAATATCATCACGGGTCAAAGCATTGGGAGCCAGCTGATTTAGCAAGGCTAAATCAAGGATATGCTGCTTCACATTGAAGTTCTTGGCAATTTCAGTAGCAACCTCAATCTCAGCGGCATGACGCTGATTATAATTGAAGGTTACGACCTGAACTTCCTCGAACTGCTGAAGCGCCCATACGAGACAGGTCGTGCTGTCTTGTCCACCGCTAAACACAACTAGGGCTTTTTTATTCATCTTCTTCTCCTCGGTGTTCACCATTAGCGATTGTCCACCTTTTCCGGATAAAGATCATGGTTCATGAGCCGGTGTTCAGCCATTGCCTCATATTTGGTACCCGGACGGCCCCAGTTGCAATAAGGATCAATCGAAATGCCGCCGCGTGGAGTGAATTTGCCCCATACTTCGATGTATTGCGGATCCATCAGAGCGATGAGATCATTCATAATAATGTTGACACAGTCTTCGTGGAAGTCTCCATGATTCCGGAAACTGAACAGATACAGCTTCAGTGACTTGGACTCAACCATTTTCACCTGTGGAATATACGAGATGTACATTGCACCGAAATCCGGCTGTCCTGTTACAGGACACAGGCTGGTGAATTCCGGACAGTTGAATTTAACAAAATAGTCCCGTCCCGGATGTTTGTTGTCAAACGACTCCAAAATGTCCGGATCATATCCGAATTTATACGTGGTGCCTTGATTTCCTAGCAAAGTGACATCCTGCATTTCTGCTTTAACTCTTCCTTCTGACATGACAAAAAACCCCTCTCTTTTCCTCACGGCATCTGCCGGATATGGAAAGAAGAACGAGATTCCGAAAACTGGGCTCCAACTAAGAATAAACGCTATCCTTACGCAAGGAACGCGTCTGCAGCGCTGCATATAAGAACAAGCCTTATATCAAAGCGGCCTTAGTTTTTTATAGAGGGAGTTTGCGAACCTCTCCTGCGCAGTACTGCCGCAGATTTCTTCTTAAATATTGTTTGTTGCGTCTTGTACTATACCACGAACCAAGGGTTTCGGACAAGCCCTACAGCCGGTCCAGAATGAGAGAACAGAGTAATCCAAATGCTGCCACAAGGCCAGTCACCGGCCCTCCTTCCTCATAAGCTTCAGGCATCATGCTCGAGCATACCATGGCAATAATCCCTCCTCCTGCAAAAGAGGCAATCATAGCTGTTACATCATTCGAGGCATGCTCCATAAAGATATATCCGCCAAAGGAAGCCAAAATAGATATAAAAAGCACCGATAACCATAACAACAACGTCTTCCCTGCGGAGAATCCCCCGGCTTTCAATCCGGCTGTACTTGATAACCCTTCCGGTATGTTGCTGATGAATATCGCAATCACCAGCAGCAGGCTGACGCCTCCCCCCATTTTCAGGCTTCCGCCGATCATAATGGATTCAGGTATAGCGTCAATCATGGTGCCGGCAAAAATAGCAAGGCCGCTGCTCACAGCTGCTCCGCCGCCTGCAACCCCTGCTGATCGTTTCCGGTCTGCTCCTCCTTTACGGGAGATATACCAGTCAAATAACGTAAATGCAGCCGCTCCTGAAACAAATCCGATGATTATCGGACTCAGGCCACCATCGGCTACGGAATCACCAAGCAGCTCGTACGTTGCAGCTCCAATCAATACACCTGTACCAAAAGCCATGATGAGTCCAATGAATTTCTTCGGGATACGAAGGAATAAAGCCATCAACGCCCCGATCAATACCGCAGAGCCCGAAACTCCGCCCCACATCGCCGCAGTCCACACTCCAAACACCCTCTTTGTTTTTAATCAGTCCGAATCCATAAGATTAGATTACACCCAATCCAATAAAAACAAACCTAGATACCCATAACGTAATTTCCTATCTGCAATTCTGTTTAGAGTTCAGTCTTAAAACGCATATCAGAATACTTTTCATCGATTTAATATTTAATCCAATTAACAATATATCCTCTATAACTATGTCCCGGATGGATTCATTTCCCGGATATAGGGTAACTTAAAATTTATAACAACAATAAGGATGGGATTTCCATGGAACAGAATGTAGAAAAGCTTTCTCAATGGTTAAATACACATATCGGTCATACACTTATTATCGAGAAAAAAGAATTGTCTGATCTGGATATTGTCCAATTCAGCCTTGAGGCAGTCGATTACCGGGACGCTGAAAATGTCATTGATGATTATTTGGACAGCGCTGTTATCCTTAAAGGGCATGGAAGTACTCAGAATAAGGATGGAGATCTTGTTCCTCTGCCACAACCTACTTATGAAATAGCTGTCAGTGGACTCCATGTTGATGCTAACCATGAGGGGAGTATTCAAGTAGATACGGAACGGGCAAAATATGTCCTTTCTGACCAGGAATAATACAAAAATTGGCTGGAGGTTTGCCCTCCAGCCAATTTCTACTTTAAAGATCTATTCTTCTTCACCGATGATTTTCACTTCGGTTTCAAGCTCAATACCGAATTTCTCTTTTACTGTAGCACGGACATGATGGATCAGTCCGATATAGTCTGTAGCTGTGGCATGATCTGCATTTACAATAAAACCGGCATGTTTCGTGGAGACCTCTGCCCCGCCGATTCGTGTTCCCTGAAGTCCGCTATCCTGAATAAGCTGTCCGGCGAATCGTCCGGGAGGGCGCTTGAATACACTTCCGCAGGAAGGGAATTCAAGGGGCTGCTTAGATTCCCGCAGTTCCGTAAGCTGGTCCATCGTTACTTTAATTTCTTCATGTACTCCTGAAGTTAACAAGAAGCGAGCTTCCAGAACGATATAGTTCCCGCTGGCAAATATACTCGTTCTATATCCCCATTGCAGCCCTTCACCTTCAAGGGTAAGCATCTGACCCTCCTGCGATAACACAAGTGCGCTATGAAGCACATGACTAATATCTCCGCCATACGCGCCCGCATTCATATAGAGTGCCCCTCCAACTGTGCCGGGAATCCCACAGGCGAATTCAAGACCTGCCAGTGAGTTCTCGAGAGCAAATCTCGAGGCATCAATGATTTTGGCTCCGCACTGAGCGTGAAGCATCTGTCCATCCTGGATTTCCATACCGGATAATCCATACGTTTGGAGGACAATCCCGCGTACACCACCATCTCTGATAATCACATTGGAACCATTGCCAAGAACGGTCAGTGGTACATCGTGTTCGTGTGCATATATAACAATATTCTGAAATTCTTCATAAGTGGCCGGAACTGTCAGGATATCCGCCTGTCCGCCCATTTGGGTAAATACATGACTTTTTAAGGACTCCCGGCTTTTTACGACTCCGTCAGGAACAAGTCCTTGTAAATCCTCCATTACTTTGCTGATGTCCATATTAAAGGCTCCTTAAGCGGTATTGTTGCATTCCCCACTTTAACAACGAACAGGCTCCCTTGTCAATGACGGGAGCTTGCTGGCTGGAGAAAATCCAGAATCTACTTTGATATGCTGTTATCTGCCACTTTACCTCTATCTTCCTTACGAAGTTCCGCCCGTTCCTCTTCCTTGAGCCTTGGGCAGGTGTAACAGTAGCTTCCGCCTTCTGTCCGGTAGTATAAGCAGCAGCGGTTACGCATTTGAGTTGTCCGTTGGGGATCGGCAAGATCCTCAATGATGCGGATTTTAACATGAAAGGGATTGTTGGATAATCCGAACGCCTCGGGAGGCAGTTTGGTTTTTAGAGCTGTATAATCGTCACTCAACTGCTTCACATGGCTGTCACCGGTTCTCCCCGATGTGAACAGTTCCAGATAATAATTGAATTTGGTCGGTAGCTGGCCCCAAACCTTACTTAAACTCAAACCGCTGGCTTCGGATACGCATTGCAGGAGTGGTGAAGCTGTATTTTTATAAAAGTCTGTAAGGATCTGCAGCAGCCACTCTTCACGTTTAAATGGCTCATTAGGTGCAGGATTTAACTCCCCTTTCTGCAATGAAAATGCGACTCTACAATAGCCTGCGGCTGGAATCAAATGAATGTGCAGATTGTTCAGACTCAGATCCGGCGCGGCATCGAACACGGAAAGTGAATATTGCAGTGCCAGCGCCGCACTGGTGAACCAGCCTGCGAAATAAGCGCCAACAGCAGTATCGTCCAGTGCTTTTATTAGTGGAGCGTATTCATAAATAAATCTGCGCATATGCTCAGGATCCAGTAATTCCACAGCCACATAGGAATATACTGCTCCCTCAGGTGCGGTGAAATGAAGATCAAATTTGGTAGTTAATTCTGAATTAATGAGGCTTTCAATGTTCTGCACTCGCTCATAAACCGGCGGCTTTATGAGGGGCAAGCTCATATGGCAGACACAAGGGTACACCCGTACGGGGATCAGGCATGATATCGGCTTCAATGCCAAATACCTCACGTCCGGATAAGAACAATATCATAATCATGAGTCCTATTACCGCAGAACTTATCCTTGTTGTTCTCGTTCTCTTTACTGAGAACATTTAGTTCCCCTCCAGTATGTACGTGTGTATCACGACTAGCAATTTGATGTTCTGTAGACTTGACCCCTTGAATGATGTGATTATCATTCTCCACGTCAACAAAAAAATAAAAAAGCAGTCGCCCCTCAATTAAGGAACAACCGCTTTCTATATTATGAACTCTATTAAATTATTTATTCAGATGGAAAGGTACTGTTGCAACAACGATATCCTTCTGATTCATTAAATAGGAGCGAATGAGCAAGCTGGTCTGATTGTGCAGAATGGCCTGCCACCAATGCTTCGTAATAAATTGCGGAATCAGGATCGTGATATGATCCGTGGAAGCTGTCTTCCACTCTACCGTATCAATGAACTTGACCAGCGGACGCATGATGCTGCGGTAACGGGACCGAAGCACAATCAGACGTACTCCCGGATTCCATTCTTCCCATTTCTGTTCCAGCTTGTGAATCTCTTCTTCATCAAAGCCAATATAAACTGCGACCACATTCTCCGTTAAAGACTTGGCATAACTCAGAGAATGAAGTACTGCCCGGGTTACTCCGGATACAGGAACAACCACTGTACTGCCTTTAATGCAAGGCTTATCTGTATCGAGTTGAATACGAAGCTCATCTGCTGTATTCATATAATGGCGGTGAATACGGAAGAATACGAACATTACCAGTGGCAAGAAGATAAACGCCATCCATACGCTAGTGAATTTAGTGATGATGAAGATCATCGTGATTGTAAGAGTTGTAAGCATACCTACAGTATTTACTGCGAATTTGCTCTGCCAGCCCTTTGGTTTTTGCTTATACCAGCGAACCATCATTCCAAGCTGTGACAACGTAAACGGAATGAACACCCCTACCGCATACAAGGGAATCAGCCCTTCTGTATTCCCGTGAAACGCAGCTACCAATACAGCGGACATAACACCTAAGAAGATAATACCGTTTGAGAAGCCCAAACGGTCACCGCGGACCATGAAAGCATGTGGCATATATTTGTCTTTAGCAAGCATGCAGGCCAGCAGCGGAAATGCAGAATATGCAGTGTTCGCAGCCAGGAACAAGATAACTGCTGTAATTCCTTGAATAAAGAAATACAAGGCACCGCGACCGAATGTGGATTCGGTGATTTGTGATATAACAGTTGCTTTTTCATCCGGAACGATTCCGTACCAGTAAGCTAGCAGCGTAATTCCTGTGAACATACTTCCCAGAATAATACCCATGAGTGCCAAAGTTTTAGCAGCATTCTTCTCCGCAGGAGCCTTAAAGTTCGGAATGGCATTCGATACCGCTTCAACACCCGTTAGTGCAGAACAACCTGAGCTAAAGGCCTTCAGCAGCAGGAACAAGCTAACATTGGATACTACTGACCCCATTTCAGGTACAGCGGCATGAGTTCCACCTGTAATATATTTAAATACACCGGTAAAGATCAGAACAAAGATTGAAACTACAAACAGATAGACCGGAATCGCTATGAACGAAGCAGACTCCGTCACACCGCGCAGATTAAGGATAGTTAGAATTAAGATTACAGTAGTCGCAATTAGTACAGTATGACTATGCAGACTTGGAAAAGCCGAAGTGATCGCATCCGTACCTGCAGAGGCACTAACCGCTACAGTCAGGATATAATCTACCAGTAAGGAACCGCCGGCGAGTAGACCTGTGGGAATGCCCAGATTCTTTTTGGCAACGATATACGCGCCTCCGCCTTGTGGATAAGCAAAGATCGTCTGCCGGTAGGACAAGATCAGAATTGCCAACAGAGCCAAGACAGCAAGTGCGATCGGCAACGAGTACCATATGGCCGTAAATCCAGCTGCCACGAGTACTATTAATATTTGCTCCGTTCCGTATGCAACAGATGATAATGCATCTGATGACAGAACCGCGAGTGCTTTTACCTTGGTTAACTTTTCATGATCAAGTTCGTTGGATTTCATCGGACGACCGATTAAAAAACGTTTTACTTTGCTTACCATTTTAGAAACAGTTCCTCTCTTTGGTGAGTTGAATCGGATTCCCGCGCGCCATTTTCAATAGTGGATTTTCATAATTGCAGGCACAAAAAAAGCATACGGATATGATCCGCATGCTTAAAGCATGATCATTATCCCACGGTTGCTTACGAGGTTAGCTGGCGGATTCGGGCAGTGGTAGCCCTACGGACCAGGATTTCTCCTAGTGCCGATTCACCCCTTTTGACCACGGTGGTCAAGGTTGGTTCCCCCGTTTTTCCTTTGGAAAATTCAGCGCATATTCAACTTCTCACAAGGTCTAATATTAGTCTACAAAGCAATTTCAGTAAAGCTGTGAAACAAATGAAAAAAGAATGAAAAAGGAACCAATTCCCGCAAATTATGCAACGGGCAGGTTCCTTTCTTTCATTCTCTCCTATTATCCCCATGGAACGTGTTTTTTTGGAATTTCTTCGGATATCCGTAACAGATTTTATATGAATTAATAGTTACATTTCTTCTGTATCTTCCGTGTTCTCAGTAACTCCCTGATCACGTCCTAACCATAACACCGTAGCCATTAATACAAAGGCAATAAGGGCCAACAAAGGAATGGTAATGAAGCCGAAAAAATTCAGATAATCCTTGTTGCAGGGAACACCGATGGTGCAAGGCAGAATCTTGCTCATTGCGGGTATCTTCTGCTCGGCATAATGATAAATCGATATCGAACCACCGATTACACTAAGCGGCAGAACATAAGGAATGATCTTTTTATCATTTCGATAGGTTGCAATGCCGAGCAGAATTAGCTGCGGGTACATAAAGATGCGCTGATACCAGCATAATCTGCAGGGCTCGTAGTGCAGCACCTCGCTCAAATAAAGGCTGCCGGCTACAGCGATCAAACATACGAACCAGGCCAAATAGAGACAGTTCCGGCGGCAAAAGGAGATGAAGGTACTCATTGGCTGGCCGCTTCTTTAGCAGCAGTATCAATCTGTTGAGTGATGGCCTGATAATTAAATGGCTCGGCAATTTTCACTCCATTCACGAACACTGACGGAGTTGTCGTCACACCACTATCACTCGCGAGTTGATTGTCACGCTGTAGCTCATCAGCATAGGTCTTATTCTCTATGTCCTTCGCCAGAACATCAGTATCGACCGTAAGTCCCAGCTCTTTCGCCAGGTTCACCAGATAATCCTTTGCGGCCCACTCCTCGTCTTCTTTACCTTGACGTGCGTACATGGCATCATAATACTTCCAGAACTCGTCATTATTCTGGTGATACACAGAGAGTGCTGCCAGAGATGCCGTCTCTGAATCAGGACCTACAAATGACATATTAACGAAATAGAAAGCGGCTTTTCCCGGGGTTACGTATTCGTCAACGATCTGTGGTTTGATGACACCGGTAAACTCCGCACAAGCCGGACACTTGAAATCACCAAATTCAACGATTTTGACTGGGGCATCTTCAGAACCTAGTCTTGGGAGGTCACTGTAGTTAAACCCAACCGCTTTCCCGGAGGTATTGTCACTTCCGCTGTCTTTGGAAGCCAGAATAAACAATGCGGCAAATAGAATTACAACCAGCGCGATACTTGAAATGATCAGGATTCGGGTCTTTTGCTTAGAGCGTTCTAGTTCAGCCTGGCGTCTTGCCTGCTTGCTCATTGTTGGTTGTACAGGTTTCTTTGGAGGGGTAGATTTACTCAAGTGTGCTTCCTTTCTGTCCTTGGCGGACGTTGGCATAGGGAATATCGGTATATTATTTAAAATTATATAATCATTGAACTGTGCTTGGCAAACCTGCTCTTCTTCAGACCCCTTCAGAGGATATAAAAAGGCACAGTACCTGTATTGGCACCATGCCTTAGATAAAGTATGATTTCGAACTTAAGCGCCTGCTTCTTCGATCATTTGTTGAAGTTTCATTACCTTAATGCGAGAAATTCGTTTATTCTCCATTTCGTCAATCATAAAGAGATGGTCGTCAAATTCGACAGAGTGGCCCTTATAAGGCGAACTGGCTTCCAGTTTAGAATATAACCATCCACCAATGGTATCATAATCATCGGTTTCCATATGAAGTCCGAGTTGGTCATTAATCTCTTCGATCAACATCAGACCATCGATCGAATACAGATCGTCTCCAAGCTTCTCCACGCCAGGACGTTCCTGGTCGAATTCATCCTGAATCTCTCCGACGATCTCTTCCATAATATCCTCAAGCGTAACCATTCCCGAAGTACCGCCGTATTCGTCAATCAAAATGGCAATTTGAGTCTTTGCTCGCTGCATCATCTTCAGTAAGGCACTAATCTGGATGGACTCCGGCACTGTTAGGATAGGACGTATCAATTCCAAATAATTAGGTGCACTTTCCCTGATCAGATCCTTGATGTGGATAAAACCTAGAATATGGTCCTTATCACCATCACATACAGGATATCTGGTACGCATCCCGTTATACGCAATTTCCAGATTCTCTTCAACCGAGAGATGATTGCTAAGACAAATCATTTCGGTACGGGGAATCATAATCTCCCGTGCCATCGTGTCGACAAACTCAAAAATGTTATCTACCAGATCCATTTCTGTCTTGTCTATCAGTCCGCTCTTGCTGCTCTCCTGCATCAATATCCGTATTTCTTCCTCCGTGTGTGCTGTACCCAGCTCCGAAGCGGGTGTTAGACGAAAGATCCGCAACAATCCGCGTGCTAGGCCATTCAGAATCCAGATAAACGGAAACATCAGATTGTAAAAGATGTTCATCGGACCCGACATCAGAAGTAGAACGGATTCTGCTTTGTTCACGGCTATCGTTTTGGGAGCCAGTTCACCAAGAACGATATGCAAGACAGTAATGAATATAAAGGCAATAATCAGCGATATAACATGAACCGAAGTATCCCCAAAGCCTAACTCTACAATAGATGGCCCGACGATTCTGGCGATTGCCGGCTCTCCAAGCCATCCCAAGGCAAGTGAAGCCAAAGTGATTCCCAGCTGGCACGCCGACAGATAAGCATCCAGATTACGTACAATATTCCGTGCCGCACGCGCTCTCTTGCTGCCTTCTTCAATCAGTGTATCGATGCGGCCGCTCCGGACTTTCACCATCGCATACTCAACCGAAACGAAGAATCCATTCAACAGCACCAGTAAAAAAATTAATGTTACGTGTAATATACCGGGTAAAGGGTCGCTCAAATTATACTCCTATCCGCCATTCTCCTCAAAGGACGGATAGGCACACCTCCTTCGTTTGTACAAAATGTTAGCTCTAACAACACCAGCAATTCCTTTCCTCAACAACTTCCCAATTGTCTCAGCTCCTGACTGCAATCACGTATTTAAACTATAGACATTATTATATATAGTACTAATCTACACAGTCAAACCCCAACGTATGCCGCAGGAACAAGCTCCAGCAACTATTTCTCCGTCATTAATAAAAAAATCCCCTCCCGAAAAGGCTCGGGAGAGGATTGAATTATCGACAGTTGCGGGTAACCAGCGGATTTCCGATAACACCCGGATACTGATAAATAAGAGGTTCATCAAAGGTGGCATAATCAAAATTCACCATCAGCAGCATGATACGCTGTCCCGTTTTAGGGTCGCTGATAATGATATGGTCGCGGCCTGCAGCTTCAAGTACACCTTTGAATATTTTGGCATTCCAATCCTTATTGTTCTCATAGGTCATATAAAAGGTACCGACCTTGCCAAGATTAAGCCGTAGTATATTCTCGATGTATGATTGCTCAAAGACGGGGGCGGTTGTCGGAATAACCGTTCCTCCTGGAGTCATTGGACTGCCGCTGGTCACCGGTGGCGGCGTACTTGTCATTTGAGGCTGCATACCAGTCATTTGAGGCTGCATACCAGCTCCGGTCATAGGCGTACCCATAGTGTTCATTCCGGACATTCCAGATGAACCACTCCCAATCGTATAAGTAACGGGACGGTAAGGTTGAACTATCATTTGGCTGAACCCTCCTAAAAGTTATCGTAGCGCGGACTCCATTCATATCATGCAAGTTGGTCAGTATACTGCAGGACAATCAGCACTGGTCGGGGTAAAGAAGCAATGTGCTTTGAACCGTCCGGTATTCTGCTGATCGTACCAAGTAGCAGGACAAGCACCTACAGGCTGGAAGAACCAAAGAGCATTGGAAGCCGGCCATGTGCGCTCGCCTGCGATAGTGCGTTTAGCAAGTCGAACATCTCTATCACGGGCACGCTGATAGAAATATCCTTTCTGCGTAGCTTCAAACCCACCCGGACTCTGGAAAACCATGTCGTTTATATTCCGGATATTTTTGAAATCGAGGCAATTTCCGAGAATCCGGTTGACGCCGACATTACCTACCATAAGCATCCCGAGTTCTCCATCTCCCTCGGCTTCCGCTCTCATCAGCCTCGCAAGCACTTTTTCATCCTCCGAGTTTGTTTTGATGACGGCCACACTGCTTCCTCCTTAAACTGACTTTATTCACTATTCCTTTCCGCACGTTGTATTGTATGTGCATTCGCCTAAGAGGTGACAGCCAATTAATCCTCATTGATCATTTTTTGCTTTCTCATTCGAGTCATTTGGATTTGAGATTCTTCCAGTTGCCACAGTCCATTGAAGTTTGATATAAATAAAAAATTAAATATCCCCCTGCTCCGCCGTAGCGAAACAAGAGGATATCTGCGATTTAGTGACCTCCGGCAGTGGAATAATCCGGCTGACGCTGAAATCCGTAGTATCTGGTTCCCTGATAGGTTAATGTGCCTCTATCACCTTCAGCGCTCATTCCATATTCATGTCCATTCACTTTGAATTCCATCCGTTCTCCGCCAAGGACCTCATAAGTTAAGTAATACGTTGTAATTGTACGACTGGAGTTCCCATCATCCTGCTGCTGTCTGACCTCACTCCGCTTGCTTACAATCCGTGCAGGGACGTTCAGCATGGGCGAGCTGTTATTCCGGCTCCATCGCAGGATGCCCCTGCCGGCTGATATGGCGATTATACCCAGCATTACGACAATAAAGATCGGCAGCACCGTTCCGGTAAAATCAAACATCCATGAAGACTCCGGCCCCATTCCCATAGCTTATTCCCCCCTAAGTCCTATAAAAGCCCAATCCCTCCACAGGACAGGACACTTCCTTCTATATATATGCACCTTAAGGTTCATAAAGGATAACAGAACACAAAAAGACCGCACACTCTCCCGGTTAGGAAATGTGCAGTCTTCACTGATGCAATATGCTGATTATATTTTTATTAGGCATGTACTAATTCTAGTAATTGTTTAGTTTCATCTTGTTGTTCCGGCAACATTCCGTTATCTGCCCAGCAAGCTCTGCATTGTTCTTCCGTTTCACACAGATGAGCATCAGCACAGTTGTAGCACAATTGCAGCAGGTTTCTAGTCACATGATCCGTTTCAAAAGTTGTCATTGTTATCTCTCCAATCGGATTGTAGGTTTGTGAAAATTTGAACTTGTTTTATGTGTTAAATATATCACACGCCTTTTTGAAGTAATGTGATTTTTTTCACACTTTTAAAGAAAATTTTAAATAAAAATGTTATAAAAATTAAACTTAATATCTAAACAAAAGGCAAAAGTAACGAAGGGGAATTTTTGGAACTGGAGGAGCGGTTTTAATCAAGAAATCTGAAGACAACAGTGGCTGGAAGTCCAAACATTCACCGTAGTTACGACCTCGCCCTAATAGCAAAATCTTAAATTCAAAAAAAGACTGCCAAAAGGCAGTCTCTCAATCATGTTCATCCTAGACCTATTTACATTACTCTCCAGCTTACACCACCATTGATGGTCTGAAGCAGAATAGAGCGCCGGTCCTCTTTCTTTTCTATCAACAACCAGCCTAGATCTTCTGAGAAGAACTGTAGTTTCACTACTTCAGGATATTCGATTAACTTCGACTGAAGCACGTCACTCACCGGAAGCAGATTCCATGATTTCCCTTGATCTCTGGTTTGATATAGATTATTGCCGCTTAATATCCATCCCGTTGTTGAATTCAGGAATGCAGGTGCTATATCGCGATTCGTTCCGGTCATTTTTCCCAGGTTAAACGGTACGAATTTCCAATTGGCTCCACCATTAGCTGTAAAATATCCATGATAGGTCACACTGCTGTCCTTATCCACCTGACACCCTACGGATATCCATCCTTTCACATTGTTAGTACCAAAAAAGTCTGGGGTTCCGGTAATCACCCTGTCACAGGTTGTAAGGCGATCGTTCACGGGAAAAGCTTGTCCCTGGCGCCAAGTAACGCCGCCATCACTAGTTGTATAGATTTTGGGTAAGGCACCTGTCTGCAGTGAGGCGAACCCGTGATTACTATCCCGGTACAACATTCCAGTCGTTACTCCAGGTATCGGAATCGATGGATTCGGAGTTATAGGCGTATACTGTTCATTCTGCATCACAACTTCCCAGGTGGCTCCACCATTAATGGTAGAATATAAAGCTTTACTCTCTTTAAAAGTGGTAGAATTCCATGAGGTCATCAGCCAACCACGCTCAGGAGAGATGAAGAAAATCGACGAAATCCGGTTACCATCTGCAAGCGAGGAAATCTTCCAGTGCTGACCGCCATCTTCTGTCCGCAGGACTACAGTTTCTGTAATTCCGTGCGCTTCGCGGACAATCCAGCCATGTTCCTGATCTTTAAAAAATATGTCTTTGCCATAAACCGGATTTGATGTGAATTGTATATTGGAAGAAGGCGAGATATTCGCCCAGGTTTCACCGTTGTCGCGGGTTAAGTAAATTCGCAATGAATTCTTAGTCACGCCCCATGCGATCCCTTTAGATTCGCTTAACAGCTCAAAATCGGTAAGCCGTGTCTGAATCTGATATTTGGGTGCATTCTCGGCATCAATATTGGCCGCATCCGGTGTAATTACGGTAATGGTCTGCCCCTCTTCCGGGGATTCTGTCGGCTGTGGCGGCTGTGGTGAAGGCTCCGGAGGAGGAGATGAGCAGGCAGCCACTGCCAGCGCTGTCAGCAAGGCCAGAATCAGCAGCCTGATGTACTTATGAACTCCAACAAATCCCGGCATGCCTTCTCTCCTCTCGAACCAATGAATTAAAGTAAATCCAATTATTAAAGCTTCTCGTTCAGCTTACTGTTACGGTATCCATACAGAGCATAGATGACAAGACCCACTACAAGCCAAATCAGGAATCCGATCCAAGTCTCACTTCCCAGATTATACATCAAATATCC
This sequence comes from Paenibacillus oryziterrae, assembly GCF_042610485.1. NCBI lineage: Bacteria > Bacillati > Bacillota > Bacilli > Caryophanales > Paenibacillaceae > Paenibacillus > Paenibacillus oryziterrae. The sequence goes on along the minus strand of NZ_JBGJZO010000001.1, from coordinate 303,724 downwards.
GCAGGCTGCCGCACTTAACAGCGGAATAAACGGAACCCATGGAACTTTGAATCCACGCTTCATATCAGAATGTGTGTAGCGGAGCGCAATGACACCAAGAGAAACAACCAGGAATGCAAACAGTGTACCGATACTAGTAAGGTTAGCCAAACGGTCAAGAGGTACAAATCCAGTCAACACAGCAATAATACCCCCAACCATCCAGGTGCTTCGAACTGGTGTGTGGGACTTGGAGCTGACCTTGGACAATGATTTAGGAAGCAATCCGTCACGAGAAATTGCAAACAACAGTCGGGTCTGACCAAACAACATGACGAGTAGTACGGTTGTCATACCGGCAATAGCACCGATGGAGATCAATCCGGCAATCATATTCTGATCTACAAAACGGAGTGCGAAGGAAACGGGATCGCTAACGTTAAGATTTTGGTAAGGTACAATTCCTGTCAGAATAAGTGAAACCGCAATGTACAGAACGGTACAAATAGCCAGCGAGGAAATGATACCGATCGGCAAATCACGCTGTGGTCGTTTGACCTCTTCTGCCGCGGTTGAAATCGCATCAAATCCGATATATGCAAAGAATACGGTTGCAGCACCATTGACAACCCCATGGAATCCAAACGGCATAAATGGTGTCCAATTCTCCGGTTTAACGTAGAATACACCTGTAACAATAAATAGCAGAACCACAGCTAGTTTAATTACGACCATGATCGCATTGAAACGTGCGGTTTCTTTTACCCCCCGCGTCAACAGGTAAGAAATCAAGAGGATGATAATAACCGCAGGCAGATTGATAAAGGTTCCCTTGTCCGGGTTAAAGGCACCTGATAGTGCTGTTGGTATATGGATTCCAAATCCCTCCAGTAGGCCTTGGAAATAACCTGACCAGCCGCTGCTTACAGCCGCTGCCGCAACCCCGTACTCAAGCACAAGGTCCCAACCAAGAATCCAGGCCAAAAGCTCGCCAAAGGCCACATAGCTATAAGCATAAGCACTACCTGATACTGGAATGGTGGAAGCAAATTCAGAATAACATAAGGCTGATAAAACACAGGCAAACCCGGCAATAATGAAGGACAGCACAAGTGCCGGTCCGGCATGCTCTGCCGCAGCTACGCCTGTCATAACAAAAATCCCTGTTCCGATGATCGCGCCCACGCCAAGCGCGGTAAGATCAAGCGCACCCAGTGTTTTGCTGAGTTTTTCCGTACCGGCACCCTGAGGTGCGGCAAGCGGTTTTTTGCGAAACAAATCCATAACTTACAATCTCTCCTGTCGGCTTCAGTTGTGTATATATGTGAAGCTGTTGTCTTATGCAGAGGTAGTCAGCAGCTTGATTCCTAAACCCAGGAATATAATCGCGGCACCAATGTTGGCGCCTTCCTGAATCCGGGGTTTCTCCAGTAGCCTGCCGCTGAACACACCAGCAAAATAAGCAAACAGTCCAAATATTATCGCTGTTAAAACAATAAAGATAAAACCAAGCACCAGCATCTGAACGGGTACATGCCCATAACCATAGTTCACAAATTGCGGCAAAAAGGTAAGGAAAAAGATCGCCACCTTAGGATTCAGGACATTCATGATCAGCCCTTTCCGCAGCAGTGCCATTTCGTTAACCTTCTCACTACCTGGTGATAAACTCAGTGCAGCTTTCCGGTGTTTCACTGACTTCCATGCAAGGTTAAACAAATATAGAGCTCCGGCAAGCTTAAACACTGTGAACAGTATAGGTGACGTCGCTACGATGATGGACAATCCCAGTGCTGCAGCAAGTGTATGTACTGTATTCCCGAGTGCCAGACCCGCTGCAGTAAAGACGCCAGCCTTACGTCCGTTCGTGATTCCTTGGGTTACTGCAAAGATAAGGTCCGGACCTGGAATCAGGATGAGCAGCACAGCCGCCCCAATAAATAAGAAGAGTGTGGAGATGCTAAACATCACGTTCTCCTTTCCATTAAAGCTTTAGTTAGTGTACCCAAATTGGGGTAATGAATGAAAAACCGTCACCTTGAAAACACTACATTTAAAGTTTATGATGGATATGATTGGACACAAAAAATTCACATTTCAGAGGAGATGAAGCAATGGCCACCCCATTCAAGCCTAACCGCGTTGTGGTGATCGGGACCGGAGCTGTCGGCACGACTACAGCATATACCTTATTGCTGCGCCGACGTATGCCCGAGCTTGTACTTATTGATGTGAATCACCAGAAAGCGCTTGGTGAAGCGCTTGACATGAATCACGGTATGCCATTTGTCGGCGGTGTGAAACTGTGGGCAGGCACGTATGAGGACTGCCGTGAAGCAGACATCATTATTGTTACTGCAGGAGCCTCTCAAAAGCCGGGTGAAACCAGGATTGATCTTCTGCGGAAAAACATTTCCATTTTTAAGGACATCATACAGAAAATCACTAAATACAATCATCATGCCATATTACTGATTGCAACCAATCCTGTTGATATTTTGGCTTATGCCACCTTGAAGTTAAGCGGATTCGACCGTAGACGTGTCATAGGTTCAGGTACTGTACTCGATAGTGCACGCTTCCGGTATCTGATTGGTAAACACAAGGAACTGGATCCCCGCAGTGTACACGGACAGATCGTTGGCGAGCATGGAGATTCCGAGCTTCCCGTCTGGAGTCTTGCGAACGTTGCCGGAATGGATTTGGGCTTTGACGAAGCGGAGCAAAACGAAATCTTTGATGATACCAAAAATGCCGCATACGAAATTATCAATGCTAAAGGATCAACGTCCTATGCAATCGCACTTGCGCTCGACCGTATCGTGGTTTCCATTCTGGACAATGAAGGTTCTGTGCTTAATGTCTCCACACTGCTGAATAACTACAATGGAGTATCCGATGTATTCCTTGGCGCTCCTTGTGTTGTAGACCGCTCAGGAGTACGGGAAGTATTAGATCTCCCACTTAGCCCCGATGAACAAAAACTCTTCCAGCAGTCTGCTGAGAAGCTGAAGTCGGAAATCACCAAGCTTGAGTTATAACAATCAATCTGTTACTACACGGTCCTTCTGGATCATTTGAGGATGCTGTGGGGGATTGCTTCTCCCATGGCTCTTCTTGTTGTTCCATTTCTCTTGTGTCCTCCGCCATGCACAGACGCGTTAACTGATTAAAGTCAGAATTGCTGCCGAGCTCCTAGCCGTGACCCCTTACCATGTTAGCAATTCACAGCAGACTTGTCATCCTAAAAATGCACATTGTGCGTAAATTGTGCGTTAAGTTTACATAACTATTATTATGTAAACTTAACTCTGGATAGGACTTGAGAGATTAATCTCCAGTCTCGACATTGCTTCCTCTTTTTCCCTGCTGGTAATATGTGTATACACCGTAGTTGTCTGTATCGATGAATGCCCGAGCAGCTCTTGAACCGTCCGGAGATCAGCGCCTTTTCTCAACAGCATGGTGGCAAAAGAGTGCCGAAGCTTATGGCTCGAATACGGACGTTGTTGGACAGCGGGTATCTCACTTTGGAACCGGCTGAACGTCTCGGATGCCATTTGCTGAATCCCTCGGATGGATAACCTCCGCCCCTTTTGCGAGATAAACATAGCTTCTTCCTTACTGCGCCAAGGCTTTAACCGTTCTTCGATCGCTTGCTCTAGAAAAGGGACCACATCTTCAGGCACTGGAACATTACGCCATTTGCGCCCTTTACCGAACACCCGCAGCATACGTCTATCCCTCATATAATCGCTAAGATTAAGAACATGAACCTCTCCTACCCGCAACCCCATATAGGACATAAGTAAAAAGACCGCCAAATTGCGCGACCGATATTTGCCTTCGATGGCCGACAGGAATCGCTTGAGATCACTTTCATCTAAGTAGACGGGTTCACGGTTCTTATCGGTCTTTGATTTCTTAATGCCTGCAGCCGGATTGGTGTGATACAGCTCCAGCTCTGCCAATGCTTTGAAGAAACAATTCACAGAGGCGTGTTTCCGGTTTCGGGTAGCATCACTTACTCCCTGCTCCCGTACGGAGGTCAGAAAAGAGATGACGTGCAGCTTCTTGACATCCTCAAGCTTCTTGCCTCTTAGCGTTCCAAGAAACTGACGCACATCCGTAAGATAGGATTTCTGTGTATAGGAGGTATAACCGGCATCTTTCATCCAGATCAGAAACGCTTCCAGTTCTTCCTCGTAATCTTCGCTTCGTTCAACCACGTTTGGGCCTCCCTTGTGTCAGGCCGTCTCATTTATTAGGACAACCTATTGTACCATAGAATAGAGTGACAGGAACCAATCCTTAGACCAGATGATCCCGCATCTCCGTATGCTGCGCATCCCTCCACTGGACTGCGTGCTTCTGTACTGTATCCAGAAAAGTTGATAGAGCAGGTGATATCCACCGCTTGTGGTGATAGATCATTTGGGTGGCGACCCGCTGGGATTCATCGTTCCAATTAAGTCTGGCCAACTTTCCTTCCGCGAGCTCATTTCTTACGGTCACAAGCGGCAGAAAAGAAATGCCAAGGCCGGAAATGACACATTGCTTAATCGCCTCAATGCTCCAGAACTCAAGCGAAGGGTCCAGGAATACGCCATAGCTGTTCAAATGACGCTCGAATAGGGTACGGTAAGTGCATCCCGCTTCGGTATGCAGAATCGTTTCGCTTATTAAATGCTGAGGTTCAACTTCCTCTAGTAGTACCAGAGGATGATTCAGCGGTGCTAATAACGCCATTTCTTCATGAATCAATGTATCAACATGCAAGTCCTTATATTCAGTCTCCGGTTGAAGCAGAAAAGCCAAATCGAGTTCCCCGGATCGGACCAAGCCAGTCAGTTCCATGCAGTCCCCAGGCTTAAGAAGAATTTGCACCTGCGGAAAAGAGCTGCGGAATTCCTTGATAATTCCAGGCAGCCGAAATGCGGCCAAGGACTCCGGTGCGCCGATGCGCAAAGCGCCCGACAACTCCTGATTTGAACGAAGCGCATCCTCGGCCATAAGATGCATTTTGGAGATTTCCTGGGCATATGGCAGCAGGCGTCTGCCTGCATCCGTGAGGATGATTTTTTTGCTGATCCGGTCGAATAGAGGCTGCCCAAGCTCAGCTTCAAGTGATTGGATTTGTGCGGTTATACTGGATTGAGCGTAGTCCAGCTTCTGTGCAGCTCGCGTGAAGCTTCCGGCTTCAACGACAGCCAAGAACGTAAATAGATGTCTGGATTCCATAAGTACCTCCTCTTCATCAACTGAATCATCGGTTTTTTAGATGGATGGTATTCGAAATTTTCGTTTTTCCAATGGATCTATTATCTGATACTCTTATATAAAAGACAAGGAAAGTGAGCTGTTCTTATAATGAAAGAAAAGTTAAATCTGCATAAAAGCATCGGCATGCCGCAGGCGATTGCCCTGTACATCGGTGCCGTACTTGGTTCGGGAGTTTTGATTGTTCCCGGTTTAGCTGCGGAAATGGCTGGACCCGCTTCCCTGCTCGCCTGGGGATTCATGACCTTGCTGATCCTGCCGCTGGCACTGTCCATGGGACTGCTCTCCGCCAAGTATCCGAACGCCGGAGGCGTATCCCATTTTGTCACATTGGCATTTGGACCAAGAGCGGGCGCTCTGGTAGGATGGTTCTTTCTCATGTCTGTACCTATCGGGGGTCCTGTTGCCGCATTAACCGGAGCCGGGTACATGACAGCAGCCATGGGCTGGGGAGATCAAGCGAGGATTGCCCTTGCAGCCGGAATGCTGGCGATCGGCCTTATTACGAATTGGATAGGCATGCAGCTGGCGGGCAAAGTACAGATCGCCGTAGTTATCGCTATTGTAGCTGTACTGGTCTTCTCTTTTGCCGCAGCGCTTCCCCGAATGGAAGCTGTGCATTTCACGCCTTTTGTTCCCCATGGCTGGATGAGCATCGGGCAGGCCGCAGCCATTCTCTTCTGGTGTTTTATCGGCTGGGAAGCCGTGTCGCATCTATCGGAGGAGTTTAAGGATCCACAGCGGGCTGCCGTGAAAGGCGTTACCATCGCCGCCATTGTCGTCGGCATTCTGTATTTTCTGTCTGCGCTTGCCACCGTAGGAACACAAAGCTATCTCCGCGGGGGTTCAGAATCATCACTGGTATGGATAATAAGCCAGCCCCTGGGTGCCTGGGGAGGATTTATCGCTGGCCTGACCGGACTATTCATCTGCACCGCCACTATTATTGCCTATACCGGAGCTGCATCACGAGTAGCTTTCGCTTTATCCCGACAGGGATATGCACCAGAGTGGATGGGCAGGTTGTCCAAACGTTATCACACCCCTGTCGGAGCCATCGGCTTCCTGATGTTCTGTTTTGCGGCAGTACTTATCTTATATGGTAGTGGTATTCTCTCGATCACCACATTAATTCAGTTCCCTAACGCTACTTTTATTCTGACCTATATCGGCGGCTGCGCCGCAGGGATACGACTCCTCAAGGGAAGCCGACTTGGCGTGACAATAAGCTGGATTTCCTTCATTGCAACGGCGGCTGTGTTTCCGTTCACAGGGTGGGCGATTGGCTATCCGGTGCTGATTGCTGTGTTATTCGCGGGTATCATATATTTCCGGGGAGGGGAAAAACACATCAAATTATCTCCTTCAACGTCGGAAAAAAAATCAAAAACAACGGCTTAATGCATTAATTACTCACTACAAAAGCATGGCTGAAGGAAGAGTTATAATTACATTGCAGGAAATCATATATTGATTCTTCCTAATAATAAAAAGCCGGCAGGCCTGCCGGCTTTTTGTTTGTTATATTATATAAAAATAGTTAGGGATAGAATAAATTACTCACCACGCAAATATGTACCAATCCGCTTGGCCGCTTCAAGCAAGCGCCCCTCTTCTTCTACTAGGGCAATACGTACGAAACCCTCACCCTGAGATCCAAAAGCATCACCAGGAATGACGGCTACACCTGTCTTCAGCAGCAGATCCCTGGCAAAATCGCGTGAGCTTGTAAACTCATTACTGCGTTGCCCCTTCGGAAGTGGAGCCCAAATAAACATGGTTGCTTTCGGTTTGGGAACGATCCACCCTTCCTTCGCAAGTGCCTCAACAAATACATCCCGGCGGTGCTCATAGAGCGGACCGACACTGATATCGTAATCGTCTGACATTGCCAGTTCCAAGGCTGCAATAGCAGCTTCCTGAACCGGATTAAACACACCATAATCCATATTGCCCTTCAATTCCCGGAGTGCACCAACAGCTTCCCGATTTCCTGTCATAAATCCGATGCGGCAGCCTGCCATGTTAAAGCTTTTAGAGAAGGAATGAAATTCAACCGCTGTGTCTACAGCCCCGGGAACCTGCAGGATGCTAATCGGCCGATAACCGTCAAAACCCATTTCCGAATAGGCCAGATCATGGATAACGAGCACGTCCCACTTACGGGCAAGCCTAATTAATTTCTCAAAAAAAGTAATATCCACCTCTGTCGAGATCGGATTGCCGGGAAAATTGAGCAGAATAAACGCCGCATCCCGCCATACCTGTTCAGGAATTTGATCCAAGTCCGGCAAAAATTCATTCTCTTTCAGCAGCGGCAGAAACCACGGACGAACCCCGGCAATCGCGAGTGAACCCGAATAGATCGGATAACCCGGATCAGGAACGATTCCTAAGTCTCCCGGATTGCAAATAGCTAATGCTAAATGCGCAAGTCCATCCTGCGACCCCATCAACGACACGATTTCCTCTTCCGGGTCAACCACAACACCAAAACGTTTGTTCATCCAAGCAGCAGCCTGCTTGCGGAATGCTAGACTTCCCTTAGAGGATGGGTAGGAATAGCTGTCTCCTCTAAGCACTGCGGCACTTAAAACTTCACGAATCTGAGGTGCGGGCGCCTGATCCGGGCTACCTATCCCGAGATCGATGACATTCAGACCGTTACTGCTCGCTTCTTCTTTCCATGCTGCCACTTCCGAAAAAATAGAGGAGCCAAGATTCGATAGCTTTTCCGATCTCCATATCCGCTTAGAACCCTTGTAAGTCAAAGGAATCACACCCATTTGTTTTTCCAACTATTATAGCATGGGGTGGCAAAGCCTGACCGTTTAAAATGAGACAGTCCTCATGAGTTTGTGCTATCATCACCTGATTGATTAATGTGGTTAACTTCCTGGATGTTGCTCTGCAACCGGATATAATCATTATTTCCAACTTGGACAGCAGAGCTTCCAGTAATCGAAAGAACCTTAAGGAAGTCCATCTGGATCCGAGCATCCCGGGGATGAAGAAGCATGACAAGTTCACCCACTTCATAATCTTCAGTCCTATTGATAAATGAGCTTGACCCACCCTCTGGTTTATCCATTAGCGAATCATTAGCCGAGAGCATCGTTTCTTTCTGCATCATCTGTCGTGATCTTATGGATCCGGTTTCACCACACACAAAGATTGAAGCTTCAGAAATCGAGTTAATATAGACATTGCCTATGCTAGGAGAGCGCATAATTAGCCCCCTTTGCCTGGAGTTTCGGCTTCCGAATCAGAGTTACCTGAATTATCTGCGTTTTCTGTCTTACTGTCATACTGCGATGAACAATAAATGTTCTGCGAATCTCCGACCAGAAACACGGATGAACCCGCGATGGATATTACTTTTACCGACCCCACTTTTAGTTCTCCATTAACGATTGTTACCTTCATGCAGATTCCCTCCTCCTTCCAAGCTCCATTCTAAATGGTTCTTAACCGCTGTATCGAGATCCCGTTTGATTTGCTCAACAATGGAGGCACAGATTATCTCATCACTCGCCCGCTCGCTTACATGCACCGGAAGCTGGCTTAGATATTCATCAATCCGCCCGCCCAACTGCTGACTAAGGTCATGGGTAACCATTTGAACATACTGTTTGTTTAGCTTCCGCTGCTGCTCTTCGGCATATCTCTGAAACTGCTGCGGCACTTCTTCGTCTACATATTTAATTACCTTAGGACGAATGGATTCCGCCAAAGCGGGGCTAGTTGCATCGTGTGCTCCTGCCTGCTGACCGTTCACCGTCATACCTTCTAGTCCATTACCTTCATTTGGGGTAATTCCTATATTTAAAGTGCCTTCCAGCTTCTCAATCTTGAGCTGTTCAAAATGATAATTGATTGGTCCAATCGTAGAATTAGGGCTGCTTTTCAGCTGGTCCACTTCAGCCTGAAGCTCACTAATCTTTTTCTCCAGTTGTTCCAGCTTCCCATGCTGAATTCTGAGCTGATCAAATACCTGCTGAACATAATATGGATGCATACCATCCCCTCCCATGGTTCATTGTATGCAACGGGCACACCCCTAATTCAGCGTGGATACAGCAGGGCTGGTGCAGGCAGAAGTACTCGGGGAGCAGCGTCTGTTGTCTTATCGTTTCCCGCAGGTGGTGATGCAGGTGAATTACTGGATGTATTATTCGTTGACGAGGCGTTGATTTTCCCGGAAGTACCGATTTGCAGCACAGAGGAATTAGAGAGGTTACCCACGTTCAAATGGTTGATTGAAATACATTGATACACCGAAATATTCATATCGCCCACACCCTTAAGGAGGAGATACCTGATCCACGACATCCGAATCCATCGTATTGGTGCTACTGGCCTGGTTGTTTGTAATATTTGTTCCTATAGAGTCACCAACTGAGAAGGAGTTGGCACCGGCGTATAATTTCGTGTTGCTGCTAAGAATGACGGAAGCCGTATTCCCCACGAGAACCGTGGAGCTTGGACCTACGCTGTTGATCTTGATGTTCCCGATAATGGAAACCACGCATCCACTCCTCCCTTCCGCATGATACGCCATTCTATGTAGATATTCGCCCATGTGTCACTGACTAAGTGTTTCGCCCATACATTGTATACATATCAAGGAGGTGCGCGATTCATGCGGTCTAATAAGTCGAATCCAATGAATTGGCTGAATGAGGATCCTTTTTTTAAACAGCAATTATCACTGAAGGGTCTTGAAGAGCAATGGAAGCTGGACCCGAATCAAATCGATGGCTATGTGGAAAATATCATTCGTGAAGCAACCTCTTCTGCGCTGTCGGCCGGAGGAACAAAACTACGATACGAGCACTTAGATACGCACAACTATCTGATTACCAAAATCGTGATCCCTGAGAAGATTCATCCCGAGAATATCTGGGTGCAGCTCAACCGGACTCAAATCAGGATCAATGGGTTAGGTGAAGACAACAGCGAAATCATTCCACTGCCATACCCTGTCAATCCGGATCGAAGCAAAGGAACATTCAAGCAGCGTTCCCTTCAGCTCCGAATGCTAAAACTCCAAGCAGGACGATATAAAGATATTGAGGTCCGATTTTTATAAAAAAACCATTAATTTTCGCACCCACTTGTCCGTGAGAACTCGTGAAAAGCGCTCAGAACTAAAACAGCGTATAATTTATGTTATACGCTGTTTTTTTGGGGTATTTTTCACCCCTAAAACGTTAATATCTTAACGCAATCTTCATTTATCCTCCGAAAAGCATGATTTTCACTTATGAAATAAAAAAAGGCTCCGGAGAAATCCCGGAACCTTCTTAAATTGTAACTTAAGTCTACATTTGAACCAGATCGCTGACTTTCAAATTCACTTCACTTCTTCACCAGTACGGATAAATCACCTTCAAACACTTTCTCATCTTTCTGATTGAATGTCGACAACAACACAGTAACGCTACCTGTTTCATTCTTCTTCTCTTGTACAGCAGTTACCTCAACAAGGGTATGTAATTCATCATCCGGATAGACTGGCTTGATAAATTTAAGATTATTCATAGAAGTCCCGGCAATAACATCCTCTCCGTAGACACCCGTCTCCACCCATAGCTTAAAAGATACAGCAATAGTTTGAATACCGGAGGCGATGATTCCATTAAACCGTCCTTCCTTTGCTTTATCCTCATCCAAATGCATATATTGCGGGTCAAACTCCGCTGCAAATCTAGTAATGTCCTCTTTTGTTAATTTTAATGATTTGCTTTTAAATTCTTGTCCAACATAAAATTCATTAAATCGCATGTATACACCTCATAGTTGAATTAATATATGTTTTTATACTAGTGCAATATAACATAATTAATCAAGTTAAGCTGTCCATTAGTTCAGTGCGAAGACTGATTCTATAATTATGCTCTTTGAGATAAAAGTCTTTAAGGGCAAGAGCTCCCCGGTATATGGAAAACCTCTCTTCTACTGATCCAATCGCCTGCATAGCTATAAGAGTAGACATCAATAATGAAGGTGGGACTTTTCATGGCTAAGAATAAACGCGGCAAATCACTCTGGCGTATGCCCTCGCGCGCGCGAGGTACTTGCCCTATCTGCGGCAGCACCCGTATTAAACTCCTCTACCCTCTCAGAGGGCCGGCAGGTAACGTCGTTAATGTATGCAAGAAGTGTCAGGGCAAACAGGTGGTATAAAGATAAATCCGTTTAAAAGAAAGTACATAAAGGTGTCTCACAAGCCATGGCTATGGCGCGGGGCACCTTTTGCATTATAAAATCACGGAAATTATTTTCCTTTCACCGAAAACAAACGGAACTCTCAACTTAGAGCTGACACCCATGCTGGGCGTACTAAAAAAGCACATACCGCGTATGCGGTATGTGCTTTGAAGTTTTATTCACCCTATTAAGTTTGTCCGACCCAATCAGGAGCGGCTACACTGCGCCAAATGCTGCGAATCTCCTCATATTGCTCGACTGGGAGCTGACCTTTGCTGAGTAGAGCTGCATTCTGCTGCCAACGTTCCGGATTGCGGGTACCTACAATAGCTGTATGTACACCGGGAGTGCTTAATGTGAAACGAAGTGCAGTTTCTACACTGGTCTGCCGATCGCCAAGAAAGCTATAGGCAAGATCGCGTATACGGTTCCAGTAGATATAAGGGTATTCCGATTCATCCATAGTTTCGAACAGCCAAGCCGCATTGGCAATCGGACGTTTAGCAGTTACACCCATGTTACGTTTGATAGCCTCGCCTAAGGTCAAATCGATAACTTCCTGGTCAGCGATGTTGACTGAAGTCTGGAGACTGTCAAAAACACCGGTCTGAACGGCATAGAGTGCATCCTTACGGTCTCCACTGTAGCCAATATAACGGGTTTTGCCCGCCTGTTTGGCACGCTGTAGAACTTCTATAACCCCACCCTCACGCAGTACCTCTTCCCGGCAGCTATGTAAGTGAATCATATCCACATAGTCGGTCTTCAGGCGCTTAAGGCTGCGGTCAATGCTTTTCTCCAACAGCTTAAGATCCCAATCCGGATAATCCATACCTGCGGCATGTCCACATTTGGTGAACAGATAGTAATCGCTTCGGCGGTTACCCAACGTCTTGCCAATCAATTCCTCGCTGTTGCCATAGCATTCCGCGGTATCAATCAGATTAAGCCCCGCATCAACGGCGCTTCCAAGCAAGCGGTCAACCGTCTTCTCATCCGAACTGCCGATTTCAGACCCGCCAAAACCAAGAACACTCACTTCCATGTCGGTATTGCCATATTTGCGCTTTTCCAAAATAGAGGTCTCCCCTTTAGCGATGAGATATAATGTAGAGCTGCTTATGAAGAAAGCACATCTTATACATTATACCCTTCACCACAAAAAGGAAACGGTATCTTATTCACGAATAGATTTGCATATTTTCACGAAAAGATTTGCTTATCATGATTAAGTAAGGCTGCTTCAATGATTCGTGATCTATTCAGTGTCTGCGGGAATCGAACCAAATCTTTGCTCTTCCTCAGCCAACGCTTCCTCCACAAGCTCTACACCCTGTCCGTCAACTGACCGGACTTTTGCCCGATGGATAGCTTGTCTGGTATGTTGCAGACTGTTCTCGGCCTGCTCCAGCGTCTGCTCACTCGGATGGCTTAACGCTTGAGAAATGGAATTATGCAGCTTGTTCACCGAGCCTTGTGCTTGGGATACGTTGGTATTAGTCGGCAGACTGGAATCGTAATGTTCGCTCATAAGTAGAGAATTCTCCCTTCATCTATATCACTAGGATTACCTTAGCATGGTTAGGAATAGTGTTTCTTATGCATGTTGCACTGGAATTCAGGGGTATTCAGTGGATTCGGAATCGTATAGAATGAGAGATGTTATGTTCAAACCATCACGCAGACAAGGAGAACCCCGAATTTATGAATCAGCATTTACGCCATATTCACCCCTTGGCCTGGACGATCATTATCGGAACCATGTTCGGCCGTCTGGTCACCTCAATGAGCATTCCCTTTCTGTCCATCTATCTTACTCAAGTTCTGGGCGCTTCACCGACACAAACCGGATTCACAGTTGCCGTCAGCTCACTGGCGGGTGTTATGGTCAGTTTCTATGGTGGTTATATTTCTGATGTCGTAGGCCGCAGAATCGTCATGCTCGTCTCTGTATTTGGCTGGGCCAGTGTATTCTTTGGCTTCTCCGCTGCACAGCACTTATGGGTGTTCTTCCTGATCAATACGCTTAATGGATTATGCCGCGCTGTGTTCGAACCCACGTCTCGCGCACTGCTATCAGATATCACTCCACCGGACAATAAACTCCTGGTATTTAACCTGAGGTATGCAGCGGTCAATCTGGGAGTCGTATTCGGTCCAATTATTGGTCTTCAGCTCGGTTCGGCGAAGTCAACATTCCCTTTCCTCATCGCCGGAATCGTCTACGTCGCTTACGGTATTGTATTGTTCATGCAGTTCAAGGTTCACCATAAAAGCCTGCCCGGCAAGTCAACTGCCGTTGCCCCTCGTTTAAAAATTGCCCTTGCGACAACAGGACGGGATCGTGTGTTTCTTCCGGTGCTCATCGGAACCATTTTTTGCGTGCTGGGTTACGGTCACTTCAGTTCTACCTTGGCTCAGTATCTGGCCATGAATCCTCTTTTTACCGATGGGGGCAAGGTCTTCTCCTATATGCTATCGCTTAATGCCGTAACTGTTCTGGTTGTGCAGTATCCAATCGTCCGCACCGCAAGTAAATTTCCACCGCTCGTGCCGCTCATACTCGGAAATACCTGCGTGGCGCTAAGTCTCCTTCTATTCGGTTTGGCTGGAGGAATTGCCTTGCTGATGTTCAGTGTGGTGCTATTCACCATTGGTGAAGTTCTGCTCTTCACGATGATGGATATGCTGATTGACCGGATCGCCAAGCCGGAATGGAAAGGTACATACTTCGGAACGATTGGATTTAACAACCTAGGTAATGTAATTGCTCCAATCTTCGGAGGTCTGTTGCTAGATCATTATGGCCCACAACATGGGCCTGCCGTCTTTATTCCACTGTCTTTAACCGCCGCCTTAGGGCTTCCTTTCCTGATCACTGCTCACAGAAGACTCGTGGCTCGGGAGAAAGGATCTCAAGCAAGGTAACATAATAATTATTATGTTACCTAATTGTATAACTGGCTAAGATACAGCAACCTTTCTTTTGCAAAAAACCTCATTTCTTCCGGCCCTATGATTTCGGCTTGTCCAAAAATAGGCGCAATCAGCTTACAGGCATCTTCATAACTGTACATGTTAATCGTTGCTCTAAAGCCTTCGCCATCATCGCTTAGCTCCAGAACTTCAAGCGTCTGCAGCATATTTTCATAGTTCTTGTCCGCTCTAATGACTACAGGATACATCTCTTCTTCTCTTCGTGACTGCTTGAATATCAGTTGCTGGCTGCGCCAGTATTGCTCCAGAGAGAAGGTTGCTGGAATCTCGTAGAATTCACTAAGGTGCACGACAGACTGGATTCTCTCGCATTTAAAGGTTCGTATGTCGCCAGCCTCGTGACAATAGGCAATCAGGTACCAGTCCATTTGTTTCACAACAAGTCCATAAGGCTCCAGAGTACGTGTAGAGCAATCGCGAGTGACTTTGCAGTACGTGACCTTGATTGTCTCCGTTCTCCATAGTGCGGTTCTGATTTCTTCAAGAAAAGGTACGGCAGGCCGTTCGCTCCACCATGGTGTCTCGTCAAATAGAAATCTCTTTTTAGCCTTGCTGATATCGCTTTGATAAGCGTGCGGCAAGGTTTTTTCCAGCTTCAAGAGAGCATTCTTTAGCCTTAAGGCAGAGTCGCTCCCTCCTCCAGAATAAATCCCCATACCTGTTAAATACAGCTGGATCACATCATCTCCATGAAGCTGCTTCAGATTCACCGTGTATCCCTCCATTAAGGAGATGCCCCCATTAGGCCCTGGGGTCGAAAGCAGCGGGATTCCGCTCTCTGATAGCACATCAATATCTCGATAAATCGAGCGAACGGATGTCTCCAAAGCAGATGCGAGTTCACTGGCTCTCAGCTTCCCCCGTGATTCCAGCAATAACAAAATAGCCATTAAGCGGTGCAGCCGCAACATAATCCCCCCCGGTATAAACCATAGTGAAATAAAATCAGCGAGCATGAATAATTCATGCCACTCTGTTGTCAACAATCCAAGTATATCATTAGAATTAACCAAGGAAAGGATGGATTCTGATGAATATTGGAGTACTCGGGACAGGATTCGGAGCGTATCATGCCAAGTTATTCTCGAACATGGGCACAGTCGGTAAAGTAGTGGTATATGGTAGAAATCCTGAGAAGCTGCAACAGCTGCAGAAAGAATTGAATTTGGAGGTAACGACGAAGATTGAAGATATCCTGCTTGATCCGGACATTGGAGTGGTTGACATTTGTCTGCCTTCCAACCTCCACCGGTTCTACGCAATCGAAGCTATGAAGAATGGTAAAGATGTGTTGTGCGAAACTCCGGTGTGCTTAAATGCTGATGATCTGAACGCGATGATCTTGGCTCAAGAGCAGTATGCACGGCGTATTTTCGTGAATCAGTTCATAAAGTTTGATCCCGCATATCAATATTTGTACGAGTCGGTCAGAAACAGAACCTATGGGAAGCTTTTATCGTTTACCTTGCGAAGAGAAACCTCTCCTCTCTGGGGCAATTTGGGGCTCGATCAGATCACGGCCAATTTAATGATTCATGACCTGGATTTTATGGTCTGGATGTTTGGCTCTACTCTTCCTTATCAGGTCTGGGGGACACATGGAATAGATAAAGATCAGGCTATAGTGCATCTCACCTGCGAACTCAAGGATACTTTCGCCGAGATTTTATCATCATCACAGATGCCAGCCGGTTATCCATTTACAGTCGGATATGAGGCTTATTTTGAATCGGCAAAGCTTGTATTCCAGGAGATTAATCAACTGAACGGTGAAGTTACTGCCACGTTAGATGAGTATACCTCTTCAGTCAAAAGACAATTGGAATTGATTCCGGCAGACCCCTATGAGAAGAGCCTGAGCCACATGGTTCAGTGTGTTGAAGATGGTTCGAGTTCTATCCTCTCTCTTGAACATGCCAGTCATTCCTTATCTATTGCACTGGAAGCGCAGCAGAGACTGATGCGTCTCTAAACACTAAAAAAGCCTGCTTCTTTAGGCTTCCGACTGGAGCAGGCCTTTAAAACCATTGTTTATGTGAGTAGGTATCACAATTGGATGCATATGAAGGTATGATCTAGAATGAACTCAATGTTATTTGATCTTCTATTCTGAATTTTTCATATGATGAAATTAGCACAATAATTAAAGTTGAGGAACACCGTTCTTCATGATTTGGGCAAAACGGTCGATGGCATCCATATGCAGACCCGGAGATAATTCTTTCCCTTTTACCGCGCGCAGAATAACTTTGTCCATGAGGGTCATCTTTCTGAAATCATATTCATCGCCAAATACTTCGGTTGCTTCCGCATGAATTAGCAGTTCCACCGGAAATGCTGTATGCAGCTCCTGTGCAGCCTGATCACCCTTCATTCCAGCGCATACGAACAAACCAAGTCTTTTGCCCGCTAACTCAGACTTTTTCTTGTCTACGAATGCCGTCATTTCCTTCTGTATTTTCCCGTAGTAGATGGATCCGCCCAGAATTACGGTGTCATATCCCCTGATTTCAGGCTCCTGGGTTCGGCTAAGTTTCACAACGTCCGCATCGCCCCCCATTTTGGATTTTAGCAGCAGAGCTGCTTTCTCCGTACAGCCGTATTTCGAAGTATAAACTATAATGGTCTTCATTCTCACGCACTCCCCTTTCATATTCTATCTGCTTCCGGCTCCCGAACGTGCTTCAATAGTACGAACATCCACCACACAATCCACACGTTAAAAGCTGGAAACAGAATGAGTTCTATCAAGGAAACTTTTGTGCCCGTATAGAGCATAGCTCCAAGCATGGCTGAGATGGCCGTTAACAGGGTAACACCCTTGAGGATAATCACCGCCCCCAGTAAATAACCACTGGACTTTCTGCGGATTGACATCCAGCCAGCCGTTACCGCCGTAGGTACGATTATAGCAAGATCCAAGGCCTGAATCGTCAGCGTACTGTAATGTTCCAGCCCGACCGGAATCGATCCTTGAATGAGCGTTTTAATGATTTTTCCGAGCCATAGCATGGCAATCATAAAGGCTAGAACCCATAGGTAAATTGCAGTAGACTTAGCAGGAAAAGTATCCTTGAATACCTTATCCATACGATCTCTCTCGAAAGAAAGCATACACAGCACAAACCCGAAAAACGAAGCTGAGAACAACATTGCATACACCAGGAACATGGAGTTATACATGGCAAGAAAACAGTAGGAGGCGTACGTGTACAGAAAATATCCCAGCGTTCCCGTGAGCAGCAGCCGCCCTTTTACCAGCCCTTTGGAGGTCATGATTAATGCGGCAATCAGCAGAGGAATCCCTGCAAAAAGTGTGACACCATCCTGCGCTTTGGCTTGTGTAGCCATGGAAACCGACTCATCGGCGTACAATCCTGCACCCGAGATATGCACTGTCTCCCCCCGAATGGATGTGTAGATGTATTCGCCTTCCCCAGCATTTGAGAATAGTCCGTACCCTGATGCCAAAGCCGCTAATACGATGATCAGAATACATAAGGCAACAACTCTCTTCAAATGCTTCATTCCCACGTTCCCCCTCTCAAAATCTTCCCATGACCATCAAATGCAACCAGCAAGCTTCACCATACTGTCCAGGTAGTGTGAGACCAGCGCTTCACGCTGCTCGTCGGGCAAGTCATGTTCCACCGATAGTCGCATAATCAGGCCAAAAGCTGAGCTCCAGATGATCTGTGCCGTCCGTTCAATGTATGTCTCATCCTGATTCTGCAGATGCGGATATAATTTCAGTGTCCTGCATAACATGCCTAGTGCATTACGCTCCAGTGCGGCTCCCTTGAACAATACGGAAGTCTGGCTAAGAACCGCCGGTGAATCATTTAGCATCACATTCCTGTACTGTGACCCTTGCGCCAATGCTCCCCGAATAAACTGCAGCAGGGATCCCTTTAAAATCTCATCAGGCTGGCTTACTGGCAGCTCGTGCTGTGCAGAACGTATGCCCGACACCATCTCTTGGTACCCTTTTTGCAGCACTTGCTCAATAATTTCTTCTTTTCCCTCAAAATAATGATAGATAATACCCGGTGAATACCCGATTTGACGGGCGAGTTTACGAATGGACAGCTTCTCAATACCATCCACAGCAATGAAATCCCCTGCAGTCTCTATAATTAAACGCCGCATCTCTTCGCGTTCACGTTCTTTTTTGTCCTCTTTGGTCATAAAGTCACTCCTCGTCGCAAAAAATAACACCGTTCAATCTATTGAACAGTGTTTAATATAACTCTTATGGTGTTATCAGTCAATCCTTAATTTACCTATTTTCATTCTGCAAAATCAATAAGTTAACATAACATTTATTATGTCTACTTAGTTCAAAGCCAATCTCCATTTTTCGCATAAAATTACATATTACTGATAATTCAATGTTACGACCTTAGCAGAATCCGGAAGCGATTCCCTTGTAACCACAAGCTCTTCTACCTCCAACCTTGGAAGTCCAGTGGCCTTAATAAATCCATGCTCATTTTCGAAAAAGAATCTGCCCGCGATCCCCAGGGCTTTTGTCCGGTAATGCATCGGAATGACAATGGCAGGACGCAGCTGGTTTCTGACTTCAGCCGCCTGCACTCCGCCTAGTGTCCGGCCCCCTCCGATAGGCAGCATAAGAACATCTACATCTCCGATCTCGTTCAACTGTTCAGGTGTAAGCAGATGCCCTAAATCGCCGCAATGGCACAACGTAAGTCCGTCTATAGTAAAGACAAAAACCAGGTTATTACCTTTCTTCGCACCCCCTACGTTATCGTGAAAGGTTGGAATCCCTTTGATTTCAATTTCCTTAACGCAAAAACTGCCTGCTTGGTTCAACAGCTCATAATCACCTTTTACAATGTGAACTTGATTGTGATCTCGGTGCTCATGGGTAACGGCAACAATATTCGCACTCACTTCCGGCATATGGTATCCAAGGAATTTGCGGCCATATGGATCGATCAGTATCGTAGTCCCCAGCTCAGACGTAATGTAAAACGATGAATGTCCATACCATTTGATTCTCATCATTACACTCCTTTGATTTCACTCGTGATTTATTGTGCATATTTTAGCACAGTTTAAGTCAAAAAATTACTCTATTAAATCTGCTATGGTATAGGATTGAAGCACAAGATCTATCTGACCATGGATATCGTTCATGATCTTACCGAAGGACTCGCGCATCTTCGTCCCGAACAAATGGTCACCGGTCGTATCCAGCATCCGGAGCCACTGCGGGCTCTCATCAAGAACTGCATGATAGACTTCTACTAATGCTATATCTTTTGGTTGTTTCGCTAAAGTATATCCTCCGCCTCTGCCCTGCTTCACCTTAATCAATCCGGTCTCCGTAAGCCGGACCAGTATCTTCCGTAGCGCAGTCGGCTCACAATTGATATGGGATGCTATCTCTTCACTGGAGCATTGACCCGTATTTGAAGCGAGTATAATCAATGCCTGCACTCCAAATCCAAACCGTTTGATCGCCGCCATAGTCGTCATGCCTCCATTTCAATTTAATGTGCAAATTATAGCACAGTTAATACCATGCAGCAATACACCTATTTCAGTCTAAATCAGCTACCTTCCACTCACCCTGCTTGTTCAGCAACACAGGCATCCCGATGGAGTTCACCCTGTAATATCCTTCTGCATTCATAAACTCATATTCAACGTAGTATATAACCCGCTTAGGGTTCTCTGGATTAAACGCAGAGGTAAGTTTAATAAATCGGTAGGTATTTGTGTTATCTACCCAATAACTCATATTATTTGCTGCTCCAGGAGCATATAGTGTCGAATTGAACTGATCCATATCTTTTGCAGCGATGGCCTTCAGGCACAGCATGGCGACTTTAAGACTTTGCTGCTCCTCCCTACTATTCCCCACCTTAGGATCTTGAATGAATACTCCGGCAATCAGAGGTTCTCTCTTCTCCATGTACTGTATATTTGCAAGCATGGTAGTAAATAGTGGCAGCATCTCTTCCCGGAGATCTGCTGTGGTTCGAATTTCGGCCAGGTAAGCATGTTCATTAACCTGAAACTTGAATATATCCACTCTTCCTTCCCCATCTGCAAAGAATCCGGAATACTCCCTATACTTGCTTAAAGAACTGTCTTTGCCCGTGATCTTTGATGGATCAGCCGACTTATCCGCATCTAATAGGGTTATGTAATTACGTTTATCGTCTAAGCCCCATGCGGTACTGCCGTTCAATTCCATACGCATCAGCGACTCCGGGATGAAGAGTCCAAGCGGCAGCTCTTTATGGGATCTGAAATCGGCATTTTCTTCTTTGCCGGCAACGGTAAAGCCGCGTCCGCTCCCGTCATAGACTGGAATCTCCTGCCCGATGAGACTCAAGGATTTAGCCTGAGGAGTAGCAGTTACCGTAGCTTCAGGCATAGGCGTTGTTGTAACCTTGGGAACTAGCGAGGGTGAGACAGAAAGGATAGCAGGTTCTTTGTTATCCTGATCCGCACCATTGGAGTTTGGAGTGCAGCCGCTGCCAGCAGAGACTGCCAACACCAAAACTCCAGCAGCAATGATCTTCCTATGCGTATTCATTGATTAATCACCTCAATTACCAGACGCTGGTAATCGGTAATAGTTGCGATTCAGGACTGATTGTGCTCTTCCGGATTAGTAAGCCCTTAACTTAGTTGTTCCGGTATAGGAACAGCCCAAATCCGAGCGTATCCCGGCCCCAAGTTAAATAAGTGCGGCGCCAATTGCGTATGTTCTCCCGCATTTCAGGGACGGACGGATCATCAGGATGATCCTGGCAATATTGCTCGATGGACAGGCTGTAATTCCATTCAAACCGGTCCCAGTCATCTTCACTGGCAACGGTCGACCAAAGTGGAGTTAAGCCATATCGCTCTCCAAGCAGAACCGTAGTGTCATAATGCCGAAGTTCATTTTCTTCCGAGCCTAGCGCACCTAGGTAGGAAGCATCCGGTTTCTTCTTCCAGTACCCGTCGCCGATCAGAATGCTGCCACCCGGACGAACCGCCTTGGAAAAGAGACTTAATGTATTGGCCATACTCTCTAGTGCATGTGTCGAAGCAATACAAATCGCCGCATCATAAGTTCCATTCTCGACCGTTGCAAGGTACGTGCCTGCATCTTCTTCAATGAAATGAATACGGGATTCCGGCGACTGCTGGGAAGTCCGCTTATGCGCCTCTTCAATCGCATAGGCACTGTTCTCAACTGCATCAACAGCTGTATCATACATATGTACTAATCTTCTTGCCAGCTCGCCTTGCCCTGCCCCGATTTCTAAAACCCGCGCTCCCGGCTTTAGCTGCAGCAGCGACAGAGTATGGACTAGCTTAGCCTCAGACATCGGATTATTAAATTTCTGGCGGGAGTGGCCGATTGCAGAAAATTGATTATGATCCATAACAACTCTCCTTTTATTTAATTCTATTATTATTTAATGTGTTGAAATATTGACTCGGGTTGCCTTGCGGCGGATTAAATCTCTCTTGATAAGCGCCATCCGTATAGCTTCCAATTACCCGGTGCCAGAAATCTATTGCTGGCGTGTTCGCCCGGATCTGCGAAACCTTCCAATCACCGGGGTACATTTCAAAAAGAGTATGGGCGGCCCAAGTGCCGAGGCCAGTGCGGCGGTATTTGGACATCACAAAAAACTCACACATATAAAACTGTCCCTCCGAATTATGGAGTAGCCTGTCCACCAACGCGAAGCCGGCGTAGTTCCCGTCCGCAAGGAACAAGTATGGCATCTTGTTGCTTCCGCTGGCCCAGTAGGCTTCAAGGCCCGGATACGACGGAAATACCCCCTCCTGGTCTACATCAATATTCAAAAAGCGGGTAAAGTCGTATAGATAAAACTGCATCAGGTTGCTGATAATTTGCTTCCGTTCCTTCGGAACCAGTTCAATTTTAAGCTCCATGGTTCACCTCTGTCTATGCCGTGATTGATTTCACTAAAAATAACTTTAACATTTACTACACGCTGAATCAAAAAAGATTAAATATTTCGGCAAAATATTCTAGCAGTTCAAATCATGATAAAATAATACGGAAGAATAGAGCAAAATGAAAAGGTGAATCCCATGAGCATACAAAAGAACCACGACCGACTTCAGCTGGAGATTAAGCTTCCGAACATGCCCTGGTATATACAGCAGTTCATTGATTACAAGCTACCAGACCTCTCCCCTTCTACACTTCTTGAATATATTAGAGATTATGAGTCTTTTTTGGGCTGGCTTCGTGCTGAGGGACTGACACAAGCTTCGAGCAATGTTGAGATTAGTCTTCAGGACCTCGAGGTTCTGCATATGGACAGCATAGTGTCCTACAGGCTTCATCTCATGACCCGCATCGAGAACGCCAATACAAAAATCACCGTCTCCCGTAAGCTATCAGCACTACGTTCACTATTTCATTATCTGAGCCAGATTGCTGAGGATGAGAATTTCTATCCACTGTTGAAACGCAATATTATGGCTAAAGTGGAGATCAAACGGATCCATAAACCAAAGGATACTGCTGCGAAACTAAAAGGCAAGATTCTGGAGGAAGAAGAACTGCTCGAATTTGTGGGCTACATCCTTGAAGGGTACGGAGTAGATGTTCAGAAGAACAAGCAGGCGCTGTATTCCTTTCAACTGAACCGGGAACGCGATGCCTGTATCGCCAGTCTTATCCTAAACTCCGGTCTTCGGGTGTCAGAGGTCGTAAATCTCAATGTGGATGATCTTGATTTCAATAATAAGCTGTTATATGTATTCCGCAAAGGCCACAACGATGAGACGTTCAAAACACCTGTATACTTTCGCGAACAGGCCAAAGATGATCTGTCGCTGTACCTGAGCCTACGTCAAACCCGTTATAAGACGCCAAAGAAGGAAAAAGCATTATTTATCGCTCTGCCCAACGGTCATACTGAAGGCAAAAGAATGACGAAACGGGCCATTCAGGAGATGATCATCAAATACGCCAAACGTTTCGGCAAACCTTACCTTACAGTGCATAAGCTCCGGCACTCCTTCGCGACCGATTATTATCTGCAGAACGATATCTATAAGACGAAAGAGCAGCTTGGTCATGCTTCAACGGAGACAACCGAGGTTTATGCACATCTGACCGACAAAACAATGTCGGATGCCATTGAGCGCCGCTTGGACTCTTAATTTAGACTTAATATGCCTTTTATGGGCGGACTCAAACGCTTCGTTGAGCGTCAGGGACCGCCCTTTTTGACTAAATGGGTTTGAAGACGCATGGAGTATATAATCTGCTGATCGTTGGGATTTCTATTGTGAATTTTTCACATGTTGAAAACAGGAAATGAATATCGTTGTTGGCACATATATTCCACAATCGCTGCGGTTTCATCAATACCGAAACGCGGAATCGATGGTGAGTCCGGCAAGCTTTCGAGGTCGGCCGCCTCCTGCCACAGGCTAACTGCCGAAATGGTGCTTAACGAAAGAAGTTTCAGGTCTTCTGGATGGCGTATCAAGACAATTTTAGGATATAGTTCTTCCTTGAACCCTTCGACCAAAATATAGTCATACCCTGCAAAATCCTTCACCAACTGCCATAGTGACGTCTCCTTCTCTTCGATCCGCGCCGTCCGGGATTTATTAGTAATGGCAACTGCAGCGGCTCCCGCCTCTTTATGCTGCCAAGTGTCCGTGTGGGGATGATCCATATCAAAGTTATGATGATCGTGTTTGATCACGGCTACCGTGTACCCTTTTGCTTTAAGCTGTGGAATTATGCTACAAATCATCGTCGTTTTCCCGCTGTTTTTGTAACCGACAATTTGCCACACCGATGGGCCAGTCAAGCTAACTGGAGCATGCCGGTCTACTCCTTGTGTGACTTGAACGTGATGAAACCTGCGTGTGGATCTGCGCTTCTCTCCCCTGGGGTTCTTTCTACTGGAAACCAAGTTATTCCTTATGATTCTTGTCACCTGGCACACTCCTTGACCGTTCTGAAATACCTTTATCCTGAAATTTCTCCAGGCAGTTTAATTACAGTAACCAAAGAACCGGCGCTAAGCCCCCGCTCTTCCGGTGGCACAACAATCAGGCAATTACTGTCCTTAATTGTAACCATAACGGAAGATTCATCAATGGCGGCAGGATAAGCTACAAGTCTGCCTTCATTGATCTCCAGCCGTGCCCGGACATACCGAGTATAGTTATTTACTTTCATGTAATCCTGTCCCAAAGTTGCGGTCCACTCCGGTAAGAAGGGCTTCGCTGCCCCCTGCATGATGCCAATCACCGGTCTTGCGAACAATTGAAATCCTACAAAGCAAGCACCCGGGTTACCGGATAAGGCTAATAGTTGCTTACCTCCACGGACCGCAGCTGTTGTCACACTACCTGGGCGCATAGTTACCTTGTTGAAGAGCATGCTGCCGCTCTGTTCACGCACCAGATCACCCATAATATCATAGTCTCCTACGGATACTCCCCCCGTAGTAATAACCATGTCGTATGCCTCAAGTGCCATCTGCACTTTACTGCGGGCCAGGTTCAGATCATCTGCGATGGCGCCAAGCATCACCGGTTCACCACCTGCTTCCAATACGAGTGTCTCCAGCATCGGCGAATTACTGTTGCGGATTTTCCCCGGTTGAAGCGGTTCATTTACTTCAAGAAGTTCAGATCCCGTAGCAAAAATACCCACTTTAGGCCGTCTATGTACCTTCACTGATGATACGCCAAAAGCGGCTAGTACAGCGATTTCTCCAGCAGTAATACGGCCTCCTTCTGGCAATATCACTTCTCCTCCGCTAAGTTCCATTCCGCGCGGAGTGATATTCCGTCCGGCTTCCTGAGCTTTACGGATACCAACATATGTGACTTCATCCATAACCCGTGTTTCTGTGGCTTCGATCATAACCACTGTATCCGCACCCTCGGGGAGCTGTGCCCCCGTCATAATCCTTGCCGCTTGCCCGGATGTAATATTCTTCATTGAAACGAAGCCACAGGGAATATGATCTACAACTTTAAGCCAAACCAACTGATCTTTGCTAGCGTTCCTTATATCTTCAGCAATCAGCGCATAACCGTCCATTCCAGACCTATCAAAAGCGGGAAATGGATGTGGTGCAATGACCGCTTCGGCTAAATACCGTCCTGCACATGCCGAGAGGGGTACACTTTCCATAGCTAGCGGCTTGGCATACTCAGTCACTTTGGCCTGAGCTTCTTTAACCTGAAGGGCCCTGCGCTGAAATTTCTCATCAAGTACATTCTCTTTGCTAGTCATGGATCATTGCCTCATTTCTGTATTAGAATCAATATAATCTATTTACACTCGCATAATAACCTATTATAACCAAGAATCTGCGAGTTTGCTTCTTTAGAGAACCCTATTCGGCTGAAACTAAACAAGAGGATGTCCCTATGCATACGCATAAGAACATCCTCCAACTTTATAAAAACCCCATAGGAACAATCTTGTAACTCTGTTCCTCGCTTTAAATAGCCGGAGCAACGCTGAATCCGTCGGACCGTACGAGAGTAGCATACAATTGCCTTTTATATATTCAATTGCTCCTATAATCTCACATATACAGATTCAGTTCGGAGACCGACCACCACCACTGGGGTGCCGCTTCGGTAAGCACGAGTCTGACATATCGTGCGGTTTGTACCGGGAAGGCAGACCGGATAAGGGATGAAGCACCCTTTTCTTCTGCAATCATCCTCCACTCAGTTCCACTCTCGGAGACCAGCACCTGATATCCCCTGGCATAATCGTTCTCACTGCCTCCCGAATCCATAACCAGCTCACGGAACTGCTGTTGGCTGCCCAGATCCAGTTGAATCCACTGGCCCGCTGCCTGCGGAGTACTGGTGGTCCAACGGCTGTTCTTGTCTGCATCCAGCATCTCCAGAGTTGACGTTCCCATTCCGTGGGTGGAGTCAATTACGTTCCATGTAGAACGGTCAAGTGCAAGCGGTTCACCGGCTCCTGCCACCGGAAGACTCTGATCTTCATCGGCTGTATAGAGGGACAGTCCCGAAACAGACCACCAGTGCGAATCAGCGGCGGTCAGTATCACCTTGACATAACGGACCGTCTGCAGCGGGAAGGCTGCAGTTACTACTGAGCTTGTACCCTTACCCGCAGCTACCGGGGTGCCCCAGTGTTCGCCATCGGCTGATACATAAATTTCGTATCCATGCGCGTAATCATCATGATTGCTTCCGCTGTCCATGACAAGCTGGTCGATGGCCTGCGCACGACCCAGATCAAGCTGAATCCATTGCCCCGGCTGTTGTTCACGGCCGCTGGACCAGCGGGTAGCCAGACTGCCGTCCAGCATGGCGTTTACAGTTTCTCCTCCGGCTGTAGAGGAGGCCGTCAATGTCCATGACTGCGGTTCGAGAAGCTTTTGCTTCCCGTTGCCGTAATTATGGATGTACAGCTCGGCGACGGACCACCATTTGTCAGCTTCACCGGTCTGAACCAGCTTAACATATCGTCCGGTTTGAACCGGGAAGCTAATATTCATCGTACCCGGCTTCCCTTGGCCGGCAGCTACAGGGTTGCCCCAAACCACCCCGTCACTAGAGACATATACCTTGTAGCTTCGCGGATAGTCATCAGCGGAATTACCCGGATTCATAACGATGGAGTCAAAGCGCTGCTTGGAACCCAGATCCACCTGGATCCATTGCCCTGAGGTCTGCTTACGGCCACTGCTCCATAAGGTAGCCCCATTTCCATCCAGAATATTCTTCGGAAGGTCAGAGGCATAAGAGGATGTAGCCGCAACCTTCCAGCGTGAACGGTCCTCCAGTGTATCCTCTGGTGTCTCAGTTAATCCTTTGCCGAATTTGGCCACCTTCAGTTCGGCAATAGACCACCAGCTGTCCAAAGAAGAGGTCAATGTAATTCTGATATATTGCGCGGTTTGGGCGGGCAGAGATACCACCACACTCGGAGAAGTGCCTCCTCCCGCTGCGATGGCCTCTCCCCAATTCTCCCCGTCACGGGAGACAGTGATTTCATAACCATGCGCATAATCGCCATAGCTCGTGCCGGAATTCATGAACAGCGTGTCGAAGGTCTGCTCGGAACCCAGATTAATCTGGAGTACATCTCCCGGGCGCTGGGTCCGGCCGGAAGACCAGCGGGTATTTAGTTTTCCATCAACCAGATTCTTAACTGGCTCAGAACTTGCAGATGTGGTCACCTGCCACTGGGTACGATCAAGATACTGAACTGCACCGGATAGGTCAGGGGCCTCCAGAACGGTATGTTTTAGAGGATCGACAGATACTTGTGCTTGGCTATATACTTTCGCGGAGCCGAGAACACCTGCCGCATTGTAGAAATGAACCGTAACATCACTATCAGAGGGATTCCAGATTTGCGCGGTGTAGCTGTCTGCTTTTTTATAGACGGTAACTGCAGGATTATCCGCCCAGATCTCAGTAGTACGGTTACCCAGGGACGCCATGCTGTGAACGAACCAATAGGCATTGAAGGCTTCATTCTGCTGCATATTTGTAGTATCCCATTTCTCCAGTACAGCCTGCGGATCACTGATCGATTCAAACGGCCAGATGATATGCTGCCAAGCATCCTCTTTCTTGCCCAGGTCCTTGATCAGGCCCGCATACAAATTTGCAGCATTTTCCGGCTCGCGGCCATAATAAGTCATCCATTCAGCAGGCGGCAACCAATGGATGCCATATATACACTGCGGATCACCAGAGAAGAAGGTCCCGAACAGATAGGCGCTTCCATAGACCTGCCCGACTACCGCATGGTTGTAACCTTCCACCCAGTTGTCATGATCATAGTTGAACCAGTACTGCTCGACTGCCTTTACCTCCGTGGTGAAGCCCCAGATGCCCGCGTCGCGGTAAGCGTCGTTGCCGGTAACGAGACCCCATATATATTCACCAACCCAGCTGAACAACGCTTCACCGGCAGCTTCCTGGTTGTTGCCGCTGCGGTTATCCGCATAGCCGCCGGCCCAGGAATGCCCCTCGTACGGGTCAAAATTACGCATCCACGGGAACTCGCCATCTCTCTTGGACGGATTCGCATAGTCGCGGATCAGCATTTCCACCATATCGCCATAATCGGCGAGAAATTCCTTGTCGTAGGTGGCAAGCACTGCCGATGCAAAGATATAGTATCCGTAAGTAAAATGATGGTCAGTAAGACCGGTGTTCACTCCAAAGCCGCTGGAGTACGGGAACAATGCGCCCCATTCCTGCGAGTAGTGGAAATAATACGAATGAAGTTGCTCATCCGGTGAATAGGTATACCAGTCCGTCAAAATAGTCTTCAGATTCGCCAGATAGTGCGCTTTGCGTTCATCATCCCCCAACTGATCGCTAATCAGGACCGCCAGAGCTAGCGGATGCAGCTTTTTTCCCTGCCAGTACGGATCAGCAATCATTAGATTCCCGGCCAAATCCGCATCCAGCTGATCCAGATAGGCAATCAGTTGTGCACGGGAGTAAGTGGAATCCCCAGGCTCTACAAACTGTGGGATGATTCCGTTGAACCGGTCAGTGGTTGTGAATGTATTGCCTTCCACAAGCTTCAAGACACCGCGGATGGACGGATACGACTGCTCCGTAAGCGGAGTAGTCGTGATTTTCCACTGATGCGGCAGCAGCGCCATAATTGTATCACCGGAGAATCCGGACCGTTTCAGCTCCGTGCTGGTATGGAAATTCGTCGTTACCATAGACTTCTTCTGATCGAAGCTATAATTGACCTCTGTACCGGACACAAAGGCATAGGCATGTCGATAAAACTCATGCAGCTCCGAAGAGCTTGGAAGAGTGGCAAGAGATAAGTAATCCTCACCTCCGCCAAGCTTGATCTTGATCGTATTGCCAAGCTTCATGAACACGGTACCCTCAGGTGTAAAAATACCATAGCTGCGGATAAACGTCTGTGGAACCGGAGCCTTGTCCTTATTGGTCACTTCGATTCCAATATGATCGGCAGTCACCATATCGCCGTCATTCAGCAGAACCGGCTCGTTCTGGTCATTGAACAGACGGGTAATCGCAGGTGACTGGAGAATGACTGCATCGGGATTCTCGAAGGTATTGTACAGATATGGAGAGCCCTTTACAAAAGTGGTACTCATTTTGGCCGTATCATCATCACTTAGAATGACCGTTGCGGAATAATCGCCATAGCTCGAAATTTTCGTCTGCATTCCTGCCGGGTTGATAGTATTGGCTGATAAATATAAATCCGGATCTCCGTCTGCGTCGATCGAGCCTCCATCCGATGATGCAAACCCTGCTCCCGGATTCAGAATCGATAATCCCTGCTTGGTATATCTGTTCTTAAGCGGCAGGGTAATGAGGCTGTTCCCGTCTCCCAGATTTGAGATGAGGATCGATTGCCACCAGTCATTGGACGGGATGGGACCTTCTATGTCCGATGTACGGTATTTGGGATTTTTGGGCTGCAGCTGGGTGATGTCATTGATCTCATAGCTCCCCGCCCCAACCTGAACTGCGGATGCTGCCGGAATATCCGGAATATTATACGTTGGCTTGAGATCGCCTTCACGGTAGGCTTGGACCTCGAATTCATACAGCGAGTAGCCGTTGCTGCTGCCGCGTCCAATACCGGACATCTTCACATAACGCGCTTTGCCATATAGCGGGATAGTTTCCTTCCCACCTGAACCGTTCAACTGTCTGAACAGCGTGGTCCAGCTCTTGGCATCCTCTGATACCTGGATATCATAGGCACGGCCATATGCAGCTTCCCAGCTCAATACAACACTGCCCAATTCACTGGTTTGGCCCAAATCGACATATAGTGACTCTGTATCCGTAAAAATAGAAGCCCACCGGGTACTGGCATCCCCATCTGTCGCATTCCGTGCCAAATAATCTTTTTCTTTCATTTTGGCCTTATCCTCGGCCGACCGGGTAGGCTCATCAATCTCTATGGAGGAGGCGATTACCGGCTTCCCTAATGCCAGGTTTACAGCCTCCGGCTTGGGAGGTGTACTAACGCCGCCAGTTCCGTAAACCTCGAACTCCCAAATGGAGACACCATAGGACTTCTGCGCGCGTTCAGTACTATGTATACGAATGTATCGGGCTTTTGCAGAAACTTTCACGTCGGTCGTTCCACCCTTACCCTTTGTTGTAGAGTATATAGGGCTCCAGTGGATCTCATCAACCGATGCTTGAATTTCAAAAGCGGTAGAATAGGCATTCTCCCACTGTACTGATACCCTTGATACTGCGGCAACAGCGCCTAAATCTACATAAAGCCATTGCGGGTCCTTCTTCCAGACACTTTCCCATCGGGTGTTCTTACTTCCATCCACTGCTAAATCTGGTGTGGCCCCACCCAGTGAAGATGATGCGTACACCGGTCTGTTCTGGGACAATAGATACCCGCTTTCCTCTGCATTAGCCACTGTTGGAGGCACACCGGGCACGCTACCGATAATCAGCAGTAATACCGTAATAAGATTCATCCACACAAGGTGGGATCTCCGCTTTCTCCCAACCATTTGTTTCATAAATTATCTCCTTTTTTCTTTGGTTAAGCAGTAGGTTTTATAAGATTTAACTGCTCCAGATTCATTATCGGTACTATAAACTCAATTATTAGAGTATAAATATCATTTTGTTAAAAACAGGATATTAGCACTATATAAGCTTTTCTTGAGAATGATGGGCAGCTGTTTAAGGAATCCCTTGCGGGATTAGGATTTCGTCAATGCAGTGAATAAGAATCTTAGTTTCACTATATAAAATATTTTATTTAGGCGTATCTCTGCTGCATAGAACATTTGTACTATCCGCAAACGACAAAAAAGCCGCTTCGGGTGAGAAGCAGCTCTCCTATTTCGTTTCATTTCGTTTTATTTCCTGTTCAAGCAGCCCGCGCCTTGCCGTCAGCAGATCATCATTTATTTACTTCAGGGCATATATTTAAAGCTGCGTTTGACTTCCTCAATCTCTTTAGGAGTCATTTTGTCTTTACCGGTTATATGATCGAGCACCTGTTTGGTTGAGACTCCTGCAATATCTTCTGCCTTTTTCTCAGTCATATCGGGATCAAATGGAGAACTGTAAAAGAATCCTTTGACTATACCTTTTACAAATGATTGTGACTCACCGGCTTGTTCATTTCCGTCACTCATGGCTTGCTCCTCCTCATAAATAACCAAAAATCAATTGCCCCGAATTACCCGCACATCGCCCGTAATTACTTTTTCTCCTTCATACAGCATAAAGCGTCCATTCTGCCATTCAATCCGCAGCAAGGCGAAATCATCACTTTGATACTGCCAGACATGCTGGTCTCCACCATTCATAAAGGGAGTTTGACCGACTGAAACAACGTATCCATCATACTCTTCTTCCAAATAGTACGTATGCTCATCCAGTTCAATCGTAGCAGGAACTTCGGCAGGATTATCCAATCGGCCATCAATCGGTCTGTACAAACTATATTGAGTCTGCTCCCGCTCTTCAATGTGCAGATAGCTAATACGGCTTCCGTCACGCAAGGTCAGTACAACCGCATTACGTCCGCGGTTATGGGTTCTGCCCGTTACCTCATAGGTAACAAGGGAGACCTCACAGATATCTCCTGGGGCCAGCTGCAGCATGCTTTTTTCAACTGCCGGAGGCTCAGGTTTCGAGAAAATATTTCCTATACGTTTCCAAATACTCATATTCTAGTGTCCTCCCAAAACCAATTATAGAAATGCTGAAATAATTAATGCGCCCGCGATATGCAATGTACCGGAGAATAATCCGTAACCGATCTTTCCTTGCTGCGCACCGTGATCCAGATCCAGCTTCCCGAATCTGCTCAGCAAAGAACGAACCGTTCTATCCAGAATCAGCAGCAGGATAAAAGTTATTACGGAGAATAACATAGCTTCACTTAGCTTGCTGGATGAGGAAATACACGAAGCCATGATATAAGCCTGCCCTAGCAGCTTCAGTACAAGGCGGGTGGTCACCGCCATATTCCCGTTTCTCATTTCCTCCATATCATTGTACCGGGTGAAGAGCGAATCAACATACATCAGCACGAACAGCAATGCCGAGCCGCATGCTGTCCAGACAATCATGGAAACCAGGACGTGGATATCCACCATTTTAGCCTCCGCTGCTCAGTTTATCTGCATAGATAAGGCGAAGAAGAAACGCTGGTTCTGTCTCTTCTTCGCCTGATGATTGCCGGACTGTATGCCGCCCGAATATAAGATTAAGTATTACTGTTTCTCATACTGCTTCATCAGCGCGGCAAGCTCATCATCCACTGCCTGATCCTTATTGAGCTTCTCAAATTCATCATCCAGTGATTTGTTGCCGGAACTCATCTCGTTACTGGCTTCGGCTTGCGCTTCCGCCTGCAGCATCTTTTCTTCCATACGCTTAAGTCCAGCAGATGCCGAATCGGAGCTGAAGCCGCTCATCGCTTTGTTGATTTCAGTCTGAGCTTTAGCTGCGTTATAACGGGCGACTAGCGTCTCACGTTTGTTCTTCATCTGGGTCAGCTGCTTGCGCATCTCTTCCAGCTTGCCGCGGAGGTTATCTGCCGATGCTTTGTTCTGGTCGAAGCTGGTTTTGTATTCAACCATCTTAACCTCAGCAGCCTTCTTCTCTTCCAAAGCCCGGCGGGCCAAATCCGCATTGCCGGCTTGAGCTGCTGCATGTGCTTGCTGGTTACGTTTGTTCACCAAGGCTTCCTGCTCTTCGTACAGTTGTTTGAACTTCTTCTCGATCGCGATTTGTGCCGCAACAGCCTTCTCTGCATCCTCTAAATCCTCGGTCATGTCACGAATGTACTGATCGGTCATCTTTATCGGGTCTTCGGCTTTGTCTATAATCGCATTTACGTTAGACATGGTTAAATCGCGCAATCTTTTAAAAATCGACATGGTTCATTCCTCCAAAAGATAAGTTATGCTGCTTATGGATATCTTTTACGCAATGAAATCATAACCGTTTCAAATTTGTTGCGATAAATATTGATCGACTTTCTGATTCACTATTTGTACGACTTCTTTGATGCCTTCAGTTGAAAGATCGTCATAGTGTATTCCCATTACAACCGTCACCGTCCGTTGAAGCTGGC
Source organism: Paenibacillus oryziterrae (assembly GCF_042610485.1). NCBI lineage: Bacteria > Bacillati > Bacillota > Bacilli > Caryophanales > Paenibacillaceae > Paenibacillus > Paenibacillus oryziterrae. Next base: position 270,123 of record NZ_JBGJZO010000001.1, on the reverse strand, counting down.
CTGCAACGCGAACAGCGAGATCTTCACTGATCGTGTGCTCCTTATGATGGGGTACGGCTGAAGTGGATACTTCCACTTGTTCCCCATTGAGATAAGCCGTGCTTGCCGCGCCAATATGCCGGACACCACCTGTAATAAGCAGAAGAAGATCACGGCCCACTTGAAATTCGGTAAGTTCGATATCACTTGGATCTATCCAGGGTAAAGTCACATTCATCCCCCCTACCCATTATATTAACCGATATTTACACAATTCCGCGAATTTCATCCAGACTTTCGATATTTTCATGAAGCATAAATTGCTCGAGCTCTTCCACAAGGTCGCTTCCCGCCCGCAGGTTCATAAGGTTATAAGTCCCTACTTGAACAACCGCAGCTCCAGCCATAATAAACTCAATAATATCAGATGCCGTAGTAATTCCACCCATACCGATTACCGGAATCTGAACTCGCTTGGCTACCTGATGCACCATACGGAGGGCTACAGGCTTGATTGCAGGGCCGGACAAACCGGCATACAGGTTATTGAAGACACTGCTCCGTCGGCGGACATCGATCTTCATTCCGGAGATCGTGTTAATCAGAGAAATCGCATCTGCACCTTCGGCTTCACACATTGATGCCATGTCCGCGATGTCTTCAGCATTCGGAGACAGCTTGACCGCCAGCGGAAGCTTTGTAGCTTGTCTTACAGCACGGACTACCTCTTGTGCAGCGCAAGTCTTGACACCAAAAGCAATTCCGCCTTCTTTAACATTAGGACAGGAAATATTAAGTTCAATCATATCGACTGCTTTGTTCCCCGCACGTTCTCTGGCATCAGCATCAATCTGAATTAATTCTGCTCCGCGAACATAATCGTCGAGTGTATTTCCACCAAGATTGACTATCCGTACTGTATCCAGAGTCTCCCAATACGGACACTCTTTCTCCAGAAAAGCGGGCACACCCGGATTCTCCAGACCTACACTGTTCAGCAGTCCCGAGGCTGTCTCATATACACGTGTTCCAGCGTTACCTGCTTTCGGATTGAGGGTCAAACCTTTGCCGGAGATACCTCCTAATCTGTTCACATCGTACAACTTCCCGTATTCACGTCCAAATCCAAAGGTTCCTGAAGCCATCACAATAGGGTTCTTAAATTCAACATTCCCTATTCTTGTCTTTAAATTAAGCATGGAAGATCACCTCTTCCGCCAAAAATACCGGCCCGTCCGTGCATGCTTTCTTCTGGCCGTCCTTACACGAAACGCTGCACACTAAGCAAGCGCCAATGCCGCAGGCCATCCGGTTCTCCAGCGACAAGTAGACAGATGTTCTGCTTCCAGCGAGTTCGGCAGCAATCCCTTTCAATTGGGCGGCTTTAAGCATCGGATAGGGTCCACAGACAAATACATGGTCATAATCCGAGAAATCTACGCTGTCAAGGATCAAACCGCCGACATCCACCGTCAGCTTGGCGGCATGGGAACGGAATTCTTCCGTACGGAATGGCTCACGGCTGAAGCCAAGGTACACATCACAATTCGGAAGCTCCTGTGCACAATACAGAAGTGGAGCAATACCTATTCCTCCACCTACTAGCGCTATTCTGCCTTCAAGCAGCGGAAATCCGTTGCCGAAAGGCCCTTCAAGACCAATGGAGTCTCCCGGTTTGAGCTGCGAGAGCAGCTCTGTGCCTTCACCTACGACATGATACAGAAATTCGATGCCGTTATCGTTCACAGCATGAATGCTGATCGGCCGTGATAGCAGCGGGTAAGCCCCCCAGGCACGCAGCATATAAAACTGCCCCATGGCACCGCTGTAATCCCCCTCTACTTTGAGGTGATATACATGATCTGTCAGATACTCGTTACTAATCACCGTTCCCACGTTATCAAGCTCCTTCAAATTTAATCTTATTAACAATGCCTTAGGAGGAACTTAAAATCTGTGATTTAGTTCACAGGTTAGAGCCTATTTTTTTCGCCAGATCCCGCGTTCATATGCTTTAGGTATTGCATGAACGCCGCCTAGCGCTTCTTCAGCATGTAGAGCCCAATACGGATCGCTCAGCATTCCCCGGCCAACGGCAACAAGTTCTGCTCTTTCATCATTAACAACTGCCTCCGCTTGCTCATACGACTCTAGCCGGCCAACAGCGATAACCGGCACCTGCAGACCGCTGCGAATATATTCTGCCAGATCCACTTGATACGCCGGACCGGCATTAGGACCGCCATTTGAACCGATTGGACCTTCCCCGCCGGAAGATACATGGAACATATCCACACCCGCAGACTTGTACCGGCGACATATCCCTAAGGCATATTCCGCATCATAACCGCTCTCCACATATTCCTTGGCCGAAACCCGCATCAATAGAGGCATTTCCGGAGGAAGAACCTCTTTCACAGCGGACACGACTTGCTCTCCGAACAATGCTAAATCCGTGCCATACTCATCGTCCCTTCGATTGGTCAGCGGCGAATGAAACTGATGAATCAAATATCCATGCGCGCCATGGATTTCTACGGTATCAAATCCGGCTTCAACCGCTCTGCGTGCTCCATCCTGATAGGCCAGAATCAATTCCTGAATTTCATCTTTGCTTAAAGCCTTAGGCATCTTAGAACGATCATCAAACGGAATTGCAGAAGGAGCTACCGGCGGTTCGGCATCCTGCGCTTTTCTTCCCGCATGCCCCAGCTGAATTCCGATCTTAGCTCCATTTGTATGGGCTCCCGCTGTTATTTTAGAGAACGCTTCGATCTGATTGTCGCTCCATATTCCTGTATCGTGATCCGTAATACGGCCATCCGGATGTACGCCGGTCATCTCAACAATGATCAGACCTGCTCCGCCAACCGCACGACTTACATAATGTACGAAATGCCAATCGGTCGGAATCCCGTCCTTGCGATCCACAGCATATTGGCACATTGGAGGCATGACTACCCGATTTCGGAGTGTCATTCCTTTCAATTCATAAGGCTTGAATAAATCGGTCATTAATGTTCTCCGTCCTTCCAAATTGTAAAATAATCAGAGCAGGATATGTATCCTTTTCAATAGTATACCGCAGAACATTCATGTGCGGATAGATTTGAGGCATCCAGGGGATACCAAGAGAAGTTGCTGGTCTATGACCTGAAGGAGGGTATGCAGAATTGAATCACAGGCTTGCTGGTAAAATAATATACGTATTTGTCACAGTTATTTTCTTGTCAGCCATTCCCGTACGTTCTTCAGCCGCCGTCCCTCCGCTCTCGGTCATAGCAACTAAAGCTCAAACCACGGAGCACCGGCAAAAAGTTAAAAAAAGCAGCCTGTCCCTGTCTCAACTGCTTCACAAGTATCCAGATACGATTAAGACTCAGGGGCCAAGGGTCAGATCCATAGCGCTTACCTTCGATGATGTACCCGACCCCAGATTCACCCCGCAGCTTCTCGATGTTTTGCGCCGGTACCATGTAAAAGCCACTTTTTTTGTAGTTGGCAGCCGTGCCGAGAAACATCCCGGATTGGTCAGAAGGATGATTCGGGAGGGACACGCAGTGGGTAACCATTCCTACAATCACCCTCAATTCACGAAAATTGGAATTAATGATTTCCGGAGGCAAATCATCCGGACTGAGGATATCATTCAACGTCTGGGGGGATACAAACCCCGATTTATCCGTCCGCCATATGGTGAGATTAGTGAGGGGCAGCTGAAATGGGCAAGATCCCGCGGGTATCAGGTGGTCAATTGGAATGTGGACTCCCTTGATTGGAGGAATTTATCCAAGACACAGGTTAAGAGCAATATCCTCACCCGTGCCGGAAAAGGAGCGATCATTCTGCAGCATGGAGGCGGCGGCCGCGGCAGCAATCTCCGAGGGTCCATTCAAGCGCTTCCTGATGTGATAACTCTTATGCGTAAGCGAGGTTATACCTTTGTGACAGTTCCTCAGCTTCTTAAGCTTCCTGTGGAGAAATAAAACGGAGAGTGCCACATGGGCACCCTCCGTTATTTACGTTCAGCAGATTACTGATTATATTAGCCGGTTATTGAATTACATATAATTGCACATATTGAAAGCCGAACTCTGAAACAAAACTTTGGCTTCCTGGAATAAAGATGTCAATCCGCTTGCCTTTGATTGCACTTCCCTGATCCGTTGCTGTTGCAATGAACGCCATCTTAGGGAGTCCCGGATGGGTGTGTCCTGTAACCAGCACTTTAGTTCCCATTGGAATTACACTTGGATCAACAGCAATCGTTCCCAGTTTAAGCGGGTTACCGAAGTAATCGACTGCGCCCCATTTCCCGTTCTCGCTCGCAGCTGAGGAATATGCAGTAGCCTTGACCTGCAGCGTTTTACCGTATGAAAAGGTTTTGCCCCATGCTTGTACCGTATTTGTGTCTGGTTTAACAGAAAGTCTGGCTGTTACCGCTGGTGTCGCTGGTGTCGCTGGTGTCGCGTTTTGTTCATTCTGCTGAGTTTCATCCTCCGGTGTCAGATCCGGAATAACCAGCTTCAAGCCTGGATAAATGTTGAGAGCATCTACATTCGGGTTAGCTTCCATTAATTCGTTCACGTTTACATTATATTGTTTGGCTAAGTTGTAGAATGTGTTGCCTTCTGTGGCGATATGTACTCCATTTGCTTGTGCGGGTACTGCGTGCAGCAGTATGCTTAAACCAAGTATGGCAGAGATTGCTTTGTAAGATTTGCGTTTTTTAATCATAAACTAGAAAAGCCTCCTTTGTTGAGTGCACATTGAATATATCACATTTTTGTAACCTATGCTCATGCAATTGTTACCACTTCGCAATATTTCGCTGATCTCCAGTTCATACTTTCTCGAATAAGACCGTAACACCGCAGAAATTTTACACTCCGTTAACATTTCTTTCTTTGGCAAATAGTAGAATAATAGAATAAGATAAATATAAATAAGATGATCATTATATTTGGAGGGGCCATGAACACAGAAGAGAAAAAAAATCACATCCACAGCTCTCCAGCTACCGCTTATCTGAACCGCGATTTAAGCTGGATTGAATTTAACCGGCGCGTGCTGCAAGAAGCACAGGATACCGATAATCCGCTGATGGAACGGGCGAGATTTCTATCCATCGTATCCAGCAACCTCGACGAATTCATCAGTGTCCGCGTTGCCGGAATTCAGGATCAAATTCGCGCGGGTTACACCAAAATGGACTTCACAGGCTACACGCCATCTGGATTGTACAAACGTCTGTTCAAACGAGTGACAAAGATGATGGCCGATCAATATCGTACTTTTAAGGAGATCTCCAGACAGCTTCAGAAGGAAGGCATCGTATTTGTAGATTACGAAGATTTGAACCAGGCCCAGATGCAAGCCGCTGAACAATATTACAGAGATATTATTTATCCCGTGCTTACGCCCATGGCGGTAGACCAGAGCCGCCCGTTTCCACTTGTACACAGTCTGTTTATTTATCTGGCGGTTGTACTCAGCAAAAAAAATGACGAGGACGAGCCTTTTTTCGCCATACTGCAAATCCCTTCAAACCTGCCAAGATATATTACGCTCCCCCACCGTTCCAACAGCAAGAAGCGGCAGTTCGTCTTGATCGAGGATGTGATCCGGCAGCATATTCAGACATTGTTTAGCGGATATGAAGCTGTTTCTGTCAATGAGTTCCGTCTGACTCGTAATTCAGACCTTACCATTGATGAGGAAGGTGCCGAAGATCTGCTGGAGGAGATCGAAAAAGAACTCCGCAAGCGCCGCAGAGGTGTTCCAGCAAGGCTGGAGGTACAAAAAGGTATTCATCCTTATGCACTTGAACAACTGCAGGCGGAGTTTGAAATCGATGACTTTGTATTTGAAATTGAAGGACCGCTTGATCTTAGCTTCCTGAGAAGCTTCGCGGGAAGCCTAAAAGGCTTCAGTTATATGAATTATCCGCCGATTGAACCCGTGTATCCGGCAGAATTCGATGAGAACGAGGATTTCTTCGAGGTACTGCGTGAACGTGACGTGCTGGTGTACCATCCGTATGAAACCTTCGATGCGATGACCGACTTTATTACTCAGGCTTCTGAGGATGAACAGGTTATGGCCATTAAAATGACGCTTTATCGCGTAAGCGGCAATTCACCATTGATCACAGCGCTTGCCCACGCTGCCGAATCCGGCAAACAGGTAACCGTTGTTGTGGAGCTGAAGGCGAGATTCGACGAAGAGCGCAATATTGCTTGGGCACGTAAGCTGGAACAATCTGGATGCCATGTCGTCTATGGCCTGGTCGGACTCAAAACGCATGCTAAGATTACCCTGATTGTCCGCCAGGAAGGTAATGAACTGCGGCGTTATGTCCATGTTGGAACAGGGAACTACAACGATAGTACTGCAAAAGCTTATACTGACCTGAGTCTATTCACATCGAACCATCAGATCGGTCTGGATGCTTCGGAGCTATTTAACCAGATGACGGGTTATTCCTCTAATCATGACTGGAACTCTCTGATTGTTGCACCAACAGATATGAGCCTTTCCTTGCAGAAGCTTATTCTGCGCGAAGCAGAACACGCTGCTGCCGGAAGACCGGCTCGCATTATTGCGAAGATGAACTCACTCTCTAACCAGCAAGTCATTGATGATCTATATACAGCAGACCGTGCAGGGGTATCGATCGACTTGATCGTTCGTGGTGTGTGCTGCTTGCGTCCGGGTCTCGCGGGAGTCAGTGAGCGAATTACCGTACGCAGTATTGTTGACCGCTTCCTTGAGCATTCACGGATCTATTACTTCGAGAATGGCGGCAATCCTGAGATCTACATGTCCAGTGCAGATTGGATGACCCGTAATCTTACCCGCCGGATTGAATTGATGTGTCCAGTTCTCGATAGCAGAATCAAATCACAGATTGTCAAAATACTGGAGTTAACCTTAAAAGACAACGTCAAATCGAGCTTCTTGCAGGTTAACGGAAATTATGAACGGCCGGACGACAAAAAGGCCCCTTTCCGGAGCCAGTTTGCCGCGATGGATGTTACACGGTTCAAGAAAGAACGAGCTTCACTTTCAAGTCCCAAACATTCTTGAACGCTTTAATGGCGTTATCAATATCTTCTGCACCGAGCAGAAGAGCGTGAATGCCTTTCAATGCCAGATCCAGATTATTGCCATGCTGATGCACTTCAATCTCTTTCACCATTCCGGTTTCACTGCTGTCCATCGCGATGGCCAGCTGAACCAGTGTACCGAGCTTATGAATCCACTCCTCGTCGGAAGCCAGCAAAATGTCCTTGTGTGCCACGGACAATTTCTGCTTCCGGCTTTTTGTGCTGTAGGAAGCGATCAGCGCACATAGGATTAGTTGACGATGGGTAAGGCCACGGATGGGTGCATTCATGAGCCAATAACGTGTATGTCTTTTGGATTGATAATAGTTAATATTAAACCCGGTCCGGTGCAGCATAATGGATACATAAATCAGCATTTCTTGCTCCAGTGTGTTCCCTTCCCGTTTTAGCGGCTCGTACAGGCTGCTGGCGAGCTTATATACATGCTCCAGGTGACGTTTGGTTGTTCCCATGCTGAAACGCAAGATGGTTCCCAAACTGTACTCCAAAGCACTACTTCGTACAGGCTCCTCCGGGTTGATCAGATCATGAAGCATGCCTTCACGGAGTCCCTCCCCGCTGATCACAGCACTACTAGCACCGATATAACGATAAACTGTATGAAAAATAATCAGCCCCGACACGATGATATCCGCACGGCTTTTGGATAAACCCTCCAGCTCCTTGCGCTTCTCAAAAGGCATTGCCGGCAATATGTCAAGAAACCTCTCGATCGTATCGCTGGACATCGTATATCCATGTGAATTCGGCAGAGAATATTCCCGTTGTTTCTGATCCAGCTTCCCAAGGGAACGCAGGGTTCCTCCCAAGCCATACAGAGGCAGACCTGAGCCTTCGCTAAGCCAGGCATGCTCTACCAGCCTTCCAGTTACATAAGCCTGCAGCTTACGTACCTGTTCGCCGTTCCAGTTGCCTGCTTGGCCGAACATGATATTGGTATTTACCGCACCGAACGGGAAGGAAATGCTGTGCTGATGCCGGCGTCCGCGAAATAAGGTGATTTCTGTACTTCCGCCCCCGATATCGATCACAAAGCCATCCTGTACATCAAAGGCATTAATTACACCCAGGAAGCCGAAATACGCCTCCTGGTGGCCGCTTATCACTTCTATGGGAATAGAGGAAGCATCCGACAAATACGAGATGATCTCGGTTGAATTGGCCGCGTTTCGGATTGCTGCTGTTGCTCCGGCACGGATGCGGTCAACTCCAAAGGCTTCACAGACCTCTTTGAATTGCAAGAGTACAGGAACAACAGCACTCATGTCTTTCTGCTCCAGTCTGCCTTCTTTTGTAATTTTCTCGCTGAGGCGGGCGGAGCTTTTACACTCCTTGATAATTTTATAGCCGCCTTCCGGTGTCGTATCATAAATAACAAGGCGTATGGAGTTGGAACCGATATCGATAATACCAATTCGGCAGAGGTCATTTCTCATATGAGGCTGCACTTCCTTTGCTAGTTGATTGATCATCTATTATACATGGTTTGCGGGTAGAAATGAATGCGGCCTTGTGGCTCTGAACTAGTCATATCTAATATAAAACGGCCTCCGTATACCACTACCGGGGCCGTTTCCATTGATTATTTACAAGACCTTGCTTAAGAAATCCTGCGTACGTACATGTTTGGGATTACCGAACACTTCTGCCGGAGACCCCTGTTCTACAATAACGCCGCCATCCATGAACAGAATACGATCGCCTACTTCACGGGCAAATCCCATTTCATGAGTGACGATCACCATCGTCATCCCGTCTTCAGCCAACTTCTTCATAACCTCCAGCACTTCACCGACCATTTCCGGGTCAAGCGCTGAGGTAGGTTCATCGAACAGCATGACATGCGGCTGCATAGCCAGCGCGCGGGCGATAGCAATGCGCTGCTTTTGTCCCCCGGAGAGCTGGGAAGGATAGGCATCCTTCTTATCTTCCAGACCAACCGTACGAAGCAGTTCCATCGCAATCTTCTCTGCTTCAGCGGCATTCATCTTTTTCACCTTAACCGGAGCCAAAGTAATATTCTGTAATACAGTTTTATGAGGGAACAAGTTGAACTGCTGAAACACCATCCCCATCTTCTCACGGGTCACATTGATATCATGCTTCTTAGCGGTAATAGACTCGCCTTCAAAATTGATTTCGCCGCCGGTCGGCTGCTCCAGTAAGTTCAGACAGCGGAGAAAAGTACTTTTTCCCGAACCGCTGGGACCGATCACCACGACAACCTCGCCTTTTTCAATCGTTAAATCGATACCCTTCAGGATCTCCAGCTTACCGAAATGCTTCTGCAGCTTATTAACCTCGATCATCGGTATTCAGCCTCCGTTCAACTCTTCCAAGCAGCTTGGATAATGTAAATGTCATGACAAAATACATACATGCAATGATCAACAGCGGTGTAAGCGGCTCATAAGTAATGGTGGTTACGGAGCGTGACTGGAACAAAAGATCTGTCACACCAATCATGGATACAATGGATGATTCCTTTATAATCGTAACAAACTCATTGCCAATCGCCGGCAGAACACTCTTAATCGCCTGAGGCAGCACGATATAACGCAAGGTCATCCCCTGCTTCATGCCAAGTGAACGAGCTGCTTCCGTCTGTCCCCGATCCACTCCCTGGATCCCCGCGCGGAATGTCTCTGCGAGGTATGCGGAGCTGTTGATAATCAAAGTAATAGCCCCTGATTGAATAGGTGAGAACTCAATTCCTACAACAGTAAGACCGTAATGAATAAGAAATAATTGCACCAGCATCGGAGTCCCGCGCAGGAACTCCACCCATGCACTAGCCAGAATACGCAGAGGCCAGATCTTTGACATTCTAAGCAGCGCAACTGCGATACCAAGAACAAAACCGAAGAATACCCCGATTACTGCCAACAGTAGCGTGTACTGCAGACCAGTAAGGAAAAAGTCCCGATATTCATAAGCCATATTAAATATATCCATTTTAAGTAAAACCTCCTGTCTCCAAAAAAATAGAAAACGGCGGGTTACCGCCATTTTCTGAAGGGTCACACTGTACTCCATTCGGTGTCTTGTAACAAGTGTCTCTAACTGAGATTATTTGCTTTCTGCAAGCACGCTTGCCGCAGCAACATATTCTTCAATCTTGCCTTCCGAATTCAAACGCGTCAGCGTCTTGTTCACTAGATCAAGCAGCTCCGTATTACCTTTCTTAATTCCGATCACATAACCATCGTCCTCAACTTCAGGTTTAGCGTCAGTAATAACCAGACCGGGAACGTTCTTCACGAAGGATTTCGCTACCGGACCTTCCATAATGGAAGCATCTACACGATTGGATTGCAGTTGAAGCACGATTTCGGAGATTTTACCAAGGGAGGTCAACTGAGCGCCTTCGATACCTTTGGCGATATCCTCTTGAATCGATCCTGTTTGAACACCGATTTTAGCACCTTTCAGTGCATCCATAGTAGCAAATAAATCTTTATCCGCTTCACGTACCACAATAGCTTGCTCGGCTTTGTAATAGATATCAGACAAATCAACAGCTTTTCTGCGTTCTTCTGTCGGGCTCAGACCGGAAATAACCATGTCTACTCTTCCACTGGACAGTTCGTTAAGAAGCGAATCAAAAGGCAGATCTTTAATTACCAGTTCAGCGCCCATATCAGCAGCGATGTCTTTGGCGATGTCGATATCAAAACCAACGATTGTATCTTTGCCGTCTACAACCTTATGGAACTCGTATGGAGGAAAATCCGCACTGGTTCCCAGTGTAAGTGTCTTAGCTTCGGTGCTTGTATTGGTGTTGCCCGCAGTAGCGGAATCATTCTCATTCTTATTTTGGCCACAGCCTACAAGCAGACCTGCAGCAAGCAGCATACCTAATGATAGTTTACCCCATTTATTCATTTCTATATCTCCCCTGTTCTATTCATCTGTCCACAACCCTCTCGGACCGATTTATTATAAATCAGATCGCATGAATATGCAAAGATATTTTTGTGACAAAAGATGTAATATCTTATGCTGGTTTGCAGGTGAAAATCGCACCTACAGTTTAAAATGCTCTACCTTTAATTGGAGTTCAGCAGCCAGCACTCCCAAATTGGTTGAAGAAGAAGCAATCTCTTCCATCGAAGCAAGCTGCTGCTGTGATGCGGCTGAAATCATCTGCGTATTTGCAGAAGATTCTTGTGAAATACTTCTAATACTAAGAATGGCATCCTCCATCACCTGGCTTTGTTCAGACAAATGCGCTACAGAAGAAACCATGCCTTCGATCTGTGTATTTACGCTTCTTACAGCCTTCAATATCCGAGAGAATGAACGGCTGGAGAGATCTACGGCATCCACTCCTTCTGCCACGCCTTCGATTGCAGTTTTCATTGTTGCAGTGGCAAAACTCATTTCTTCGTTCATTGCAGAGATCAATTCAGAAATTTGGCGTGCGGATTCCTGCGAGTTTTCAGCCAGTTTACGCACTTCCGATGCTACGACCATAAAACCTTTTCCATGTTCACCAGCCCGGGCTGCTTCAATAGAGGCATTAAGGGCAAGTAGATTGGTTTGTTTTGAGATATTAAAGATCACATTTACAATCCCGCCAATATTTTGGGCCCGGACCTCCAGCTTGGACATTGTTTCATTTAGTTCCTCAACGGTTGACTGAATGCTGGTGATTTTTTGTACCACTGTCACGACAGAATTATTGCCGTTCATTGCCGTATCAGAAGTTCGTGTCATTGCAGTTGATACCAGATTCATGGATTCAACAATTCGTCCTACTTCATCCGTAGTCGCTTGAACGCCTTCCATGCCGCGCTCCACTGCTAATACCTGCTGTTCACTTCCGGCGGCTACTTCCTGAATGGCGCTGGTAACATGCTCAACCGCGAGAGTTGTCTGTTTAGAGCTTGCTTGAAGCTCCTCGGCGGATGACGACAAATTGTTGGTCATCTCCTGCACACCGCTCACGGTTTGTCGGAGGCTCACTACCATACGCTGGAAATTATTAGCCAGATCACCGAATTCATTATCTCGGAAACCATCAATGTCTTTGGTCAAATCCCCATTACTAACCTGCTCCGTCACAAGTTTGAGCCGGTTCATCGGTTTCATTATTGCACGGACAATATAGATAATAATGAAGCTGATTAAGAATATGGAGGCAAGTAGGACAATAACAATGGTATTGCGGATCCCAGCAACTGCATCATTAATCTCAGAGGTGTAGAATGAACCACCGAACTTCCAGCCAGTCAGCTCACTTGTCACATAGACCAGCTTTTTGCCTTCACCATTAAAGCTATATGAGTACGTTCCTGATTTTCCTGTAAACATTGCATTAACAAAATCCCGAGTGGATACCGTACCGATTTTTTCGGTTGGATGCACCAGATATGTCTTTTGGGCGTCCGTAATAAAAATATAACCCTTCTCCCCCACTTTCACATTCGTAAGCTCCCCTAGCTTCTTAAGATCGATGTTAAGAACAACAACACCTTTAGCATCAGGTAACGTTATGGAGACAGGTACCGTTATATTACCGTCCGGGGATAAATATGCCGGAGATACAACCGCCTTTTTGTCAGCTTTTTTTGCATTTTTATACCAATCTCTTGTTCGCGGGTCAAAGTCTGCCGGGAGCTTCTCATCCGATGCCTGGATGATATTCCCTTGATCTGTCCCGATCATGATGTTCAGAACATCAGGATGCAGTTTCGTATACTCCTTCAGCTTCGTCGAAAGCGAAGCCCCGGAGGTGCCATCTACTTCAGCATCGATCTGATCCGAGGTGAACTGGGTATTATAATAAGCTATATCCGTCATTTTGGAACGGATGGTTTCATCAGCGATCTGCACGGCTACTTTTACACTTTCAAGAGCACTCTGCATCAGTTGTTTCTCTATCTTATTACTGGAAGCCTGATAAGAGAAAAAACCAATGATCAAGCTAGGTATTAGCAGTACTGCTACGTAAGTAATAATCATTTGTGAGCGTATCGTTGTTAACTTTTTCTTTATATGCATGCCTGTACTCCCCTCAATATACATCCTAATTTATCAACTTATTTGCTTCTCCTTCCAAATTCGACATGATTCTTCCTTTTATTCTTCATACAAATGTAAATTAGCACAATTAATTTTGTCACGGTTCATAAATTCATGCGCATATAAATGAATATCGGCATAATAGGATAGGATATAATAGGAAGTACACTTTATTCTAGTGTGAAAGTTTAATGGGAGATCTACCCCATCGGTTTAATAGAACATGTTCAAGGGTATTACATGCTAAACCGGACGATTATAAAGTGCTGTGCGGTCTACGTAAAAAAGGAGGTGCTTTCATGCTTTTGGAAGCTATGTACCATGTTCCCAGGGATAAATGGGCTTATGCCTACGATGCAGAAACTATACATTTGCGTGTACGCACTAAAAGAAACGATGTGGACTGTGTAACGGCTCTAACCGGAGATAAATATGATTGGGAGCATACCTATTACGAAATCATGATGGACAAAGCGGCTTCTGACGATATGTTCGATTATTGGGAGGCTTCTGTCCGGCCCAAATACAAACGTTTATGTTATACCTTCCGTATTAGTGCGGGCCCTGAAGATGTTTTTTTACTGGACAACGGAATCCGGTATGAATGCCCTCAGGCTCCCACTCATTATTATGAATTTCCATACATTCACGACATCGATCTGTTTAAAGTGCCTGAGTGGGCTAAGGATGCTGTATTTTATCAAATTATGACCGAACGGTTCGCCAATGGTGATCCTTCAAATGATCCTGAAGGAACCGAGAACTGGGGTGGTACTCCGAAGCTGGACAATTTCTTCGGCGGAGACCTGCAGGGTGTGCTTGACCATTTAGATGACCTTCACGAGCTTGGTATTAACGCCCTCTACTTCACCCCCCTTTTCGTCTCTCCCTCTAACCACAAATATGATATCGTCGATTACAAAAGAGTTGACCCGCATTTCGGGGATAATCAGCTTCTGAAGAAAGTTGTTCAGGAATGCCATAAAAAAGGGATACGTGTGATGCTTGATGCCGTCTTCAACCATTGCAGCGATCAATTCCCGCCTTTTCAGGATGTTCTGCTGAAAGGTGAATACTCTGTTTATAAAGATTGGTTCCATATCAATTCATTTCCGGCTGAAATTGTCGATGGTATCCCCACCTATGACACTTTCGGCTTTTTTGGCAATATGCCGAAATTCAATACCGCAAATCGTGAAGTTCGGGCTTATCTTCTAGAAGTTGCAGAGTACTGGATTAAAGAAATTAAACTGGATGGTTGGCGGCTGGATGTCGCGAATGAAGTTGATCATCATTTCTGGCGTGATTTCCGTAAGGTCGTCAAATCCGCGAATCCGGATGCCTATATCGTCGGCGAGGTTTGGAGTGACTCCCTAAACTGGCTGCTTGGCGACCAATTCGACTCTGTGATGAATTATCCATTCTCTGGTACTGTGCTGGAGTTCTTTAACGGGGGTATGAACGGGATCGCTTTTGGCCACCGTATCGGCTCTTTGCTGATGAGGTATCCTCAGCAGACCAATGAAGTCGTCTTCAATCTCCTTGGCAGTCATGACACTCCCCGCCTGCTAACCTGTGTGGGTGAAGATAAACGCCGCTTGAAGCTCGCTGTCGTGTTTCTGTTCACCTTCATGGGGACACCCTGTATCTATTACGGGGATGAGATCGGGCTGACAGGAAATGAAGATCCCGACTGCCGAAAATGTATGGAATGGGACAAATCGAAGCAGGATCTGGAGTTATATGGTTTTTACCAGATGATGATTGCCTTGCGAAAAGAGAATAAAGCACTGCGGGAAGGGCGTTTCCGGATTCTGCAAGCCTGCGAAACTGACTCATGTATCGTATATGAGCGGGCAGATAACTTCCGTCATTTCACTGTGTGGATGAACAATGGACCAGATGCACGCACGCTGACTCATCCCATGGAGACGGATGACTGGCAGGATGCACTAACCGGTGAGCCTGTCGTTCCTGAGGATGGGATCATGCATATCTCCCTGGAGCCATATCATTACAGGATTCTGTGCCGTGATTTGGAGCAGTACACGATCTGAGTAGGCGTTCAATAGAATCACTTTATGCTGAATCTAATAGGTATTCAACACAAACAAGCCGCTGGCAATCCCGCCACGGCTTGTTTGGTTTGGTGAACATCGTTATAAACTACCCTGTGATTTGATTGTAAATATCGATGTACTGCTGTGCAGACACATTCCAGCTATAATCACCGGCGAATGCATTCTTCGTGACTTTCTTCCAGTGATCCGGCTGATGGTAGAACTCAACAGCACGACGGAGCGTATGCATCATGTCATGCGCATTATAATCGGTGAAGGTAAATCCGTTGCCCTCTCCCGTCAGCTCATTATAAGACTTCACGGTATCATTCAGCCCTCCCGTTTCACGGACAACGGGTATACTTCCGTAACGCAGCGCAAGAAGCTGGCTAATGCCGCATGGTTCGAATTTGGATGGCATGAGGAACAAGTCGCTCGCCGCGTACATTTTACGAGACAATGCATCATTGAACAGGATCTGGGAGGATAGTTTATTCGGATATCTCCACGCCGCTTCCCGGAACCAGCGCTCATATATTTCGTCCCCCGTACCAAGCAGTACAAACTGAATATCGTCATAGTACAGAATCTCATCCAGAACCCGTGTAATCAAGTCAAGACCTTTGGAATCCACAAGCCTTGTAACCATCGCCACCATAGGAATATGCGGTGCAACAGGCAAGTCCAGCTCTTGCTGAAGGGCGATTTTGTTCTCTGCCTTCTTCGCAAGGTTGGTGCGGTATCGGCTGAAAATCTGCGGATCTGTAGCCGGATTATAGCTTTTCGTATCAATTCCGTTAACAATTCCGCTGAGCTGCTCAGATCTGGCGTTTAACAGGCCGTCCAATCCATATCCATAATAAGGTGTGCGAATCTCTTCCGAATACGTTGGGCTTACTGTAGTAACATGATCACTGTATACAATGCCGCCCTTCATGAAATTGACATTGCCATAGTATTCAACGCCCCCGAAGTAGTTGCTTCCAAGCCCAAGCAGTCCCTCCAGCACTTCATATGGAAATACCCCTTGGTAGAGGAGGTTATGAATTGTAAATACTGTACGCATGTTGCTGTAAAATGGATTATGCCGGTAATGTCCCTGCAGCAGCATCGGAATTACAGCCGCATGCCAATCATGGCAATGCAGAACGTCAGGCTGGAAGTCGATGGCTGGCAGGCATTCCAATACCGCACGGTTGAAGAAAGTAAACCGTTCTCCGTCGTCCATGTATCCATATATGCCATCTCTTCCGAAATAATATTCGTTATCCACGAAGTACACCGGAATCCCGTCAAACACGATCTGCTCAATCCCGCAATACTGGCTGCGCCAGCCGACCGGAACGTTAACAGCGGTCACATGCTGCATGGTGGAAGTGAATTTTTCAGGGATACCCTTATATTTCGGTAAAATCACTCTTACATCCACACCAGCATTTTTGAGCGCTTTAGGCAGGGCGCCAATCACATCGGCAAGTCCCCCCGTTTTGATAAAAGGATGGGCTTCCGCTGCGGCGAACAATACCTTCATTATTATTTCCTCCTTGGTCTATTGTTCACTACTCAAATTCAGTAGAACTGCATGATTAAAATTACTGGACTACTTTAGCTTTTCGCACGGACACCTTCTTCAGCACGATAATGCTGAGCGGGGGCAGTTTCAGCTCCAGACTGTGAAGTTGATTATGCCATTCCTGTTTCTCACTTTTCATCTGGGCGTTGTTAAATCCGGAGCCTCCGAAATCGGAGTGCTCTGAGCTAAATATCTCCTCATAGGTGCCTGCACTTGGAACTCCGATTCGGTAAAACTGATGTTCAACAGGCTGGAAGTTGATAACAATCAGCACGGTATCGCTTGGCTTCTTGCCTCTACGGATGTAGGAGACTACACTTTGTCCGTTGTCATCCGCGTTAATCCATTGGTACCCTCCCATATCGTGGTCAAGCTCCCAAAGTGCTTTTTCGGATAAATATAGCTTATTTAGCGCTGCGGTAAAGGCCAGCATCTTACGATGACTCTCGTAATCCAGCAGGAACCAGTCGAGCTGGTCCTGATCCTTCCATTCGATGAATTGACCAAATTCTCCACCCATAAAGAGCAGTTTTTTACCGGGATGAGTCATTTGATAACCAAGCAGCAGACGCAGTCCGGCGAATTTCTGCTCGTAGGCGCCCGGCATCTTGTTTAGAAGTGACTTTTTGCCGTGTACCACCTCATCATGCGACAGCGGAAGAGTGTAATTCTCTGAATAGGCATAACAAATCGGGAAAGTTAACAAATTATGATGGTAAGGTCGCCCCCCGAAATCTAGTTCTATGTATTCCAGAGTGTCATTCATCCAGCCCATATTCCATTTGTAGTTAAAACCAAGTCCACCTTCATTAACAGGTGAGGTTACGCCAGGCCAGGCACTGGATTCTTCCGCCATCATTAAGGCTTGAGGATGATAATTAAAAATAGCCTTGTTCAAATTCTGCAGAAACTTAATCGCTTCCAGATTCTCCAGGCCACCATGTATATTGCGGCGGTATTGGTGCTCCTGTTTCTCAAAATCGAGCCGCAACATGCTAGTCACAGCATCAACACGCATCCCGTCAATATGAAACATTTCAAACCAGAACAACGCATTGGAGATAAGAAACGAGTTGATCTCCGGCTTGCTGAAATCAAAGGACAAGGTACCCCATCCTGGCTTCTCGGCGAGCTTAGGATCCGCATACTCATACAGGGGTGAGCCGTCAAACATCCGGAGTCCATGTGCATCTTTAGCGAAATGCGCCGGAACCCAGTCCAGAATAACGCCAATACCGGCCTGATGGCAGTGGTCAATCAGAAACATCAACTCTTTGGGATCTCCATAACGGCTGGTTGCGGCATAATAACCCGTTCCCTGATAACCCCAGGAAAGATCGTACGGATGCTCAGCAAGCGGCATAAATTCTACATGGGTATAAGCCATCTCCAGCAAATAAGGAATCAGAATTTCGCTCATTTCCTGATAGGTGTAGAATTCACCGTTCTCCTTCTGGCGCCATGTACCAAAATGCATTTCGTAAATATTTAGCGGTTTATTATACGGTGTTTTGTTTTTACGCCGCCATAACCCATCACCCCAACGGTACCCGCTGATATCAGCAACCACTGAAGCCGTAGCCGGGCGTACTTCCGCTTGGAACGCGTAGGGATCAGCTTTCAGGAAGCTTGAACCGTCTGCGCCATGAATCCGGTATTTGTAAAAAGTTCCCGGTGTTATGCCAGGGAAAAAACGACTCCAAAATTGTGTTTCGGGTATCTTATATAAAGAATCTTCTATCTTGCTTCCGTCCCAGCCATTATGATCACCGGCTAGTCCTACATACGCCGCATGGGGTGCCCACACGGTAAAACGTACACCGGATTGGCCTTCCTCTATTTCGGTGTGTGCGCCCAGCATGTTATAGCTGCGGTAATGGGTGCCTTCATGGAATAAAAAAATGTCCTCCGGAGAAGGTAAGGTTCGTATTCCTGGTCGCTCTGCCAATTCGTCACCACCTTATTTATATAGGATGCACCTATTACATTACCCCAAACATCTCCATTTGAAAATGACTGATATTAAATTTTGTAACGAGAAAATAATTCATGTAATTTTTTCTGAATCATAGCAATATACTTCACTTATGTCGTTTCAATGACCTTAAGTTAGGTTAAATAACAAACATTGACAAAAAATGCGGGAGGGACAACAAATGGGAACACGTGATTGCATCGCCATGCTTTTGGCTGGTGGTGAAGGCCGAAGACTGGCACCGCTGACAGCGCGGATGGCTAAGCCAGCAGTACCATTCGGTGGACAGTACAGAATTATAGATTTTCCTCTCAGTAATTGTGTCAACTCGAACATTGACACTGTAGGCGTACTAACACAGTACGAAGCGGACTCGCTACATAGTCATATCGGAGAAGGCGAGCCTTGGGGGCTGCATAGCCACGAGCATAAAGGTGTGACCCTGCTTCCAGCAGGTACCGAGGGAAGGGATAGCTACGCAGGAACTGCCGATGCAATATATAAGAATATTTCATTCATTGATGAACGCAATCCGGAGCATGTGCTGATTCTGTCCGGTGATCATATATACCATATGGACTATCGTAAGATGCTTCAACATCATATCCAGAAAAATGCGAAGGCCACACTTGCCGTTATGGAAGTGCCCTGGGAGGATGCTCACAGGTTCGGAGTGCTGAGCGTAGACGATCAACTCAGAATTTCTGAGTTCGCGGAGAAACCAAAGAAGCCGCAGAGTAATCTTGCCTCTATGGGAATATACATTTTCCGCTGGAACTATCTGAAGCAACATTTAATGGATGACGCAGCAAGAACGAACTCAAGCCATGACTTTGGCAAGGATGTTATCCCTCGCATGCTTGATCAGGACCATGAATTATTCGCATACCGCTTTAAAGGGTACTGGCGTGATGTAGGTACTGTCCGCAGCTTATGGGAAGCTCACATGGATCTATTGCAGCCGGATAACGGCTGGAAACTCGACAACGTCCGGTGGCCAATGTACAGCCGGGCACGCCGAACTATGCTTGCAGTAGCCAAACCCAAAGTACAATTGCCCTCTGTCAATTCGCTTGTGAGTGAACAGTGCAGTTCCGAAGGGAGCCTGCATCATTCCGTCGTATTTGGCGGTGTGGATATTGGTAAACAGTCTGTTGTTAAGTACAGCGTAGTCATGCAAGGGGCCCGCATCGGGCGCAATGTCCACATCGAAAATGCAATTATTAGTGAAGGTGCCGTTATCAAAGACGGGGCGATCATTAAAGGAACTGCAGACAACATCGTCGTTGTTGGACCAAACGAGACAGTTGCTGCTAAACCTGTTATCCGGACACAGCCGACTCGCCTGCTACAGGAGGTCTACGAGAAAACAGGACGTCTTCGTGCAGAGAGCCTCCCATCTTGATCCTGATGATTTCATAGAGACCAATTTCAACCACATTCAGTAAAACTAAAAAGACAGGTGATCTCCTTCGCATGGAGATTTCCTGTCTTTTGATTCGAGTACTAGTTATTCAAAGCCAACCATTCCCGGTCCAGCATGCTCATCTCGATGCAGTCAACATAACGATCACCGAATAGTGCAGCTTCGCGCTGTACACCTTCACGACGGAACCCGGCGGTTTCGTATGAATTCAGAGCAGAGGTATTGAAATCAAATACTCCTAACGACACCCTGTGGAGCTCCAGTGACTGGAATGAAATACGCAGCATCTCTTTCATCATACGCTGCCCCACTCCCTTGCCCCGGAAGGCAGGGTCAATTACCACACGTCCAATTCTGCCGGAGCCGTTAACGCGGTCAATATGTGCCAGACTGATGTGTCCCACGAGTTGGCCTGTTGCTCGGTGCAGAGCACTGAATATCAACATCCCCGACTCTGCAGGATGATTCGTACCTGAAAGATATTGTTGTAGCTCTTCATCTTCCAATGGATAGGTTAAGGAGGGACCTGCCCACTGCTTTAGAAACTCTGGGGAGACGCTCCAGCTTTTAAGGGCTTCGAAGTCACGTTCGCCAAAGTAACGCAGAATGATCCCGTCGGCATCCCCGTCATCCGCAAACTTCTCATAAAGACTGACTAGACGGCCTCCGCCCATATCATGGGTCCCCATAAAATGAAACCCCAGGCTTTGATAATATGCATTTAGTTTCACATTATGAGCTACGGTATCCAGTCTCAATCCCTTACAGCCCTTTTCTATTGCCAAGTCTGCAGCATACTCCAGCATATGGCGCCCGAGCCCGCTCCCGCGGTGCGACCCGGCCACAGACAAACGATGAAGATAAGCATACGACTCATCATTCCGCTGTCCCCAATATTGGAGATCACTGAACTGCAGTGTGAACATCCCGACAAGCTGTTCATCCTGAATGGCAAGATATACCTCGCGTTCTTTAAAATATCCGGCGATGTCATTTTCATTGAACTGTCCCGGAGTCCACTGCTTAATTCCGTTACTCTCCATCCAGCGGGCAGCTTCCTGAAGAAGAGTCAATATTTGTCCTGCCCATTGTATATCTCCGCGTATGATGGTCAATCTGTTCAATGTGAAATCCGCATTTAATCTCAATACTCTTCCTCCTTTTTGCCTGAATGAGATCCGGCATCCCAAACACTAGACGGGTTACTTTGTACATCACACTATCTCAGGTGCGCTTTCAGTCAGTGGCAGTATGACGTTAACTTCAGTTCCTTTACCGATTTCACTGTTCAATTCAAGTCTGCCGTTATGCAGATCAACCAGCTGCTGTGAAATCGCCAGGCCCAGACCGGTACCGCCATTTAAGGCATCCACCTGGAAGAATCGGTCTCTGACCCGTGACAAATGCTCCTCGCTTATTCCGATTCCGGCGTCCCGAACCCGGATTAAGGCCTCACGCTCCGATAACCGGGACGCGGTCAATTCGATAACAGAATCCGGATGGGAGAACTTGATCGCATTATCAACCAGATTCAAGAACACCTGCTTGAGCCGGTTAGCATCACCTTTTACAAAAATTGATTCTTCACTGTCCAGCCGCAGATGAATCCCTTTCTTCTCGGCTTTGGCCCATACATTCAGAATCGTCTCTTGCAGAAGGACCTTAACATTAACGATACCCATAGACAGTTTCATTTCATTTTGCTGCAGCTTAGCGAAGTCCAGAATCTCTTCCACCAGACCGATCAGCCGGTCACTTTCCTTAGAGATAATTCCCACGCCGAGTTTTGTCTCTTCTGGATCGTACCCGCCGGAAATAAGTGTCTCACTCCAGCCCTTGATACTTGTAAGCGGAGTACGGAGTTCATGGGATATTGACGAGATGAAATCATCCTTCACCTGATTACTCCGAACAATCTCCTGCGCCATATAGTTGAGCGTTGAGGCAAGATCACCGATTTCATATCTGTAGTTCCCTTTGATTCTAGTATTAAACCTGCCTTTCGCCATCTGAGCTGACACTGCCGTTATGTTGTTTAGAGGTTTAACGATTGAATTCGCAAGTCCAAAACTGAACAAGACTACGATAGACAATACGGCTGCGCCGATACCAATAGACAGGAGGGAAAGCTTAAGCAGATCATTGTTAATCCGTTCGACTGAGGTCAAATACCGTAATACATAAGTATCTCTGCCATGAATCTGCAGGACCTTGGATACCGCCATTACGCTCTCGTTGGTTCCCGGCTGACGGCCAACCCAGCGTCCAATACTTCCCCCAGCCGCCTCGGGCACATCGCTTGTAGTAATCTTGCGGTCCGGCTGAAATCCGGTCGAACTGGTCAGCATGTCACCTTCCAGAGTCAGAACTTCAAGCTCCGTATTGTTGATGGTAAAGCTGTCGACCACCACTTGAAGCGGAACATTCTCACCCGAAATCTGATTCTGGAAATACCCCTCTGCCAGGCTGATATGATTGGTAATGGTGGTATAAATACTTTCGTAATAGTAAGTACGAATGGCCAGCAAAAATATAACTTCCACCAGGAGAAGCGCCAAGAAGACTACAAAGATGTAGTGCAGGACAATCTGTCTGCGCATCCCCTTCTTGATCATTGTCCTTGACCTTTCCACTTATAACCGTGCCCCCAAACCGTCTGCAGGAATTCAGGATCCGACGGGTTGCTCTCAATCTTTTGCCGCAGGCGCCGGATATTCACGTCAACAATTTTGGGATCGCCCATATACTCCTTGCCCCATACATGATCCAGAAGCAGATCGCGGCTGAGCGGCGTATTCTCTTTTTCCAGGAAGAACTGCACCAGCGAGAACTCCGTAGGAGTAAGCTCGATTGCTTCTCCGTTACGCTTGAATTGCTTAGAGATCAGATCAAGGCTATACGGCCCGGAATGAAAAGAGACCTTGGCGGATTGCTCACGGTGCACATTCACCCTGCGCAACAAGGATTGAATACGTGCAATCAGCTCCGTAGGGCTGAACGGTTTGCTGATATGGTCATCTGCCCCTACGGATAATGCATACACCTTATCCTGCTCCTGAACCTTGGCTGTCAGGAAAATAATCCCAATACGTTCATTCGTTTCGCGGATGCGTCTGCATACCTCAAATCCATCAATCCCGGGTACCATTACATCCAATAGCGCAATATCAATATCAGGAACCGTGGAGAGCTTATGGAGCGCTTCGTTTCCGTCCGCTGCTTCTAAAACCTCAAATCCATTCCGTTTCAAGTTGATCACAATAAAACTGCGGATCGATTCCTCATCTTCAAGAATCAGTACTTTACTCATCTATACCCTTCCTTTCCACCGGGGCTGAATTCTTATCTTTACTCTGTCCGCCTGCTGTCTGCTCGAGCTTACCCCGATAACCGATAATTGCATCGGTGTCCCGTCCCCACAGTTCCCAGCCGTCATTCTTCACTTGTTCCCATTCTGGAGGTGAGAAGAACGAAATCTCAGCTACGGTCTCTCCTGTTTCGGACATTATGAACTTTAGATATTTATCCTGAATGGATTTCGTATCCACTGTAACATTGCCATACCATTCCGAGGGGAAATCAATATAAAAACGGTCTGAAGGATCACGGTACTGCTGTTTGCTGAAACTCAGACCTGCATTACCGTCCCACTTGTAATAGGAAGTGAAATACGGAATGGTATTCGGATCGAAATACTCCCAGCCCTTAGGCGCTTCCAGAAGTCCAATTTCAAGAATACCGTCACCGTCAATATCATCACTGGCTATTCGGCGATCCCTAAACGTCAGATCATTGCCACCAAGGACTAACCTAAGCTTATTGTTCTCCATGACCACAATATAACTAGTTGCGGAATGGGAATTAACGGCAGCATCCAGTATGATACCTTCTTGGTCTTCGGTGATCTTTCCTGCGACAATATTGTAATAATTATTAATATAAGGATCTAGCGTGTCGAGCTTATCCAGCTGTGTAAAACCATCTTCACCAAATTGATAAGTGGTTAACGTGGCTATATCATTACGTTTGAGCGAGACCGCAGTAATATCAGGAATTCCATCCGAGTTCAAATCATCGATGACGTACTTCGTGTAAGACAGCTGAAGCACTTCCCCAAGTGAAGCTCCGGAATAGCTGTAGACGACCAGCCCCTTCTGCAGCCCTTCGTCCCCGCGGGAGAAGCCAGCAACGATATCCAGCTTGCCGTCATTGGTAACATCCTGCAGATCAACGGATTCGAGCACCGTACCTTCTCCATCAAAAATAAGCTTCTTCACCCAGGAACTTCCCTGATTCTCCAGAATCATGCCATGAATCTGCACGGCTTCGCCCGGGGTTTCATAGAAGACAATCGTTTCCGGAACTCCGTCGTTGTTCAAGTCCTCGGTAAATATGGAGCTGTCATCATCATTAGCCGGTCTGATCAAAAGGGAGCCCACCGGCTTCAAAGAGTTGATCGCCGCCATCAGCGTAGCCTTATCTTCAGGAAGCCTGGGCGTTATCATCCGGGATACAGGATCGCTAATAAATGAAGTGCAGCCTGAGAGCACGGTCCCTGCAAGAAGTAGAGCCAGACATTGCTGCAGACTTCGCTTAATCAAATTCATCACTCATTTCCGTCCCTTCGAAATTCACAGGTTCTTCCGTTCCTGTGAGGTAAGGCGCCTGCCGCTGACATCATATTTAATCCGTCCATTCTCTAGCACCCACAGACGTGAAGCATATCTCTCCGCAAGCTCAAGCGGAAGCACCGTTATTACGGTAAGCCCGGTTTCCTTGCACAAATTGCGTAGTATGTCCAGCACGTTCTCTGCAGACTTTGGATCAAGACCGGTCACGGGTTCATCGGCCAGAATGACTTTGGCTCCATGTGTCAGTGCCCGGGCAATAGCCACGCGCTGGCGTTCACCGCCGCTCAGTTGGCTTGACTTCAATTTAGCTTTATCCAGCAGGCCGAGCCTGTCGAGTTCATCCATTGCACCCATATAATCATCAGAACGGACCATACCGGTTATCATACGCCACCATGGAGTCTGAGCCGATTGGCCGATCAGAACATTCTTCAGTGCGGTGCGGTTCGGATTCAGTTCCGCATTCTGCTCCAGGTAGGCCCATTCGCGGCGAATCTTAATTCTCCCGCCAAAGCCATTGCTCAAAATATCTGTACCGTCGACCTTAAAGGAACCCTGATCCCATTTCTCTCGTAACGCCAAACAACGGAGAAGTGTTGACTTCCCGCTTCCGCTGGCTCCAAGGAGGACGACCAGTTCACCTTTTCCCAATTGAAATTCAATATCCCGCAGAACGGGTTGTCTCTCTTCCCCTACGGCCTTTGCTAAATGTTCAACTTTAATCATGTCTTTCGTCTCCCCTGTCCTCATCTCTACTACTTTATAGTGTATTGGAAAGTGTGAGCAAATTCCATGCGAGCACCCGTTCTTATCTTACCTTATAATCTCGGCCGCGGCGAGTACATTAATCCTGCCAGTCCAAATAGTAAATATAATCCTCCCATAAGTCCCAGCAACCCGCCTCCCCAGCCATACTCCAAGAGCAATCCTCCAATCCCGGGGCCGATAATACTGCCTGCACTGAAATGAAAGGATGATACAACATTCGCTGCAGGAAGCAGGTTACGGGGAAGAATATCTGCTGCATAGGCAAGGCCAAGAGAGAAGAACGAACCCACGAATCCGCCGGCTACAACCAGCAGTAACAGAGTAATCATAAAATGGTTACCGGCCAGTGGCAGCAGTGTGAATGCCAGCCCCCCGCTAATTCCTGCCACCATCAGAATTTTCTTACGCCCATAGCGGTCGCTCCATAGTCCGAGTGGAAGTTGCAGAAGCAGGCCGCCAATTCCGGCAAAAGGTAAAATCGCTGCAATCTGATCTTCGCTGAATCCTATGCGTAATCCGTATACAGGGAAGCTGCTATTTAGTGTCGCCTCCATATATCCGTATAAGAGTGCGGGAATTAAGGCATACCAAGCAAGACTATAGCTTCGGCCAAACCGTTTAACCTGGCTCTCCCCGCCTTCTGCTTTGTCCGGGTGCGAATGAGGAAGTTTGGCTAGAGTGAGAAACAATACAAGGCCAAAAAGACATGCCAGCGCTATAAACGGAACCGATTGTCCAAACCGCAGCAGGCTGATCCCCACCGGACCCAAGCTGAAGCCCAGTCCATACGACATGCCATATAAGGAAAGATTGCGGCCGCGATGCTCAGGAGGTGTCATCAAGAGCACCCACAGCTGCGCAGCATAGTTAATCGCCGAATCACCGACACCAACTAACAGGCGGAGAATAAACCATGCTCTGATTCCAGGCAGCAGTGGAAAGAGCAGCAGACAAACGAGCACGAGGCTAATGCCGGAAGCAATCAGCTTCTTGAAGCCAACGGCTCCAAGTACCCGTTCTGCAATAAGCGTCATTGCGAACGAGCCGATATATAATGATGTGGCGTTCAGTCCATTTAGCGAGGATGAGACCCCTTTTTGCTCCAAAAGAATGGAGAGCACAGGAAGAAGCAACCCTTGGCTAAGGCCTGCAGACACAATCACCGTGATAAGAATGAAGTAATGCAGCTTGCCGTTACGTGTAGATGTTGAGGCTGAAAGAGCTGACACGAATAAATCCTCCTATGTTTAACATGGTTATAATTTCTGTCATCAATCGGCAAACACCCAACATTATAGTGGACAACCCCATTCAAAACAAGAGATAATATACAGAAGTGACGGATTTACTGGGAGGAATGCACTCTGAAATACGAATTAAAAATAGACGTTTCACCGGTTTATGAGCTTATTGACAGCTTTATGTTATATGTGACCCGGAAGTGGATCTCCAATCTGGATATCGGCCCCGATTGGGTACGCGATGTGGAGAACCGGATTCCTCCGCATAAGACAGCTCAAATGCTTCAGGCCGCGGACTGGCCCTTTAACGATTACGATGTACTGTATGCCTGGGCTTACGATGCCGGTCCTTCTGACAATGTGGTCCAGTTTATTGACGGACTGGAATCGGGTTCACTCGAGGATTGGCATGAACGGCTGCTCCCTTTCTTCCATGAATTCACAC
Organism: Paenibacillus oryziterrae; assembly: GCF_042610485.1. NCBI lineage: Bacteria > Bacillati > Bacillota > Bacilli > Caryophanales > Paenibacillaceae > Paenibacillus > Paenibacillus oryziterrae. The sequence continues at coordinate 242,868 of NZ_JBGJZO010000001.1, read as the reverse complement.
TTGAAGAGTGCCGCCGGATAAAAGACGGATATGGCCCGTTACTGCGTTTGTGGCATGAACATTACTTCCGGCATGTGGAGAATCAGATGCTCCCTTTATTGATTGAAGATGCTGCTGAGAAGAAAATGCTCCTGAGCAAAATGGACCCGATCGCGCTCATTGAATACGCCTCTGGCGGTGTTGTCATAGAAGATATACCGGAGCTGCAGACCATTGTACTGCTCCCGACAGTACATAACCGGCCCATCAATACGTATTGCTTCTATAAAACACTGATGCTGATTCAATATCCCGTTGAGGTGCCTGTAGAGAATGAGGATGAACCTCCTACTGTCCTGCTGCGGATGACCAAAGCCTTATCCGATCCCAACCGCCTTAAACTGCTTCGGTACGTCGCGCATGAGCCTAAATCACTATGGGAGATGCAGTCGGAGCTAAATCAATCCGGTGAGATGCTGATGCACCATCTAATGATGTTGCGGGTGGCAGGACTACTCCGCATCCATCTGCGGGAGGAATCGAACGAGAGGTTCAGTATCCGTCCCGATGGGGCTTCTGAGCTGCAAATGTTCCTTGAGTCCTATATTCGTTTATAATATCAACATAGAGAGATGCAAAAGGAGTGAGAACGATGAAGTATATGACTCAACAAATAATCTTTGACCTTGACGATACTCTAGTTCATTGCAACAAATATTTCGACCTTATCCTGGGGCAATACTTCGAAATGATGGGTGACTGGTTTAAAGATTTTGGTCCAACTACTGCAGATTTCCGGCAGAAACAGGTTGAAATTGATGTGGAGACCGTAAATACCAGCGGGCTTGCAAGTGATAATTTCCCTAAATCCCTAATCGCGACTTACCGTCATTTCTGCCAGAAATATAACCGCCCGGCTGAAGCATTTCAGGAGCAGCAGTTAATGAAGCTGGGTATGAGCGTTTATGACCAGGAGATTGAAGCTTATCCCGGCATGGTTGAAACCTTGGATACCCTTAAGCAAGACGGTCATCACCTGTACTTATATACCGGCGGTGATGATACAATCCAGAAGCGTAAAATCGAACAAATGAAGCTGGATGCTTATTTCGATGACCGGATCTATATCCGCCAGCATAAAAATGTAGAGTCGCTTGAGGATATTCTAACCAGCCACAAATTTGACCGTAAGCGTACCTGGATGATTGGAAATTCCCTGCGTACCGATGTACTTCCTGCAGTAACAGCCGGTATTAACAGCATCTATTTGAAGCAGCAGAATGAATGGCTGTATAACATGATTGAACTGCAGCGCGAGATGCAGCAATCTGTTACTACCATCTCCTCCATCCGTGAGGTTCCTCCTGTTATCCGTGCCACCCTTCAGCAGAAGAACAAAAATCACGGGTAATTATTAGGAAATTGTGTTACAAAAAGCATATAATTCTCCAGCCAAAATGCTTATACTATTTTGAGCTAAATAGATTTCATTTTGTGCAGGAGGGAATACATGAAGAACATTTTCAAACAAAAGTGGGCACCGAATAATAAATTCGCCTTACCAATGCTATTAGCAATCGTAGTTGTAGTCATTCTGGCAGCAGTCTTCGGAATCGTAAATGCCGGGAAGGATAGCGACGCCTCAGAGCTGGAGAACCTGCCTAATTACACTGAAGTCAAAGGACAAATTGTAGTAGATGGTCTCAAATATGAGAAACAACCCCACCTTGGCAGCAGCAGCGCTACCGTTAAGGTCATCGAATTCGCAGATTTCAAATGCCCCGCCTGCAAGAAATGGACAGACACCTATCTGGATCAATTCATTAAGGATTATGTGGATACGGGTAAGGTTGAGTTTTTCTTTATGAACTACGCTTTCCTGGACCGGGATTCCTATCTCGCCGCCAGTGCGGGTGAAGCCATTTACAAACAGAGCAATGACTTGTTCTGGGAATACGCGCACAAGCTATACGCCAATCAAGGCGATGAAACCAAGATATGGGCAACTGAAAAGTTCATACTTGATTTCGTCAAAAAGAATATCGACGGCATCGACTACGACCAGTTCGCCGCTGACGTTAAGAATCGCACCTTCATGTTTGACGTGAAGGAAGATTTCAAGATCGCCGGATCATACGGGGTCAATGGAACTCCTAAGTTCATGGTAAACGGTGAGCTTCTGAAGGACTCCTCCTATGAAAGTCTGACCGGCTCCATTGATGCACAGCTTGCATCAGCAAGCAATTAACAGCGAATAAGCAGCATAGGTGCAACTAATATAAAAGGGTGATGATAGCCAGTTCGGCTGTCATCACCCTTTTTCCAATATGCTCGACTTAAAAGTTACGGCTCAATCCCAAGTTCTCCTGTCGCCGTATCTTTAAGGATTAGTTTGGCTTCCACTGAAGATGTTCCATCCTCAGAGAGCAACTTCAGCTTACTGGTCTGCCCTTTGCCGATCAGCGATTTCACCTGTGTATCGGTTAAGGTGCGTCCGTGGTTTTCTTTCCAAATGACAAACTTGCAGCCTTCCTTGTAGTTCGAGCACCCGTACCCTTTGCGCCCCATGAAGATCACTCCACCACACCCGGGACGAGGACAACTGCCAATCGTTTTCGGGCCAGAAGTGTCCTCACTCGTTTGTGCGGAAGATGCCGCCTTCGCTGTGCCGGCTGTTTTACGTGGAGCCGCGGTACGGCTTCGTCCCTTCGTCTCTGCCGCTGCAGGTGCAGCACCCTCGAATGAGGTTTTGGCGGCCCGGGACTGTACACGAACCTTGTCCACTATCATCGTAGCGAATCTTTTGACGTTCTCCATAAATTGTCCATCGGAAGCCGTACCCCGGGCTATCTCATTCAGACGCCGTTCCCATTGGCCTGTCATTTCCGGTGAGGTTAACAACTCAATCCCTGCTGCGCGAATCAGTTCAATGGCCGTTCGGCCCTTTTGGGTAATGGCAATCTTTTTACCTTGCATTTCAATGTAGCCGACATTCTTCAGCCGCTCAATCGTCGCTGCCCGTGTTGCCGGAGTGCCCAGCCCCGAATCCTTCATTACATCGCGCAGCTCCTCGTCCTCTATCTGCTTGCCCGCGCTCTCCATGGCTTTCAGCAAGGTTCCCTCGGTATAATGCTTCGGAGGCTGTGTGTCCTTCTCCTTAACAATGGCATCGGCGCATAACACATCTGCCTCAGAGTTTATCGAGAACGGCTCGCTAACCTCAATCTCCTCTTCCTCTTCGTCTTCTTTTGATTTGGATTTAGAAGATTTGACCTTATCCTTCTTCTGGTCGGCATAAATTACCTTCCACCCCAAGCTGAGCAGCTCCTTGACAGTTGTCTTGAAGGTCTCCTCTTCAACCCCGGTTAATACCGTGTGAACCTTGTATTCCGCTGCGGGATAGAACTGCGAAAGAAAACGGCGAACAATCAAATCATATAGCTTTTGCTCATCCGCGCTAAGTCCTGATGGTTTGCGGTAAGTCGGCAGGATCGCATGGTGATCCTCAACCTTCGACGGATTGCAGATAAATTTATTCCCTTTATGGACCAGATTACGATTAGCACCCTTCACCCATTCGTCATAGGCCGTCCCTTGAAGCGCTGACAGCGTTTTGTGCATTTCCGGGATGTTCTGCTCAGTCACATAGTTGGAATTCGTCCGCGGATACGAGATGACCTTGTGCTTTTCATAAAGCGCCTGAGCAATATCAAGTGTCTTTTTAGCGGAAAAAGCATATTTGCCATTCGCCTCACGTTGAAGCAGCGTCAAATCATAAAGCTTCGTGGGATACTCCTTCGTATCCTTGACCTCATAAGAGATCACCCGTCCCGGCTGACCCTTAACCTTCGCAGCCAAAGCCTCAGCTTTAGCACCATCCGTAAGACGGTCTCCCTGCCACATTCCTTTGTAGGTCATATCCCCTTGAGCAAAATGCCCTTCCACTTCAAAAAATTTAAGAGAAGCGAACGCCTCTATCGTCTTTTGGCGGTCATAGATCAAAGCAAGCACCGGGGTCTGTACCCGGCCCACGGACAGCAGTACATTATGCTTCGTAGTAAAGGCGCGGGACCCGTTCATCCCGATGAGCCAATCCGCTTCACTACGTGCTTTGGCTGCTTTCGTCAGATTCTCGTACTCCGCCCCATCCTTCAGCTCTGCAAATCCCTTGCGGATAGTCTCCGGTGTCAAATCAGAAATCCATAACCGCTTTACAGGCTGTCCCAGCTCCAAATGCCGCTGAATCAGGGAGAAGATATGTTGTCCTTCCCGCCCGGCATCGCAGGAGTTCACCAGCAGATTACTGCGCTTGGCGAGTTCGCCAATTACCTTAAGCTGATCTAAGGTTCTGGCGTTAGGGATGAGCTTAAATTGCTCTGGTATGATCGGCAGATCATTGATGTTCCATTTTTTATATTTAGAATCATAGGCTTCCGGCTCCGCAAGTCCGACCAGATGGCCGATCGCCCAGGTAATAATGTACTGCTCCCCTTCTAAATAGGAACGGTGATTTTTGGCCTTTGGCTCTATTGCGGCAGCGATATTCCGCCCCATATCCGGTTTTTCCGCAATAATCAATGTCTTCAAAAACAATCGCCCCTTAAACTTTGTTCTTATCTAAACCATCATTCATAGTCACCAGTGTTCTATTATACCATTAAATCGGCTGTTTTTTAATGAAGCTACTGATAGGATGTCACCGAATTACACTGCTCCAGCAAAAAGATAGCATTTTCAGATTTATATCGATTCATTTATATAAACTTTTCATATTTGTAATCTATCATGTGAATTAATAAACCACTACATTTGAAAACGAATGAATCCATTGGAGGACACGAATATGAATAAAAATAAGAGCATCTTGCAACAAACTATTTTCCGAACTTCTTCAAACAACAGACGCGCTACATTATCAACAAAACTGGTATTGATGGTCATTTTACTACTAACAATCAGCTTCTCCGCAATTATCATGTTCAACCTGAAACAACTGCATGCTGTCAGCAGCGACAAAAGTGAGATGGATGCCCGCATTTCCGGAATAGAGTATTCCAGCGAATTTAAAGAACATATAGTTAACTTGCTTGGAACTCTTCAAACTCTTTCAGCCATGCTTCAGGAGTCTCAGGCAACTCAATCCCTAACCAGAGAAGAAACCGTCGATTTGCTTCAAAATACTTTAAAGATCAATTCCGATTTGTCCGGGCTTTTTGTTGCCTGGGAGCCTAACGCTTTTGATGGTAAAGACAAAGAATACGCAAGCAAAAATGCATATACTAATGAAACTGGCCGGTTCGCTGCTTTTATCACCTTGGTCAAGGATCAATTTACTGTTTCACAGCTCGGGGACCTTAATACTCCAGGACTTGCCGATTATTATTTGATACCCAAGCAAACCAAAAAATTCACAGTTGTTAAGCCTACAAACTATGGAACGGAGCAAGAAGTTTCCCTCTTCTCATCCGTTGTGCTACCCATCCTGGATAAGGACGGGAACTTCTTAGGTGTTATCGGCACAGGTCTTCCTCTGGCGGATCTGCAAGTGCAGGCTGAATCATTCCAAATGGATGCAGGTTACATATCTCTTATAGCCCAGGATGGTAGTTACGCCGCCAATGCAGCCTATCCGGATTTACTGGCAAAACCTTATGGAGATACCCCTGAAAAAACAGCGTTTTGGAATGAAACACAAGGAAGTACAGGGAAAATCATGTATTCAACCGAACCCAACGGCGAAAAAGTCATGCGCTCCCTCGATCCAATAGATCTGGATGATGAAGGACTCAACTGGTATGTGGAAACGGTTGTACCGGAAAGTTATCTTAACAATGCGTACAATCATAGCCGGAACATTTCGTGGCTGATTGCCTTTGGAGCCTTGCTGTTGCTTAGTGTATTTATTACAGTATTAATCCGGCATTGGGTAAGACGTCCATTACTCGAGCTTGGCGGCAAGATGAAGCTAATGGCAGACGGGGATTTGACACAGTTCATGCAGGTTAAAGGAAATGATGAATTTTCCGACTTAGCCGTCCATTTCAATGAAATGACAATCAAACTGAAAAACATGTTCCAATTAATTGCTGAGCTGGCACTATCGGTTGGTTCAACAACGGAACAACTCTCTTCCAGTGCGGATCAAACTGGGAAAGCATCTGAGTCAATCGCCATTGCGATACAGGAAGTAGCGAACGGTGCAGAATCACAGTTCCATCATTCAGGAAATACGGTCAAAGAAATGGAAGAAATGACTCTTGGGATTCAGCGAATTGCCGAATCCTCGGGTACAGCATCTGCGTCAGCAACCGCGGCCTCTGAACAGACCAGAACGGGTAGAGTTAAAATACAGGAAGCCGTTAGCCAGATGGAATCCATGCAACAAGCTGCAGTACAGTCTGAGAAATCCCTTCGCATTCTCGGAACCAAATCAGAAGAAATCGGTGGGATTGTAGGACTGATCACGAACATCGCCCAGCAGACGAATCTATTGGCCCTCAATGCCGCTATCGAAGCGGCTCGTGTAGGCGAGCATGGCCGCGGCTTCGGAGTTGTTGCCAATGAGGTGCGGAAGCTGGCAGATCAGACCAAAGAGGCGGCGATCGATATCGCGAGTCTAATCGAAGAAATAAAGGATCGTACAGGCATTGCAATCGACAATATGGCCTCTGGAACTGCAGAAATGAATAAAGGTGTCGATTTCGTAAGAGAAAGCGGTCAATTGTTCCAATCTATATTAGCAGAAATTGAACAAGTCAATGACCAAATCCAAGAGGTCTCCTCCTCATCCGAACAAATGTCTTCCAGCTCTCACCATGTCTCGACAACAGTCAATCAGCTGGCAAAAATCGCTAATGACACCATGGGTAATTCTACGAATGTGGCCGCAGCTGCACAAGAGCAATTAGCTTCTATGGAGGAGATTTCATCTTCTTCTGAAGCACTAACTCACATGGTCAAAGATTTACTGAATAAGCTCTCTAAGTTTAAAATCCAAGAGCAAGAGTAAAAAGAATTAACTATGAAGATAAGAGCAGCCTACACGCAAATTCTTGCGCATAGGCTGCTCTTTGATTATGACAATATATCATTATACTAGGACGGTAGATCCCATCAAATACTTATCTACTTCACGGGCAGCTTCGCGGCCTTCTTGGATTGCCCAGACCACAAGGCTTTGTCCACGGCGCATGTCACCAGCGGCAAACACTTTATCCACATTGGTGTTGAACTTGCCGTATCGTGCCTTCACATTCGTACGGCGGTCCGTTTCAAGATTCAGTTCCTGAATGACTTCCTGTTCCGGACCGTCGAAACCGATGGCAATCAGCGCAAGTTGTGCAGGATACACAGCCTCTGTACCTGGGACCGGCTGATAAATCTTGCGGCCTGTCTCATCTACCATACGGTGAATTCTTACCGTGTGCAGCTCTTTCAGGTTACCTTCATCGTCGCCGACAAATTTAGTGGTCATGATCGAGAACTCACGGGGGTCATCTCCGAAAAGCGCCTTAGCTTCCTGCTGTGCATAATCAAGTGTGTATACATTCGGGAATTGCGGCCAAGGGTTAGCAATAGGGTCACGTTCAAGTGGCGCTTTATCATGAGTACCGAACTGAGTGATGCTGCTGCAGGCATGGCGCAATGCTGTTGCAACACAGTCAGAGCCTGTGTCACCACCGCCCAGAACGATTACATCTTTGCCTGCTGCGCTAATGTAGTTCCCATCCTCGAAGTTGGAGTTTAAGTAGCTCTTGATCGTGCCATTCAAATAATCCATGGCATACATTACACCGTTCAGTTCGCTGCCTTCAATGTTAAAGCGACGAGCCTTCGTTGCTCCGCCACACAGGACAACCGCATCGAATTCGTCGACCAACTGCTGTGCCGGGATATCCTTGCCAATCTCTGTATTTACTACGAAATTAACACCTTCTGCAGCGAGCAGATCCACGCGACGTTGTACAACCCGCTTGTCCAGCTTCATCGTCGGGATGCCGTACGTCAGCAAACCGCCGATACGGTCACTGCGTTCGTACACCGTTACGGTGTGGCCCGCTTTATTCAATTGGGCTGCTGCTGCGAGGCCTGCAGGACCTGATCCTACAATGGCAACGTTCTTGCCGGTACGTTTCTCTGGAGGGGTAGGAACAATCCACCCTTCCTCAAAGCCTTTATCAATAATGGCTAGTTCAATGGTCTTGATAGTCACGGGCTGTCCGATCAGTCCAACGGTACAGGAACCTTCACAAGGTGCCGGACAAATACTTCCAGTAAATTCAGGGAAATTATTTGTCTTCAGCAGACGCTCGAGTGCTTCTCTCCAAAGTCCGCGGTAGACCAGATTATTCCATTCCGGAATCAGATTGTGAAGCGGGCAACCGGAGGTGCCTCCAACCATATCAATCCCCGTGTGGCAATAAGGTGTGCCGCAATCCATACAACGTGCGCCCTGTGTGCGCAATTCTTCTTCCGATAAGTGGTGATGGAACTCTTCCCAATCCTTTACACGCTGCTCTGGCTCACGATCCCCAGGGAGCTGACGTTTATACTCCATAAATCCTGTTGGCGTAGACATATTTACGTTACCCCCATCCGTTCTCTTCATGTTAATGTATAGTACATTCTAACATAATGCGATTTACCGCAAGAGTTATTCCGTACATTCTCTTTAGCATATAATCCGATATTACTAATTTTAATTATAGTAGCATTCATTACTTTTGCACAGTAATGGATTAATTTGCTGATTGTTTGTACTATTTCACATGTGATGTCAGAGAAAAGCTGATTTTATGATTCCGAACGTTCGTATACAACAAAGTAGTAATCATACGGATTGTTCTCATCCCGGATTCCCTTTGTCCGCGAGATCTCCCGCCAAAGACTCCAGTCCACCTCCGGAAAAAATGTATCTCCCGCAAATTCCTCTTCAATTAAGGTAACAATTAGTTTATCGGCATGCGGAAGCATCATACGGTAAATTTCAGCCCCACCGATAACCATCAACTCATCGCCTGAAACAGCCTCTTCCAGGGCCTGGTCTACCGTATGAACTACTTTGGCACCCTCTGCAGCGAAACGCGTGTCACGGGTCATCACCAGGCTTCTTCTGCCCTTCAGCGGTTTCCCTCCAAGCGAATCCCATGTCCTGCGCCCCATCAGCATTGTTTTGCCCAGAGTTTCAGCTTTGAAAAAAGCGAAATCACGCGGCAAATGCCAAGGCATATCATTGTCTTTGCCGATTACGCCATTTGACCCCATAGCCCAAATCATACTGATGCCCAAGCTGCTACCTCCTTATTATATGGCCACCGGAGCTTTGATGCCCGGGTGATAGACATAATCCGTGAATTCGAAGTCTTCGAATGTATAATCAAAAATCGATTCAGGCTTACGGAGAATCTTCAGCTTCGGCAGTGCATAAGGCTCACGGGACAGCTGTGTAGCCACTTGTTCCAAATGATTGTTGTAGATGTGTACATCTCCGCCAGACCAGATGAAATCTCCGACTTCAAGCCCTGTTTGCTGGGCGACCATATGGGTGAGCAGCGCATAACTTGCTATGTTAAATGGCAATCCCAAAAAGGAATCCACCGAACGCATGGTTAACATACAGGACAGCTTGCCGTCCGCTACATAGAACTGAAATACAAAGTGACAAGGCGGCAGCTTCATCTGCTCGATCTCCCCTACATTCCATGCACTGACAATATGACGGCGGGAATCGGGGTTATTTCTGATGGATTCAATTACACTCGTAATCTGGTCGATATGCCGGCCATCTGCACTCTCCCAAGCCCTCCACTGCGATCCGTACACCGGTCCAAGCTCTCCGTTCTCATCCGCCCATTCATCCCAAATGGAGACACCATTCTCCTTCAGATAGGCAATGTTCGTCTCACCCTTCAGGAACCACAGCAGTTCATGAATAACCGATTTCAGATGAATCCGCTTAGTAGTCATCAGAGGGAAGCCCTCATTCAGATCGAAGCGCAGCTGGCGTCCGAACACGGAAATGGTTCCGGTGCCTGTCCGGTCGCTCTTTGTAGCTCCGTGATCCAATATATCCTGAAGTAAATCCAAATAGTTGCGCAACAGTAATACGCCCCTCTCTTTTTTTCTTTTATCAGTTTACCATGACCCAGGCGGACGGAACCAACATTATTTCCATGAATGAAGGGATCAGATCATACGCAAAATAAAGCTTGTACAACTTCATCAGCATTTAAATACACGAAAGGTGGTGTAAGCAATGAAATGGACATCGCGGAGAACGATCATGTCATTAATTGCCATCGGACTCGGGGCTACTGCCTTTAGCATGAAACGCCGTCGCAGATCAAACATGATGGATTGGCGCCAGTTACTTCAACCTGTTCGTAGAATGTTCTAGGCAGAACGCTCCGAATGATTGTTGAGGATATCAAGTACTTATTAGATCATCTGAAGATTGTAAAAGCATGAGATGCGGATACTCGACAGGCAGCTCTGCCTTCGAGTTCCTGCTTACATATCCCGAACAGGCTATCTCAGGTATACCCGTCAGCAGAATGGCTGAGGACATTGACATAGCGATTATTCCTCTCGCTTATACCCACTCCATTAACCCTTATTCCCTTCACAACCGTAAGATTAATTAAAAAGAAGGTGCCCCCGCCAAGTTAATAGCAGATGGGACACCTTCTAATCCAGCTTGCTGAGGCAAGCCTTTATTGGTTATTTCATCACATGAATCGGGTGGCCTTCTACCAGTTCAGCCGCTTCCATGACGATTTCGCCAAGAGTTGGATGTGCATGGATAGTCAATGCGATATCTTCTAGGGTTGCACCCATTTCAATCGCGAGTCCCAGCTCTGCAATCAGGTTAGAGGCTTCGATGCCGACGATTTGTGCGCCAAGCACCAGATTGTTATCAGCATTCGCTACAATCTTGATAAAGCCTTCTGGACTGTTCAGTGATACTGCACGGCCGTTACCTGCGAACGGGAACTTGCCTGCCTTCACATTATAGCCTTTATCCTTCGCTTCTTTCTCGGTCAGGCCGACGCTGGAGCATTCAGGATCTGTGAACACAACAGCCGGAATCACTTTGTAATCCACTACGGATTTATGTCCTGCGATCGCTTCAGCGGCAATTTTACCTTCGTAAGAAGCTTTATGCGCCAGGGCAAGACCTGGAACGATATCTCCGATAGCGAAGATATTCGGAATGTTAGTGCGGCCTTGGTGGTCGACTTTCACGAGTCCGCGTTCGTCAAGCTCCAGACCGATCAGATCGAGACCCAGTTCACCATCTGTATTCGGGCGGCGTCCCACGGTAACCAGCAGGTAATCTGCAGTCACTTCTTTGGACTCCCCATTCACGGAATACTTAACGGTAACTTCTTTGTCGTTCTGAACCGCACTTTCAGCTTTGGCATTGGTCACAATTTCGATGCCTGTCTTCGCCATGTTCTTGGCAACCAGACGAGTCATGTCTTTGTCGAAGCCAGGAAGTACAGTGTCCAGACCTTCGATAATCGTAACCTTGGTTCCGAATTTGGAGTACATTTGGCCAAGCTCTGCACCGATATATCCGCCACCAATTACGATCATGCTCTTCGGAATTTCCGGAAGGTCAAGCGCTTCAGTGGAGGACAGTATGCGTCCGCCAAACGGGAAAGGCTTCAGTTCAATCGGACGGGATCCTGTCGCGATAATGCAGTGCTTAAAGCGGTAACGCGGAGATTCGTGGTCGTTAAACACACGGGCTTCCGTATCGCTGATGAACATGCACTCACCGCTGAACACTTCGATTTTATTGCCTTTCATCAGGCTGGTAACGCCGCTGGTCATTCTCTTTACAACGCCGTTCTTGAATTCTTGAGTCTTCGCCCAATCCACTTTCACGTTCTCGGCGGAAATACCGAATACTTCTCCATGCTGTGCGGATTCAAATTGATGAGCAGCAGCGATCAGTGCTTTGGAAGGAATACAGCCGCGGTTCAAACATACGCCGCCGAGTTCCGATTTATCTACGATCAGTACTTTTTGTCCAAGCTGGGCTGCACGAATGGCTGCCACATATCCGCCGGGACCTGCACCAATTACCAATGTGTCAATATCGAGTGAAGCGTCTCCTACTACCATATATTACACCTCCATAACTAACATATCAGGATTAGCAAGCAAGGTCTTAATGTAATTCATGAAGTTCTGTGCAGTTGCACCGTCAATAATCCGGTGGTCAAAGCTTAAGGATAGGGCCATAACCGGAGCGGCTACAATCTCACCATTCTTGACAACCGGTTTCTCCGTAATACGTCCAGTACCGAGGATCGCTACTTCAGGGAAGTTGATGATCGGTGTGAAGAACATACCGCCAGCGGAACCGATGTTGCTGATGGAGATGGTGCTGCCTTTCATTTCATGAGGAGCCAGTTTGCCGTCACGTCCACGCAGAGCAAGATCACTGATTGCACTTGCAATCATCCAAATACTCTTACGGTCAGCATCTTTAATAACAGGAACGATCAAGCCGTTGTCTGTGTCTGTAGCAATACCGATGTTGTAGTACTTCTTGTAGACAATTTCATTCGATTCTTCATCAATCATTGCGTTAAGCGCCGGGAACTCACGGGATGCCGCAACCAGTGCTTTAACGATAAACGGAAGGTAAGTAACCTTCACGCCTTTCTTCTCGGCAACAGGCTTCATGCGTGCACGGAAAGCTACCAATTCAGTAACATCCACTTCATCCATGATTGTAACATGCGGTGCTGTATATGCAGATTTAACCATGGCATTGGCAATTGCTTTACGGATGCCTTTAAATGGAACACGCTCTTCTTCAAGGCTGACATTGCCCACAGGTGCTGCTGCCGTTGCAACTTTAGTCTCAGCTTTCGCTTCAACTGCAGGTGCTGCCGCTTCAGTTACCACCGGAGCTGCTGCTGGTGCCCCACCGCTTAAGAATGCTTGTACATCCTCTTGAGTGATCTTGCCGTTCTTGCCGGTGCCGTTCACTTTAGAAATATCTACGCTATTGTCGCGAGCGAATTTGCGTACACCTGGTGTTGCCAGAACATCGCGGTCAGGGGCCGGCACTGCACTTGCAGCTGCTCCGCCTTCCTTCGCATCAACAGGACTTGTAGCTGCAGGGGAAGCTGTTGTGTCCGCACTTCCTTTTGCCGCATCTGCTTCCTGGGAACCGTGTTCTTCAGCATGGCCGCCTTCCTGTTCAGGAACATCGCCTTCCGCATCAATAATCGCTACAACTTCTCCGACACGACAGACTTGGCCGTCTTTAGTGAGAACTTCCAGCACTGTGCCGTTTACCGGACACGGTACCTCTACAACCGCCTTATCGTTTTGCACTTCCATAACTATATCGTCATCCGTTACTTTATCGCCGGGTTTGATATGCATTTTGATAATTTCGCCTTCATGCAGACCTTCGCCCAGTTCAGGGAACCGGTATTCAAACTTTGCCACTTCGAAAACCTCCTTATGGGAATAAGAGCTGATTATTTATTAGAAATCCAGTACTTTCTTCACACCTGCGATAATACGGGCAGGGTTTGGAAGCCATGTATCTTCAATTTGCGCGAATGGATACACGGTATCCGGACCTGCGATGCGCAATACTGGCGCTTCCAGATGGAGAATACCTTTTTCATTAATTTGAGCAATGACTTCAGCAGCCACACCTGCGCTCTTCTGCGCTTCCTGTACCACGATGACGCGGTTAGTCTTCTTCACCGATTCCATAATCGTATCGATATCGATCGGGCTGACCGTACGGAGGTCGATGACCTCAACTTTGATACCTTCTTTTTCAAGCTGATCCGCGGCTTTGGTGCAAGTATGTACCATCAAGCCGTAGGTAACAATGGTGACGTCCGAACCTTCACGGACAACATTCGCCTTACCCAGCTCAACGGTATATTCTCCTTCCGGAACTTCAGCGCGGAACGCATGATACAGATTCAAATGCTCCATAAAGAATACAGGGTCGTTATCACGAATCGCCGCAATCAGGAGGCCCTTCGCATCATATGGATTAGAAGGAACAACCACCTTGATCCCAGGGCTTTGCGCGATCAGGCCTTCCAGCGAATCAGTATGCAGCTCAGCCGCTTTTACGCCGCCGCCAAATGGAGTACGGAATACAACAGGAGAATTATATTTACCGCCGGAACGATAGCGCATGCGAGCGGCTTGGATTACAATTTGATCAAGTGCTTCAAAGATAAAGCCGACGAACTGAATTTCTGCGATAGGCCGGAAGCCTTGTACGCCAAGACCGACAGCAAGACCGCCGATTGCGGATTCAGCCAGCGGAGTATCGAATACACGGTCTTCGCCGAATTCTTTTTGCAGCCCTTCCGTTACACGGAATACGCCACCTACATTACCTACGTCTTCTCCGAAGATAAGTACGCCCGGGTCTCGATTCAGTTCAACGCGCATGGCGTCACGGATTGCTTCTTTCATATTCATTTGTGCCATTGCCTGATATCCCCCTTATTCAAAATCGGCTTTTTGCTCTTCCAGATGTTTCGGAGTAACCTCGAACATGCTGTCGATCAAGCCGGATACGGTCATTTTTTCGGTTTGCTCCGCTTTTTTGATCTGCTCGTTGACCGTCGCTTTCGCTTCTTCTCTCACGCGCAGAGTGTCTTGTTCGGTCCAAAGGCCCTTCTTCTCCAAATACTTGGCAACGCGGGCAATCGGATCCTTCTCGTTCCATTGTCCTTCTTCTTCTTTCGAACGGTACTTACTGGCATCGTCGGAAAGGGAATGCGGACGGAAACGGTAAGTTACAGCTTCGATCAAAGTAGCACCTTCGCCATTGCGTGCGCGCTCAGCAGCTTCCTGCACAGCAGCGATTACGGCAAAGATATCCATACCGTCTACTTTGATTCCGGGAATACCGGCAGCAATCGCTTTATGAGCGATGGATTTGGCAGCGGTTTGTTTCGCAAACGGAGTTGTGATCGCATAACCGTTATTTTGAACAAAGAAGATAACCGGAAGTTTAAAGCGTCCTGCAAAGTTCAGGCCTTCATAGAAGTCACCTTCGGAGGAGCCGCCGTCACCAGTGTAGGTAATAGCTACATTCTTTTGATTCTTTAATTTAAAGCCCATTGCAATTCCGGTAGCATGCAGGATCTGCGCACCGATGATAATTTGCGGCATCAATACATTGACACCATCCGGAATTTGACCGCCATGCTGGTGGCCGCGGGAGTACAGGAAAGCTTGGTATAGCGGAAGTCCATGCCATACAAGCTGTGGAATATCACGATAACCCGGGCAGACGAAATCTTCTTTCTGAAGGGCGAATTCACTGCCGATCATTGTTGCTTCCTGGCCGGAAACCGGAGCGTAGAAGCCAAGTCGGCCTTGTCGGCCAAGATTAACGGCACGGTCATCCCAAGTACGGGTGAATACCATGCGGTACATAATTTCTTTCAATTGATCGTCTGTAAGGTTTGGAAGTTTGTCCTTGTTGATAACCTCTCCATCCGGAGAAAGCACCGAAAGAGCTTCCACATCCTCTGTATACACTTCATAAGGAACTTTGCTCATTATCTTCACCTCAATAAAAAAATTTGAATATCAGCTACCTCTGTTATAGAATTATTATACACCTGTTTTATACATTTCGTCAAAGAAATACGCATAATATTTATGCTCAGTTCATTTTTGTATGTACTACAGTTTTTAAATAATTGTATAACAGTTTCTTCTTTCATCAACAAGTATATGACATTTAACACACCTGTTCCGTGGCTTAATTTAGCTTAATGACTGTATTAATGCAAAAACCGACAAGAAAGGCGACGTGACGACAATGAGTGAACCTGTTTTTCTGAAACGTACAATATTGAAGCAAACCATTTGGAGCGAGCATCTGCAGGAGAACCGCAAACTGCGAATCTATCTGCCTCCAGGCTATAATGAAGCCCAAAGTTATCCGGTGGTCTATTGCCAGGACGGTGAAGAATTCTTTAACTTTGGCCGTATTGCTACACTTGCCGGAAGACTGATTCTGGAAGAAGGCATCAAGCCTTTCATTATAGTGGGTGTCGAAGTCGATATTTCTGTCAGAACACAGGAGTATGCACCTTTCGGCAGCCGGTTCCATTCTTATCTCACTTGCTTTGCCGAAGAAATTATTCCCTATATCGAACATAATTATCCGGTGAGTCATGAAACAGGTGGACGTATCATTGCCGGTGACTCTCTGGGAGGAAGTGTATCGCTTCATATCGCACTTTCATATCCAGGTTTGTTCAACCAGGTCATCAGTCTTTCAGGTGCATTCTATCCGGAATCCCGTCAATTGATTGCAGCGGAAGAGGATTTGTCATGGCTGAATATCAATATGGTCGTAGGCCTTCAGGAAACGGATTTCCAATCTGATACAGGTGTATTTGATTTTGTACAGATAAATAGGGAAACCAAAGATCTGCTTGAGCAGCGTGGTGCAACTGTCTCCTACCGTGAAAAGGACGGAAGACATCTTTGGGGTTTCTGGCAAAATGAGCTTCCGGAATCGTTACTCTACTTCTTAAACACCTAAAAGACATTTAAACAGAAAAAAGTGAACATACTGGGAACATTATGTATTCCTTTTCAATGGTTGCGCTTACATGAATATGCCTTTGCCTCTTCTATATTCGCACTTGTACGGCAAGGACAAGATTACCGCTTGGAGACAAGCCTAAAACTTCTCCGCGATAATCTTGTCCAGCAATATCGTGCATCCGGCATCAATTAAATCATATACCTGCTCAAAATTGCCTGTAAAATAAGGGTCTGGCACTTCTCTCAGCTCTTCATCCGGTAACAGATCCATAAAGAACATCAATTCCGCCTGCTCCCCGCCTGCAATCTTACGGACGTTGATAGCGTTAGAATTATCCATGCAAATGATGTAATCGAACTTTTCGAAGTCATTACTGCTGACTAGACGGGCCATTACTCCCTCATAGCTGATCCCGTGTTGATCAAGCATTCGCCGGGTACCTTCGTGTGGCGCTTTACCAATATGCCAGTCTCCGGTTCCTGCAGAATCCACTGTGATTTTTGGAGATAGTCCGCGCTCATTGATCTTGTGCCTCAGAACAGACTCGGCCATGGGTGATCGACAAATATTACCCAAGCATACAAAAAGAACATTAACGATCTCTCTCACCTCCAGCTGTAGTTGAAATATGAAATAGCACATTCAGGCGATTAGTGTACATTTCTATTTTAGCGTTCTCCAGGACAATTGTACAACTTTTGAATCTGCATTATACTGGGGCAGGACATAAACTTCAAAACAACTGAAAGGAACGATTGTCATGTCGTCCAAAAGAGCTGTAATTTTCGCTGGCGGTAACCTAGACCCGATATTCCTGAATGCTATTAATGAAGATGATTTCTTAATCGGTGCCGATGAAGGCGCATTGTTCCTTATATCCCATGGCGTTACGCCTGATATCGCAGTCGGTGATTTCGATTCTGTAACTCAGGAGGAGCTTGAAGAAATCAAGGCTCTCAGCCGCGAAACGATAACTTGCGATCCCGTACTAAAGGATTTAACAGACAGCGAAATGGCGCTAGAGCTTGCGATGAGTACACAGCCCGAACAAATCCTTCTGGTTGGAGTTACTGGAACCCGTCTTGATCATACTTTGGCAAGTATCCAAATGATGACCCGGGCGCTCCAGCGGCAGATCATTTGCTCCGTAATGGATGCGAACAATTACATAACATTGACTGATTCACAGGCTTTGGTAGAGGAACAAGGGTATACATATGTCTCATTGCTGCCTTTGACACCAGAAGTTACCGGAATCACACTTGAAGGATTCCAGTACCCTCTCACGGACGCTACATTGAAACTCGGACAATCGCTTGGTGTTAGCAACAGGTTAATTGCCCGCTCGGGAACTGTTTCGATTACTAGTGGCTTACTTCTTATTATCCAGAGCAAAGATTAAGATTACGCTGCATTAAGAGTCATCGTTGTAACCTTTTGTTTTAACTTCAAAACACTAGATCCCCCTTATTCATCAAGGGTTTTCTAGTGTTTTTCCTTATCCTTCGACTTGTAATTATTAATTTTTTGTAACTTTTAATGGTTTTTTAATAAAACGCTTCCAACTCAGGCGGCTCAAGGGTTTGAGCCCTCAAACCCATAATTTAGGGACTGGATAACCTGCTATACTACGAATCAGGCAAGCTAGACAAAACATACCATGGAGGTTATTACAACATGAGAAAACATCAGTGGTTCAAACAAGCAATAGTCGTAGGGATGTGCACCACGATTGGCCTGAGTACCTTAATGGCGACAGGAGCCGGCACAGCACCAGTATCAGCAGCAACCATCACTTCATCTACCGGCCAAAGCATTGTTAATCTCGGAAAAAATTACATGGGCGTCCGCTATCAATTTGGCGCATCAACTTCCACAACAAAATCTTTTGACTGCTCATCCTTTATGAAATATATTTTCGGCAAGTATGGCATTAACCTTCCGCGTTCCTCGGTGTCCCAATCTAAAGTGGGATATACCGTCAGCAAAGCAAACCTGCGTCCAGGGGATCTTCTCTTCTTCTCCAGCGGCAGCCGGGCAAATGGCAGCAATGTAACCCACGTAGCAGTTTACGCCGGCAATGGTAAGATTCTGCACACCTACGGGTCACCGGGTGTAACCATTTCGGATCTGAACAGCGGCAACTGGAAAAGAACATACCTGAAAGCCCGTCGCGTACTGTAACAACACATAACCATCAGATTTTGACTATGTAACTCTATAGTCTTACTCAAGTGGCGCCTCTTCAGGCGCCCGCAATACATAACCAGCTCCACGAACCGTATGAATCAGCTTATTGCGATATCCTTTATCTACTTTCAGACGGAGGTGCCGGATATAAACATCAACTACGTTGGTATCTGCAGCGAAACGGTACCCCCACACCTGGCTTAAGATTTCCTCACGGAGGCATACTTCACCGACATTGCTCACCAGATAGTACAAGAGCTCGAATTCTTTAGGGGTGAGCTTTTTCTCCTCCCCGTCACGGCTGACATAACGACGCGTGGGCTCCAGAATCAGACCATCGACCCTTAGCACCTCATTGCCAAGACGGCGGCGCCCGGTCAATGACAGGAGGTTACGGATTCTACATCTTAGTTCTTCCGGATGCAAAGGCTTATCCATATATTCATTGCCACCAGCTTCAAACACGGCAATTGCGACTTCCGGACCTCCGCCTTCAGAGATGATAACCACAGGCAGCTGTCTCCCTTTCTCCCTAACCGTATAAACCTCCTGCCACCCCTCCCAGTCGGCAGCATTTGGGATTTCCGCTACAAGCAGGGCTGTCTCATCAGGAGTCAACTGAATGCGCAGATCTTCCAGATCTGTGCTTACTTTCATTTCAAGATCCCGGCCGAGAAGAAAATGATCCCGAAGAGCCGAATGTTCCCCCGACCAGCTTCCTTCATGAACCATACCATTGTGCATGTTTTCCTTGGCAGGCGAGTACCATATGATCCGGTCCCTCACGGATATCCCTCCGTATTTCCTGAGTACGTCTACTACCCTTTTACCGCAGTTTACGAATAGGGTTCCCGCAAATTAAAAAGACCATTCCTCACGGAACAGTCTCTTACATGTACATTTACGTTTATTAAGTTATCCAAAATACCGGTGATACAGGCTACGGGCAGCTGCAATATCATTTGTCCCATGTACAAGAGCCCGTCCGTCCGCGAAGACAACCATTCTATGATCTCCCTCTGTAAAAGAAACCAGATACGGGTTCTGATCAACCTTACCGGTTCCAAGGCGGTTCAGTCTCTTTGCCGTTTCTGCCAAATCAAGCTTTTGGCGGTGAGCGGGCCGGATCTGCACGGTATCCCTGCCGCACAGTACATCACTTCGTTCCGTATTGGCCGCCATTAGATAAGGATATGTGGGATGACTCCCGCAGGATAGACATTCCTGCTTACGGGCAGCATTGACTCCGATTTCCTGATATTCATTCCGCCAGACATCAAAGGTCAGCAGCCTGCGCCTTAGCTGTTCCTTTCGTCCGCCCAGCAGCTTCATGGCCTCCGCAGTAGCATTTGCCGTCACCATCTGTACAGCCTGTGGCAGGATGCCGGCGATATCACAGGTATCCCCTCCGAGGGGGACCGTTCCCAGCAGACAGTTCATACAAGGGGTTTCACCCGGAAGTATGGTGTAGGTGATTCCGTAACTGCCGACACAGGCTCCGTAAATCCAAGGAATCCCATGCTTCAACGCGATATCGTTAATAATCAGCCGGGTATCGAAATTATCCGTGCCATCCATAACGAGATCCATCCCCTGAATCAGGTCCTCTAACTCTTCTGCTCTGGTATCCATCACGTGAGCTTCAATCACGACTTCAGAGTTGATCTGCCGGAGTCTCGCTTGTGCCGCAGCCGCTTTCGGCATTCGCTGCCGGGCATCCTCTTCGGTGTACAGCTGCTGGCGCTGCAGATTACTCCACTCCACATAATCCCTGTCCACAATCACCAACCGCCCTACTCCGCTGCGGACCAGCGTCTCGGCCATTCCTGTACCTAGGGCCCCCGCGCCGACCACCAGGACACTGGACTTTCCAAGCTTCGCTTGAGCTTCCGGTCCAAAGGGTGCAAAACGCTCCTGCCGGGAATAACGGTCATCCCGTCTCCCCTCCTGTGACAGCTCAGGTACGTTCTCGTGATCTCCTCCGCTATGGTTCTCCACCAGAACCCCTCCTTGTATTCAAAAGCGGTAGTGCAGCTTCATACCAGCCGCACTACCCGCATATCTCATTCTTTTAAACTTTTTGACCTGACCATTGTTCAACATCCCAGGTCTTGGTGACCCAGTCCTCATAAAAGTCAGGTTCGTGCGAGACCAGAATAACGGTCCCTTTATATTCTTTCAGCGCGCGTTTCAGTTCGGCTTTGGCGACTACATCCAAGTGATTCGTAGGCTCATCGAACAGAATCCAGTTGCTTTCTCTCATCATGAGCTTGCAAAGGCGCACCTTGGCCTGCTCGCCCCCGCTCAGCATGCTTAGCGGACGGGTAATATGCTCGTTCTTTAGTCCGCAGCGGGCCAGGTGTGCTCTAACCTCGTGTTGGTTCAAACCGGAGAACTCGTTCCACACATCATCAATCGGAGTAATATTACCAGCTTTAACCTCTTGCTGAAAGTATGCAGAGTTTAGGAAATCTCCCAAATAAGTCTTACCGCTATATGCCGGAATTACGCCTAGGATAGTCTTAAGGAGCGTAGACTTACCGACACCATTGCAGCCGACAATTGCAATTTTGTCCCCGCGCTCAATCACCATGTTCAGCTTCGGCAGCAACGGGCGGTCATAGCCAATTTCGAAGTTAATTCCTTCAAATACCGTTTTGCCGCTGGCCCGGCTTTCCTTAAACTGAAACGTTGGTTTCGGTGCTTCTTCCGGACGCTCGATCCGTTCCAGGCGACCCAGCTGCTTCTCGCGGCTCTTTGCCCGGCCCGAGGTGGAAGCGCGCGCTTTGTTGCGCTGGATGAAGTCTTCTTGCTTTTTGATATATTCCTGTTGCTTCTCAAAGGCGTCAATATGCTGCATTTTGTTCATACCCGCCATTTCCAGGAACTGCTCATAGTTTGCAGTATAGCGCGTCAGCTTGGCGAATTCCAGATGGTACACTACATCCACGACTTTATTCATAAACTCCGTATCATGGGAAATCAGCAGAAATGCATAGGGGTACTGCTTCAAATAGTTCGTCAGCCAGTCGATGTGCTCCACATCCAGATAGTTGGTAGGCTCATCAATTAGCAGAACATTCGGTTTCTCGAGGAGCAGCTTGGCAAGCAGCACCTTCGTCCGCTGTCCACCGCTGAGTGAAGCCACATCCCGGTCCAGACCGATGGCGGAAAGACCAAGACCGTTGCCCATCTCTTCTACCTTAACATCGATCAGATAAAAGTCGCCGATATCCAGCTGTTCCTGGATTTCACCCATCTGCTCCAGCAAGAGATCCAGTTCCTCCGGTGATGCCTCGCCCATTTTACCGGTAATCTCCATCATTTCATTCTCCAGCTCCAGGAGCGGGAGGAATGCATCCTTCAGCACATCGCGGATCGTTTTGCCTGGAGTCAGAATCGTGTGCTGGTCCAAATATCCGTAACGGACCCTTGGAGTCCACTCCACTTTACCGCTGTCCTTCAGCAATTTACCCGTCAAAATATTCATCAGCGTCGATTTACCCACGCCATTTGCACCAACCAGACCCGCATGCTCACCGGCCAGCAGCCGGAATGACACATCCGTGAACAACTGACGGTCTCCAAAATTATGGGAAACGTCTTCTACAGTAAGTAAACTCATATTTTCTCTGTAAGCTCCTATCTATCTAAATACACAGTGTACGTCAAAATTTCATACAATGATCTATTCTAACACAGGTGGAGTGTCACTGAAATAGACTAAACTTGGAATTCGGCTTATCGCCGCTGAAATAAACCATTTCGTTTACGGACACTCTCCCCGCCAGTGATTGGCTTCAGCAGTTCTGTCATTAGTTCCTCCATGCGATGATCCCTTGTAAATGGACTGCTCTGGTAAGGCATGGGATACACTCTGGCGGTCTGAAGCACCTCCTCAAGCATCGCCGCAGCCGCACGGTCCGCGAGTGAAAGTAAGATCTTACATTTATCCTCCAGTTCGAGGCCGCTTCGCCGCTTCCAGAGTAGCACCTCCTCGATCCGCCAGTCAGCACCGGACGCAATAAGCAGCGGTACAGGACTCTTTGCAAATTCCTCAAGGGCTCCCCGCTCATTCCCGGTCCCCAGATCAAGTACCACATAGCGGTAGTCCCCACCATTTAATGCCCTGAGGGCCCCTGTCTCCGGACGTTTCGAGAAGTGAATTCCTTTCCATAAAAAAGAGTGCCCTTGTAATGATGGTTCTCTAGCTGAACCGGTCATCTCCGCCATATGGCGCATCCGTTCAAACACCCGTGAGTCCGGGGCATAATCGACCCAGGCTGTTGATCCGTAGCCCGATAAGTAGGAAGCTACACTCAAAGATGCATGAGTCGTTCCCAGCCCGCCGGCAACTCCCATGATAGCGACAACAGTTGTCCCTGCCCCGGGATGCTCCCCGTCTGAATTCCTTTCGCGTCCAGTAGGGATATTCGATAACACATTAATCACCGATAATGCATCGGGATAACGGTCTTCAGGCCGCGGCTGCAGCAAACGCTGAATAACCGGGATCATCCGCCCAGGAACCACTGCAGCCAGCTGACGCTCGATCCCTTTCTGCCACGTGGTCTGACGCCCTCCGGTAGCCATATAGAGCAGCAGTGCTCCCAGTCCATAGAGATCGGATTCCGGCCGGCTTTGCCCGCTCCCGTATTGCTCCGGAGCAGCAAACCCGACAGTCCCCAGCTTAACCGTGTCCTCTGTACCTCCACTAACATAATTACGTGCGATTCCGAAATCGATTAATACAAGCTCGTGCTGCGGAGTAAGCATGATGTTGGAAGGTTTCAGATCCCGGTAGACAATCGGCGGATGGTGCCCGTGCAAATACTGAAGCACTTCAAGCAGTTGCTTGGCGAATCTGAGCAGAATCTCACCCGGGACCGGACCCGGATTCGCCTGCATATACTGGGCTATTGTCATTCCCTCGATATAGTCCATTACCAGATAGGAATACCCGTCACAGTCCGGAGCATAGAAATCGGCGATCCGCGGGAGTCTGCGATGATTTAGTGAGATTAACAGCTCCGCTTCAGCTTGAACGCTGCCGTATTCTCTGCCGGATGTGACACTTTCCTTCACCGCCCACTGTTTGCCTGGCAGTCTTAAATCCTCGGCAAGATGCACATGACTCATGCCCCCTGAACCGATAACTCGCATAATTTGATAACGCCCGCCCAGAATTTGCCCCGGAACAAGTTTGGAATTCATTCGCATGTGAGCACTCCACCTTTACTTAGTTGTTTATAAATAAAAAAAAGAAAGCATACCCGTTCTGCACTCGCGGATATTGCCGCAGCGCTTGAAACGGGATGCTTTCCCTGTATTATTTCATGGTTATGAAGTTGCTGATTTAATACTTAATCATATAAAGCGTAATTTCATCACGGTTATGGAAGAGCTGCTTCGCCCGCTGAATCTGCATCCGTTCGGCCTCGAACATTTGCATGATTTCTTTAATAACCGCAAGCGGCTTTTTATGCATAAGCTTTACAGTCACGACCGCCGTCCCTCCCGGTTCAAGAGCGTGGAGCAATCCCGTAACCAGTTTGGCCATCAGCTTCGGACTCCAGCTCATATCACAAACGATCAGATCGAATTCATTCTCACGAAACTTCAGTTCTCCGGCATTTTTGCGCAGAATCTTCAGACCCGGGTAATTCTTAAGCGATTCATGCATGTGCGCCGGATCCACCGCAGTTACCTGGATACCCCGCTCTAGTAGAAACGATGTCCAGCCGCCGGGAGCCGCGCCAATATCAAGTCCGCGCTTAAAGCTGCTGAACGGGATGCCGAACTCTTTTTCCGCTTCAATCAGCTTGAACTTCGCGCGGGAGATTTGGCCGTCTTCCTTACGAAAACGAATCGCTCCGCCATTCCAGTCGGACAGGTTCTCTTCCGGGCGGGAGACACCGGCATACAGCATATCGCCATCTGCATAGACAGAAATGACCCACTCCGGTTCCTGTACGGTGAACTCTGCTTCCAGAGGCTTAAGTTCCTCCTGGAGCCATTCCCGCAGTTCTCCCGGACTCTCCTGCCAGAAGGAATCCCCACTTTTACGAACATGCAGGGCAATTCTGCAGCCTTCTAGCTGGCTTTGACGGCTCAGATATACGGCAAGACGTCCGAGAGCTGGCACACTGCCTTCATCCTGGAACTGCACAGGCTGAATATGCCGCAGAAAGATCGGCAGATTCGCGAGCAAAAGAGCTGAAACCTCTTCCGGCTCAACCTGTAGCGTAGCGAGGAAAATTTCACCCGGAATCAGTGGCGTGCTTTTGACAGCACCGAACAGACGCCGGAGCTCCTCTTGGGCATACGGGGCAAACCCGTGGTTGGCGGTACAAATATAACGGGAGAGCGTTTGTGTCTCCGTATCGGATGCTTGTCCTTCAAGATCTTGCTTAAATTCGTTCAAATGGGTGTTCCTCCAGGTCTAATTTTGATCCACGGACGGCCTCCGTCCCATTCAACCTCAACAGGAACATCATAAGCCGTCATGATCATTTCTTTCGTAAGCACTTGCTCTTTGGGGCCGGCTCCGGCGAGCTTACCGCCGCGGATCAGCGCCACATGTGTGAATAGTGGAACAATTTCCTCCACGTGATGCGTTACATAGACTACGGCAACATTCCGCTTTCGAAGCTTGTCTACTTCAGCCAGCATTTTTTCGCGTTCATATAGATCAAGACCGGCGCAAGGTTCATCTAAAATAAGCAGCTTCGGGTTGCCCATCAGACACCGGGCAAGCATCGCTTTCTTACGTTCTCCCTGCGACAGAGTACCAAATGAATGGTAAGCCATGGCACCCAGATTCATGTCTTCAAGGATATCTAGCGCCTGCTGCTTCACATCTTCCGGAATCGTCTGGTAGAACCGCAGATACGCATAGGCCCCGGTCGCCACGACTTCCCACACGGGGTCGGAGAGTGACAACTTCTCCATCAGTGAGGGTCCAATATATCCGATCTCTTTGCGAACCTCGCGCACATCGCATTGTCCATAGGTATATCCAAGTACCTCTACCTTCCCGCTGCTGGGGAATAAGTATCCGGTCATCATTTCCAGCAATGTTGTTTTGCCGGAGCCGTTGCGTCCGAGAATAACCCAGTTCTCCCCTGGACTCATCTCCAGTGAAACATCATCCAGTATCAAGCTTTCTTCTCTGCGTAGTGTAAGATGCTGTAAGGATATCATCGGCTCAGGTCACACTCCTTATGTACATTGCTATTCTTGCTGTTATTCTTCACCCGATAATCCGGAAGCAGCCTCCCGTAATTTCTCCGTGCTCATGGGTCCATTATGAAGAATAGTTCCGTCGGGTTTGGCGGCATAGAGCATCGCATACATTTCTTTTCTACCCCAAAGGCTGGAGGTATGTAAAAAAATTTCCCGGGGGAACAAGCCCTCGAGTACCATTATTTTCGCTACCTCACTCCCGGTAACATCTACCGGGCCCATATCATGGTCAAGCGAGAGAATGCCCACTTCACACTCTCGAAGCAGCATCAGGCATTCATCCGTAGTCCTCGCCAGCGTAAAGCCTGGGGGAACCCTTCTGAAATCATCCATATAAACATTGATCACGAATTAATCCTCCGTTTCATACCATGCCCGCACTGCCGCAATTTCTCTACGGTGAGTTCCGTCTGCACCCTTCTCTGTCTCCAGGACAATTACTGCTGGCCGAAGTTCGTCCGCTGCAAGCAGCTCTCTAAGACTCTGTTCGCCAATGTGCCCTAAACCGACTCCTGCATGTCTATCCCGCCGTGAGGCGAAGGGATATTTAGAATCATTAAGATGAACCGCATAGAGCTGGGACCAGTAACCAAGAGCTTCACCCCGTTCCAGCAGAACATTGCTATTCTCAGGATTCCACAGCCCGGAAGCAAAGGCATGACAGGTATCGAAGCAAAAGCCGATTCTTTCCGGATATCTGCATAGCTCGCGTACCTTTACCAATTCCTCCAGAGTCGTACCTTCAGCACCGCCGTTGCCAGCCTGATTCTCGATAAGCAGCTTTGCCCGTCCTTCCCAGGACTGAAGCGTTTCATTCATACATTGTATAATATTTTGATAGCCTTGTAACGGCTCTATACCTTGAAAATGTCCAAAATGCACTACGATACCCAAAGAACCACAAGCTTCAGCAATCTCCAGGTCATTTCTCAAGGACTCCACCATACTTGCATGCACACTGCCCCCGGCAGCCATATTGGTCGGATAAGGGGTATGAGCAATAGAAGTTATGCCTTTATCCAGACAGTAAGATGCGCAATCTGCCGCCTCCCGGGTTATAACCGGCTTAAGCTTCAGACTGCGCGGGTTTTT
Organism: Paenibacillus oryziterrae; assembly: GCF_042610485.1. Lineage (NCBI taxonomy): Bacteria > Bacillati > Bacillota > Bacilli > Caryophanales > Paenibacillaceae > Paenibacillus > Paenibacillus oryziterrae. The sequence continues at coordinate 215,783 of NZ_JBGJZO010000001.1, read as the reverse complement.
CGGAAAATATTGAAATCCAGTCGCACCGCTCTCCCAGGCATACCGGGCCGCTTGGCCGAATCCGCCGCGGATACTGACATGGCTTCCGATACAAGGTCTACTGTTCAAGCTGACAGTTGGGGCAATAAAAAATCTTCCGCCCGGACAGCTCCGCTTTCACAATCGTTCCCCCATCACGAAGGCAGGCTTCGCCTTCACGGTCATATACCTTATACTTATCATTATACGAACCCGTTACGGTATCCCCGGTCATAAACGGCATTTCCATATATCCGCCAATCTCTGTTGCCTCGGTGAGAACTTTGCGAGTACTTTCATACAAACGCGCAATAGAATCAGGCGTCAATCCCTGGATAAGGGTAGTCGGCAGCAATCGAGCTTCATAAGCAATTTCATCTGCATAACAATTGCCGATCCCTGCGAAGACATGCTGATTCACCAGCGTGCTCTTCAGCGCGCCGCGTCTTTTTCTCAAAAGCTCCGTGAACCGCTGCGGAGTCATTCTCCGGTCCAGCAGCTCAGGTCCGAGCTTGCCCATCACCGCTTCGCCTTCTTTTACAGATACCAAATGCAAGAATCCAAGCCGCAGACCCATAAAGTATAGTATCCGGTCACCAAAAGTGAGCTCCACCTGGGTACTGCGTTCAGGCCGTTCCTCTTCCGTTCCAAAGAACAAGAGACCGCCAAGCATCAGATGCAGAAGCAGACGCCGTCCATCATGCAGATGGAACAGGATATATTTCGCTCTCCGCTCCACAAACACCACCCGTGCACCGAGCAGCGCCTGTGTAAATACCTCAGTCTCTACATTGATTGTCTTTTCTCTATTCACGGTAACGCCCGTAATCGGCACGTTTATAATATGCTGACTCAGCAGCTTTCGGTAATTCTCCATTTCCGGCAATTCCGGCATGTGTCATCTTCCCTTCAGGTTGGTAAAATCATACGTCAGGCTATTATAACCCAAGAAGCACCGACAGTTCAGCTAAATCGGCACAAATATAATCGGGAGTTATTCCGGTAATGTTTTTGTAATGCTCCAGATTCTCTGCTGTAGTCAAACCTGTAAGCACAAGAACCGTCCGGCAGCCTGCATCGTTGCCTGCGGCAATGTCCGTTCGCATATTATCGCCAACCACGATTGCATTCCCGGGTTCAATACCAAGAAGTGAGGTTGCATAAGTCATCAGATGGCTGTGCGGCTTACCGATAATAACAGGCGCAACACCGCTGGCGGCTTCAATAGCTGCACCGATAGTTCCCGCTCCAGGCATGATGCCATCATCGGACGGTAGCATAAGATCCGGATTCGTCAGTACTGAAATTGCACCTTCCCTGATCCAGCGGGCAGCTTGCGCCAGGGATTGATATGTAAAAGAACGGTCAATCCCCTGCACCACGTACTCAGGATCATGCGTTACCACTTGGAGCCCGGCTTCGATGCAGGCGTGATGCAGTCCCTCTTCTCCAAGTATCGCCACTCTGGCTCCGGGGGATTCTTCGGAAATGTACCGCGCAGCTGCCAGTGACGAAGTACACACCTCTTCACCTTTCGCCTCGATGCCCATACCACGAAGATGCTCCGCAACCTGATCCGGAGTCCGCGATGAATTGTTGGTCACGAACAAGAAAGGGATGCCCTTCTTGCGCAGACCAGCGATTAGTCCATCCGCTCCTGAAATCATATGCCGACCATGATAAAGTGTTCCGTCCAGATCGATTAGCAGTCCTTGTATGTTCTCCATGGGGCTCCTTTTCAGGCTTTATTGATATTAATGTCGTTAATTATTAATTAGATTATTTTAATACAGTTTCATTGACACAAGCACCCTATTCCTGCGCTAAACAGCCTTGCAATGGCAAAGACAGAGCGGATTTAGCAGCTTTTGACACACCGTTGTCACTTCCTGCGCTTTCCCGGAAAATAATACATTTCCCTTATTGTTGCCGGTACACTGGGTATGCCACAAACTCCTCCGCAAGGCGTGTCTCCGGAAATTCACAGCGGGCTTCATCCAACAGAGGCAACAGCTCTTCATGCGAACTGTATCTGGAGCTGAAATGCGTTAGCAGCAGCTGATGGACACCGGCTTCCCGTGCAAACTGTGCTGCCTGCTGCGCCGTACTGTGATAATACTGATGTGCCATTTCCGCCAGATCATGAGCAAACGTTGCTTCGTGAAGCAGCAGATCCGCATCCTTCGAAAGCGGTAACGCACCATCACAAAGTCTGGTATCTCCCAGAATGGTGATGACCCGTCCCTTTTTGGGAGTACTGAGAACTTCGGCTGCACGGATAAGCTCTCCGGCTTCCGTTGTTACATCGATGCCTTTTTTCAGCATTCCGTATAAAGGTCCTGGTTTTAATCCTTTGGCTTTTAGCAGCTCAGTATTCAAGCTCCCTACGCTATCCTTTTCCGTAATCCGGTAACCATAGCTGTCGATTCGGTGCTCCAGCAGCCCTGCTTCAACCTTAAACCCGTCATCCTCAAAAATAAGGCCTCCGGAATGTTCCACAATTTCGAGCTTATAGGGAATTCGTGACTGGCTCACAAGCAGTGACGTATCCAGGAAAGCCTTCAACCCCGGCGGGCCATATACGGTGAGCGGAGCGGTTCCGCCCTGATAACCCCGGCTAGAGATCAGCCCTGGCAGCCCAAACAAATGATCACCATGCAAATGTGTAATGAATATCTTTTCCAACTTGCCAAGCCGCAGAGGAGACTTCAGCACCTGATGCTGCGTCCCTTCCCCGCAATCAAACATCCAGAAGCTGCGTCTTTCTTCAAGTAGCCTCAGTACCACTGAGGTAACATTGCGCTGCAGAGTAGGAATCCCTGCGTTTGTTCCCAGAAAATATAATTCCATGGCGACCCTCCTTCATCTATGTAGGTTGTAGTCTTGTAAGAAGAAACGGCTTTGCCGTCCTTAAAGGGACGGTACCCGTTTCTCGTAACAATACAAGGATAAAGTATAACGGGAAATTTATACTTTCTTGTATTGCCAGCAAAAAACCTCCCGTAACCGGGAGGTTCCGCTGAAATGGATTGCATCCATCCAGTCCGGCCTTATCAAATTAAGCATTTAAGCCTTATCGACATTGAAATACTGAGCTTCAGGATGAGCAAATACCATCGCCGAAACGGAAGCTTCCGGCTCCATCATAAAGCCTTCCGTCAGGTGAACCCCGATATCCTCTGGTGAGAGCAGTTTAAACAGCGGACCCTGATCTTCCAGATCGGGACAAGCCGGATATCCGAATGACACCCGTATTCCCTGGTATCGGGCACCATGCCGCTGTTTCATCGTCATATCTGCACTATCCGGGAATCCCCAGATATCCCGCATCATATGATGGACTCGTTCAGCCAGTCCTTCTGCCACTTCAAGCGCTACCGCCTGCAGCGCATGAGAACGGAGATAGTCGCCTTTATCCTTGAGTTCAGTAGACAATTCTCTAACACCATGTCCCGCAGTAACTACAAGGAATCCGACATAATCCATTATACCGCTGTCTACGGATTTCAGGAAATCCGCCAGACACAGATAGGGTTCTACGGCCTGCCGCGGGAAGTTGAAAGTATGCAGCACCTTCGTATGATCCTGCGGGTCATAGACGATAATCTCATTGCCTCGGGATTGCGCCGGGAAGAATTGATAAATCGCATGTGGAGCAAGCGTACCATTCAACATAGCTTCATGCAAAATCTCGTCCACCGTTTCCTTTAGCTCCACCGTCCGCTCGTCACCAGCAGCAAGCTTGGCCTCAACAGAACCTTTCAGCCCTAAGTGATGGCCCAGAAGCATCTGCATATTCACATAAGGGATCACATGACCCAGCGGATAATTACGCATGACGTGGCGCTCCAAATCCGGCGGAAGATAGACAGGTGCATCCGGTGAAATATTGGACCGGACCGCGCGCGTCAGCTTCGGCATTTCCGTAATTGGTGCTGCAACGGCCACAGCTTCGGCATCCAGACGTATTTCTTCTTCCAGCTTGGCCCGTTCATCCGGGTTCATCAGTTTGTTCGCGAGATCCAACCCATCCATGGCATCCTTCGCATAGAGTACCATTCCGTCATATTCAGGACGAATCCGGGTTTTGGTGAACTTGCGGGTCAAAGCAGCGCCACCGACCATAATCGGAACATCGATCCCGGCTGTTCTCAGGTCCTGCGCGGTCAAGACCATCTGCTGAGCTGATTTCACTAACAGTCCCGAGAGTCCAATCGCATCCGCCTTTTCACGCCGGAATGCTTCAATGATGTTCTCCGGTGGTACTTTTATACCCAAATTCACAATCTGATAACCATTGTTCGAGAGGATGATCTCCACCAGATTCTTGCCGATATCATGCACATCGCCTTTAACGGTAGCTAGCATGATCTTACCTTTAACAGCAGTCTCATCCTTCTCCATGAACTGTTCCAGATGGTTAACGGACGCTTTCATGACCTCGGCGCTTTGCAGAACCTCAGCGACAATCAATTCATTATTGTTGAACAGCCGGCCAACCTCAGCCATTCCGCTCATCAGCGGACCATTAATAATCTCCAGAGGGTTGTACTTGTTCAATGCCTCATTCAGATCAGGAATCAAGCCTTCCTTGGTTCCTTCCACCACATAAGAGGCCAGCCGTTCTTCGAGTGTAAGATTGGAGATCTTCTCTTTCTTCTCCACCTTCTTCTCCCGGAAAGCAGCAACGAACGCCGAAAGCGTAATATCATTCGTATTGTAGATCAGTTCTTCCGCCAAATGGCGCTCTTCTTCTGGAATTGAAGCGTATCGTTCGACTTTCTCCGTATTCACGATCGCATAATCGAGTCCTGCTTTCGTGCATTCATACAGGAACACCGAATTTAGTACCTCACGCCCTGCTTCAGGAAGACCAAAGGAGACATTACTGATCCCGAGGATCGTATGAACACCTGGTAAGGCTTCCTTGATCAACCGAATTCCATCAATGGTCTCCTTGGCTGATCCAATATACTGCTCATCGCCGGTTCCTACCGGAAACACTAGTGTATCAAAAATCAAATCCTGTGGTGCCAGTCCGTACTTATTGACGAGAAGATCATAGGAACGTTTGGCAACCTCAAGCTTATCCTGCGCCAGGATGGCTTGTCCTGTCTCATCAATTGTCCCTACAACTATAGCAGCGCCATATTTATGAATCAGCGGCGTAACATGCTCGAATTTTTCTTCACCATCTTCAAGATTAATGGAGTTAATTATCGCTTTGCCCTGACAATATTGAAGGGCAAGATCAATGACCTTGGGATCCGTAGTATCAATCATAAGCGGTACCTTAACCTTCTTGACGACCAGCTCCAGAAAACGCTTGATATCCTCGCTCTCATCGCGGTCAGGATCCTGTACGCAGACATCAATAACCTGTGCTCCGCTCTTCACCTGTGCCCGCGCAATCTCCGATGCTTCCTCGTATTTCCCTTCTACGATCAGACGCTTGAATTTACGCGAACCCAGTACATTCGTCCGTTCACCGACCATATAAGGTCGATTGTCGTTTTCGATATATACAGGTTCAATCCCGGAGAGTGCCGGAGGATGGATCCCTTCCAGCGGACGAGGCGGATAGGAGGCCAGCTCGTCTGCCATCGCCCGGATATGGTCAGGCGTTGTGCCGCAGCAGCCTCCGGCAATATTCAACCAGCCCTTTTCAGCGAAAGCACCTACCTTACGTGCAAGCGATTCTGGAGACTCATGATAGTTACCATTCTCATCCGGCAGTCCTGCGTTAGGATAACAACTCACAGCCGCAGAAGAAATCTCCGAGAGTGTACGGATGTGATCACGCATAAACTCCGGACCGGTAGCACAGTTGAGTCCGATAGAGACCGGATTCAAGTGTTCCAGTGAAATGTAGAACGCTTCAATATTCTGTCCGGCAAGCGTTGTACCCATGGGCTCAATGGTACCGGAAATCATAAGCGGCAAAGTAATCCCGCTCTTCTCAAACGCATTCTTAATTCCAATGCTTCCTGCCTTCACATTAAGTGTATCTTGTGAGGTTTCAAGCAGAAGGGCATCGACACCGCCCTCAATCAGCGCTAAAGCCTGCTCCTCATAGCTCTCTACCAGCTCCTTGAAGGTTACGCCTCCAGTCACTGACAACGTCTTCGTCGTTGGTCCCATGGCCCCTACCACATATCGCGGATGGTCCGGTGTATCGTATTTATCTGCCGCTTTACGGGCAAGATCGGCAGCAGCCAAATTAATCTCACGCGCAAGCTGCGGAATGTCATATTCCGCAAGTACTACGGATGTGGCTCCGAATGTATTCGTTTCAATAAGATCAGCACCTGCTTCCAGATACTTCTCATGGATAGACTGTATGACCTCCGGCCGGGTCAGAACCAGCATTTCATTACAGCCATCCAGCTCTTCTCCGCCGAAATCTTTGCCGGTAAGCGGTACTTGTTGGATCATGGTGCCCATCGCACCATCAAGAATCAATATGCGTTGTTTCAAACGTTCAGCAAGTGTAGATTTAGCCAATGTCTAGTCCCCCCTGTAAAACATTAGAGTAAGTTTAGCAGAATAAAGGGAATTCGAAAAGCCTTCCTTTCCAACCTGTTTTATACGTATTCTATTTAGAAGTCTCGATCCTCCACGAAAATGTAAAAAACCGCAGGCCTCATAATAAATGAGACTTGCGGTTTATTTAACATAATGAATGTTACATTAAAGCGATTCGACCAGCGGAAGAAGCTCATCGAGATGGGTTATCTCATAATCCGGTTGAATCTCTGCATTCGGCAGCTTGCCGTTCCGATTTATCCATACCGTGGTCAGTCCGGCTGACAATCCTCCAAGAATGTCCGTGGTCAGCTTGTCCCCGACCATAATGCACTCTTCCGGTGCAGCCTCTAGACGCGATAGAGCATGCTGGAAAATACTCTTATCCGGCTTCCCTCTGCCAAATGTTCCCGAGATCACGATGTGATCGAAAAATGGGGTCAGCTCAGGTACGCCATCCAGCTTCTCCTGCTGAAGTGCAGGACAGCCGTTCGTTAATAACAGCAGCTTCACATTGCCGTGCAGTTGCTCAAGAATCTGCAGTGTCTCTTCGTACATATAAGGTCTGCTGCGCCGTTCAGCCGCAAACCTAGCAGCGAGTGTCTCTGCAAGTTCTTCGTCATGTACGCCAAGTGAGGCTAGGCCGAGTCGCCATGATTCTTTGCGGTACACCGGTGCCAACTGCTCCATTTGGCGAAATTCTTCCTGTTCTCCGGCAGTAAAGTTGCCCCAGAGTGCTTCAAAGGGATTAATCCCGATCATTTGAGTAAAAGGAAAAGTCTCATAGGATTCATAAAGGCCGCGGGCTTCCTTGCGGACCGCTGCTTCCAGCTCCTGGGGATCAATAGATTCCCCCGCCGACTTGCAAGTAAATTCAAATGCTTCCTCGATGCTGCGATCATCCCACAGCAGCGTATCGTCCAGATCAAACAGTACAGCTTTAATCGGCATTGAAATTTCTCCCCTCCCTCAAGTTACGGTCTCTTTATTCGTGTTCTAAGGTGATATGATTAACCTTGGCGAACTCCTCCAGGCGCACGCCCATCGCCTCAGTAGCATAACGATTGATCAATTTGGAGAACACCCACTTCGCCCGTTTGTTCTTGTGCTTGATAACCACAGAGCGGCGGGAGAGAATGATTTTCTCGATATCCGCAGGAGCCAGAAAGCGCTCACGGTTAAACTTAAAAGTGGAGAGTCTTGCACGGTCCACCTTCAGGTATGGACGCCGGAAAAAAATAAGCGCTGCGAGAACAAAATAAAGAACGATTCCAAGCCAATTCATCAGGGAACCATTGCCTCTTGTTTCATCGATGCTTCCGACTAACCAGTACATAACTCCAAGCCCGAGCAATACTACAGGGAGAACAATGTTACGTCCTTTGTAAACATCACTGTTCTTGGAGGCAGTGGAATAGGCGTGAATCGAATCCTTACCCGTCTTCTTTCTTAACTTGTTCGCTTGCTTCGTGTTGCGTTGAACCATTCTTTCCCAAGAACGGGCCATGTCATTTCCCCCTAGTCATACTTAAATATCTATGAAAAGGTAACAGGAATTAATGCTTCAATCCCTTGTCGCCTTGTTCACGCCCGTCATTATCAACAATCTCAATGTTGTTCAGTTGTTCACGGAAATTTCTGCGGATGTTCCCCAGATAAATTTCCCGGAGCTTGGCACGTTCCGCCAATTCCTCAGTATTCAGGCCCGCGGTCTTATGTTTGCGTGCCAATTCGTTAATCCGCGCGACCAATTCATCAATATCCACTGCTCTTCCCTCCTTATAAATTCATACTAACTTTGCCATGAGAAAAAGAGCTTGTCAAGGTCTTCCCCCTGCAAGCTCTCTAGTATAGAAAATCCTTCTTAATATATAGGAAGAGATAAGATATCACCGGCTTGAATGTCACTGGTATCCAGCCCGCTGTGCGTTTTAATTCCTTCAATATATACAGCTGTTCTCATGTCGGATGGTTTGTTCTTAAGTGCAATACTCCATAACGTATCTCCAGGTTCAACTACAATGCGTTTATCTTCACGACTGCCGATAGATACCGAACCAGCAAAAACGTTCCCAACAACAGTAAATCCGGAAATCACCAGCATTATAATCATTAGGAGCTTAATCAGATTACCTTGAAGGAACAGCTGAGTTACTCCCGTGGAATTCACATTTGTCTTTCTGAAGCTTATTCCGTTGCCTGAAGCGGACCGATGTCCACTAGAAACCTCCGGAGCCTCTTCATAAATGCTGCGGTAAGTACTGTATTTCAACATGATTCATCGCCCTCCAAACACTTGTTCTTACTTCCAAAATCAATATAACACGAACACATGTTTGAATCAATACTTTTCTCGAACAATTGTTCCCTATTTATTTCTTAGTAGGCAAATTTAGAACTTATGTTTGTGCGAACGGAAGTTCTATGTTATAATTTTCCCAAACATTACTATATGGGGTTGATTCCGATGTCAAAGATTTCGAGTCGCCAGCTGGCGATCCTGGAATTTATACGTAACGAGGTCCGCAGCAAGGGTTACCCGCCTTCCGTACGGGAGATCGGTGAAGCTGTGGGACTAGCCTCCAGCTCTACTGTTCATGGCCATCTCGACCGTCTTGAGAAGAAGGGATTGATCCGCCGTGACCCGACGAAACCTCGCGCAATTGAGCTTCTGGGTCAGGATGATTCCGACAACGTACACCAGTTCGCACAGAGTGTCACACGTGTTCCTGTCGTAGGTAAGGTAACCGCCGGTGTTCCGATAATGGCTACAGAGAATATTGAAGATTATTTCCCTCTTCCTTCTCATTATGTAGGTGACAACAAAGTATTTATGCTTTCTGTCCTCGGTGACAGTATGGTAGAAGCAGGAATTATGAATGGGGATTACGTAATCGTCCGGCAGCAACAGACTGCTAACAATGGCGACATAGTTGTGGCTATGACTGATGAAGATGAAGCAACCGTCAAGACATTCTACAAGGAACGCGATCATATTCGCCTTCAGCCGGAGAATCCGGTGTACGAGCCTCTTCGTCTGAACCGTGTAACTATTCTCGGTAAAGTCGTTGGATTGTTTCGGGACATTCATTAAGAATTATTTGTACTCATCATTTCAAGATACTGAAACAGCCGTCTTCCCATCATTTGGGGAGCGGCTGTTTTTTTAACATCCAGAGCTTTCATCACATATCCTGCTAGCAAAGGAGTGCTGATGACTATGCCCAATGTTCGGATTATTGTGGATTTATCCCAATTTATGCTTTATCTCCTGGATAACGATATCGTCAAAAGAGGGTTCCCTGTAGGAATAGGCACCATGTTAAACCAATCACCTGAAGGCGAATATACTATTATCAACAAACAAGCCCATCCAGGAGGGCCGTACGGGGCTTTCTGGATGGGTCTTTCTAAACCGCATTACGGCATTCATGGAACCAACAATCCAGCTTCGATCGGCAAAAAGGTGTCTCATGGATGCATTCGTATGTATAATGCCGATGTGCTGACACTAGCTTCCCTGGTGAATGTCGGCACAAGGGTAACCATTCGCCAATAGAATCGCCTAAGACTTTAAGTGCAGCTTAATCTATTGACCCCGGTAACTCCGCCGTTACCATCGTTCTCTTTCTCCATAAATTAATTAGGAAAAGGAGGCGACAACTATCTATGGAAGCATATTACAATTGCTTGAGATGTAAAAACAAAAAAGTACGTATCATGACCGTCGACGGACGCCAATACGAAGGTGTCATTGTAGATGTTGACCAGAACAATGTGTATCTGCGGACTGGTTCCAAAGGCAACGTCAAAACCTCGGCCTTTTATCCCGGATTTTACCCTGGGTATTATGCCAATCCGATTTTAACCTTAAGTTTGTTCACTCTGCTGGCTATTGCACTGATCTAATTCCCTAAACTCTCCTTATCTAAGGAGAGTTTTTCTTTGCTAAGAAACCGCGCATTCTTTCACTTGCTAGGCATATCTATTTAATAGAGAGCTCATGCTTCATATTCTGATCCGGGAGATGAACGTACATGCTGATTGTCTTGATGTACCTGTTCACATTCATTGGTGTATCCCTTCTACTGCTGGCTGCCGTCCTTAAACTCAAACGCATGTTCCCCAGAAGTGATCCTGATAAGCTAATTGTAGCCGTTACCGCAGTCCAGAAGAAATTCTCAAAACATTTTATGACTCCAAACCATACCCATATCATAGCACTGGATGATACAGCACGAACCTTATCCATAGGCAGCTTTACCTCAAGTTCCGCCGGACAAACCGCTGCTGTGTTATTGAGTTATGAAGATATCGCAGGCTGCGAGATCCTTGAGAACGCCTTAACGCTGACCAAAGTATCCAGAACCAGCCGGATCAACCGAATCAGTGTCAGCTCAATGACGGATAGAGCGGTAATCTCCGGAAACAATGCATTATACGAAGCGGCAGACAACGCAGAAACGATTCATGAACTTGTTCTTAAAATTTATATCAGCCGTGCAGACCTGCCCAGCTTCCAGATCTCGTTCCTCCCCGGAACGGTACCTATCAGCAAAACAGATATAAGATATTGCCGCGCTTTTGAAGAGTTACTTCAGCTGCATTCATCAATCCGGGCGATTGTCTCTCCCTAAGAAAAATATAAAACGCCAAGCATACAGCCTGACGTCTCAACTCAATAACTAATTATTAAAATTCATCCCAATGATTCCTGCAACAATGCTTGTCACCACATAAAGAATCACCACAAATGCGAGAATATGCACAAAATTAATCGAGTGTTTCACGCATTCACTTCCTTCTCCGATTAATTCTGATCCTTAGGTGCATATGGCTCATGATGTGAACGCTTTTTATCATAGATATATAAATCCAGAGCAGTAATCCCCCTACGGGCCAGCTTGACGAAGAGCACAAATGCATAAATGCCAAGCCCCAATGCTGCCAGCCATATCAGAAAAAAGAAGAGCCCGATTATTCCTCCGTCATAATAAAAACCCGGTTGTTGTACATTCATGTATACCATCTCCCTAAACATAGTCTTTTGAAATCCGCACTCAACTTTTTATCCCAAGCCTATATTCAACCCTCTGTGTTCATCTCGTTTTGCCATTGTTTCCAAATCTCTCTTGTGGCTTGCTCGCCTTCGTAATAATCCGCCTGGTCCACGCTTTGGTAAATTTCTTGATACGGCAGGATATTGATTTTGCCCGAATCTGGATATTCCGCAACATCAATTCCATTGTTCGTGCGAAGATCCAGATACCTGCAAGGTCGATCGGTATGATTGTAGAGCTGATGCGCTCCCTCCGGTCCTGTCTCAAAAAAAATAATATCCCCGGCAGATACCTCATTGAAACCATCCGGCGTTCTTAATATAGCTGCCCCGTCCATTATCACGAATATCTCTTCAGCGTTTCTGTGAAAATGATACGGATACGAATACTTATCCGGATCAAGAGATCTGATATCAAAGATCAAATGCTTGGAGTTCACCACCTCAGCCAGTCGCTCACTGGTATGCCAGGCGAATTCCGGTACCGGAGATTGCCTCTGCTTAAAGGTTACATTATGTTCGTTGAAAATCTTGACCATCCGGACCACTCCCTTTACGGTGTGCATTGCCTTTTTTTCCCTGATACACACATTATTACGGTTATCTTAACGGGTGTCTACCCTTTGTTTACTGTCATAAAAGATCCTCAATACACAATAGCCCATAACTCCACCGAACGTATTCAAGATCAGGTCATCCACATCAAAGGTTCCGATATACAATAGTAATTGAGTCACTTCGAAGCTTAAGCTTAAACCCAAAGAGATCATAAAAACTCTCATGAACGTAATTGCTTGAGGTTTGAACAGATTCGGCAGGAAGAAGCCAAGCGGAATAAATGCCAGAATATTGCCAAGCAAGTTCGTAGAAGCGAATGGATTGCCAAGAGATATGCTGTCCATATCTCTTTTGATTTCCTTAAATGGGGTATAATTGCCGGGCCGGTCGAATATCCGATCAGGATGCTGTATAGACGCATGAAGCTGGTCGAGCAGTAGTTGGATGTCCACAGAACCCCACTTAAAGAGGATCAGCCTGATCAGGAAATACAAATAGACAGCAAATAGAACTGCCAGTAGTACTTTTATCAAAAAAACAGGCCGTTTCATAAAGCTCCTCCTCTCTGTTCTCCATATGTATTCACTAAGCTATAGTTACAATGACTCCACCGACGTTGTCGCCGGATATTTCATATCGGCCTTGTTCCGGCACTTGGATAATTGCGCTCCGGGAGACCGGATAATATTTAACGTTATAGGATACGCCTTCGACCTTAACCGAGATATTCTTGTTCTCTTTCAGGTAATCGATATATTCCTCGAGCACGAGGTCTTTCTCTTGCATGATCGCACTGTGCGGCAGCCCTACATACCGGAAATGCCATGCTTCATATTGAATCCCGGTGATTCCGGTCTTATCTTTGGGGTATCGCAGGATAAAACCATATTTCCAGGCATTTCTCTCCAGCCACTTGCCTTCAGATGCCTTGCTCATCGCCATCTCTGTCGAACCGATATCAAGAGATAACCCCAAATTATGTTCACTATAGCCTGCCGGAAGCGCATAATCCGAACCCTTGTCCTCATACAGCTGATCCTGCTCCTCAAAGTTTCTGTACCCGCTGCTAATCATAAAGTGGTTCACACCACTCTGCCCTGCGGCATCGACCATCTTCCGGAACTCCTCCGCCACATGTCTGGATAAGCGGATATGCTGATCCGGCAATCCGTAGCCCTGTATCAATTCCGCATGCTCGGCTAAGTTCAGCACATCGGATTGCACACTCTTGGCGTGCACCGGATATTCTTTGTTAACCAGCAATAAGTTTCCTTGGTGCACCTGATCCTCCGGAACGATTTTAAGCGTATGGGTTGCATCAGCTTGGAGATCCTGGCTGAGTTCCGCCTCCGAACCCTCCATTTTCTCCTGAAAGTACGAGGTCGTTAACATCACAGCATACCCCAGCAATACCAGCATAAACAGAACAAAACCCCACTTCTTCTTCATGAACGATATCCTCCTTGATCCCTTATACACCTTAGGATAGAGAATATTGTTTAAGAAAAAAGCGGGGCAAAAATTAAGTTTTTCTTAAATACCGGGCATGTGCGGCAGCCGGACCTCAAACAGAGTCCGTACTACATTACTTTCCGCAGTAATCGTCCCTTCATGCTGCTCCACGATATTTTTGGCGATAAAGAGCCCGAGTCCCGTACTGCCTTCCTGCTGTGTTCGTGCCGGGTCACCCGTATAATACATCTCGAAGATATGAGGAAGCTCCTCCGGAGCAATAAATCCGCCGTAATTCACGACTTGTATGACTACCTGGCTATCATCTAAAGCGCTGTTGATATCTACATAGAGCCCTTCTTTGCCGTAGCGCGTCGCGTTAGTCAAGAGGTTCTCAAATACCCGTGCAAGCAGTTCGCCATCTCCGGATACATATAAGTTAGGTGTAATATTCAGCCGCGTAAGCAGATGATTTTGCTCAAAAACAGGATATAGCTCCTCATTCAATTGCATCAACAGCTCGCTAATGTCCAGTCTCTGCTTGATGATCGGCATCTTGCCATAATTCATTCTGGTGATATCGAACAGTCCATCGATAAGCTTCTCCAGACGCTGGGATTTGGTGAAGGCGATCGAAGTGAAATGCCGGACTTGCTCATCTGTCAAATGTTCATCCTTCAGGATCAGATCCAAATACCCTAATACTGACGTAAGCGGTGTGCGCAGATCATGAGCCAAATTCACAACCAGCTGATCTTTGCTGCTCTCGGCAAAATCCCCTCTTTCCACCGCTTCCTGCAGCTTATCACTCGCCAGATTCAGATCCTCCGCGATCGTCCGGAACTCATCCTGTGAAGAGATGTGCACGCGGTTCTTAAATTCTCCATTCGCCAGATGATGAATCCCCTTCGAGATCTCATTAAAGTAGCTGACATAAGGCTTGGTGAACCAGAAGAAAAAAAGAATCGCCAACGGAATAAAGATTAGCAGGAAGAAATAGATATCCCCGATGTCATACATGATATGGCGGTACCGGGCTACCGGATCTTCTGCACGAACTCCTGAGTAATAGAACTGAAGGATTCGATAGATGATATAAGTGATTGTACCGGAGAGCAGCATGCTTAACCCGAGCAGCAGAATCATTCTGGCCCGAAAGCCTCGAATCCCCTTATTCATTGAAGGTATACCCCACGCCCCATATGGTTTTGATGAACTTGTTCTTATGAATATCTTCGCCAAGCTTCTTACGCAAGGTACGGATGTGCACCATTACCGTATTGCCGCTTTCGTAGTAAGCTTCGCCCCAGACCTGCTGGAATATGCTCTCCGCACTAAATACCTGCTTAGGGTGACTCGCTAACAGATATAAAATGTCAAATTCCTTGGGAGTTAAGTCAATCGGTTCCCCATACAGACTTACGGTATGCTGCTCAGCTGAGATTGTTAATCCACCAGCCTCCAGTACCGATTTCTGAGCTGCAGCATGCTGCTGGTTAAACCTCATCAAGCGGCGCAGCTGGGAGTTCACCCGGGCAACAAGTTCCATCGGATTAAACGGTTTCGTCATATAATCGTCGGCGCCCATCACCAGTCCGGTGATTTTATCCATATCAGACGTCTTGGCACTCAGAAAAATAATCGGCAGATGGTAGTGCTCCCGTATTTGACGGGTGACCTCGTATCCATCGAGCTCCGGCATCATAATATCCAGAATCGCCAGGTCAACGGACTGTGTCTGTATGGCATGCACCGCCGCTTTGCCGTCGTATGCTTTAATCGTATGATACCCTTCTTTTTGCAAATGAAAGGCTACCAGATCAGCAATCTCCGCCTCATCATCCGCTATCAATATTGTTATCCGCCTCATGGGTTCCACTCCTATATCAGATGATCAACAATATATCATGTTTAACCTTCAAATTCTAATATAGATCTCATCGTGATTTGAGGTTGAGCGCAGGGTTCTGCAGTTTTTTGTCGAATTAGTAGAGACAGCAAGTTTAAGGGAGGTCCGAGAAATATGTGGGACTGGCTGAAATCATCCAAAGCAGCAGCGAACAAAACACAAGCACCGACCGAACCTGTGGAGACAGAACCGCTCCAGGAATCTAAGCATAAGGTGATCGTAATTACCGGAATGAGCGGATCAGGCCGTAAAAGTGCAGCCAAGCACTTGGGTGCTTATCTTGGAATCCCCTATGTTCTTCCATATACTACGCGAGCCATACGCCCTTCCGAACGGGACGGAGATCATTATCACTTCATCTCAGACGATGAGTTTCAGGCGATGGCGGACCGGTCGGCCTTCTTCCAGACCGTCCGTTTGGAAAGAGGCAGTTACGGGATTTCTGAGGAAGAATTGAACCAGGTCTTCGAGAGTCATCACGCAGCCATTGTTGTTGTCAATCACGAAGGTGTGCAAGCGTTCCGTAAGAGATTCGGGAATGAAGCCATTCGGATCTTCTTCTATGTTACCAAAGATGATATCCGGCTTCGGTTGGAACGGGAAGCAGCTCCAACCGAGCTTGTAGATGAATATTTACGGAATTATACCGATCAGGTGGTATACAAGAAGGAATCCGATTTCCTTCTGCAGAACATTGATCCGGCTACCACCGTGGAGAAGATCATCGCATTTCTGCAAGAGAAACATTGACCCCGAAGAACAACTTGTACAGCCCCTTGTCTCTGACAAGGGGCTTTTAACGTCTTTATGTTTTTTCCAATTTCCTTATAACTCGATGGAAGTCAGGCGAATCAGGTTCTTGCTGGCCTCTATCTCAATGAAGTAATCCAGTGCTTCGGCAATAAAGAAAAGAGGTATATACACTGTTCCATTAATGACCTGCAGTTTAGCCCCCATGTCCTTTTTGACACCGTTATTGCTGTACAGCTTACTCCCTGCCATCATGGTATACACTTTACTGTTCGTTAAGGTTAATAGATTATTTACATATTTGATACTAAAGGGTTCCTTCAATGCATTATTCAGAGCTTTGATTTGTATCAGCAAGTTACCTTCGGCATTTAGTACAGCAATCGGTTGTTTCGATGACGTGGCTAATGGAATTCCATTCACAACAACTCCTGGCTTTCCTGTAATCGGTAACTTGGATGTACGAATACGGAGGCTAGGAAACATAGAATAAGAGCCGTTATATACGAAAGAAACATTGTTCGCCATAACTCCTGAATATCCTTGAGGCTTCATATAAACACCAATATTATAAGTCTCTCCTATTGCAAGATCCGCAAATCCGTATTCGCCCAGCCGATTCGTCATTACACGTTTGATCGTACCCTTGGAGTCCTTCACTTCAATACCCAGACCTTCGATAGGCTGCCCGCTGGAGTCCAGCGCTTTCCCCCAACCTGCAAGCTTTAACATATTAGTAAAAGTAATATTGGTCTGTCCTTCCTTAACCTCTGCCATAAAGGTCATTTCAGGAGCATAAATTCTGGACAAAATCTGAAAGTTATATAATGCCGGAGCTTGATCAGCAATAACAATTACTCCGTTAGCCGATGAAGTTTCAGTAGCATAAAGAACGGGCTCCTTAACAGCAATACCTGAACCTTCAGCAGGTATTACCAGCCGATAGATATCGGTCTTTACTCCACTGACAGGTTTATTTGTGCCCACTTCCCTCAGCATTACCGCATGACCAAAATTATCATAGGGCAGTTCAGGGAAAGTACGTTCCATGCTCCCCGTGTTGGCAAAACGCACCTTATAACGGATAACTGTAGAGCTGCCGCCACTATTCTGAACTCCGTTTATCTGAACAGTATATTCATCTCCACCATTATACGAGTGCACCTGGCCCGGCCGGAATTGAATCAGGTAATACCTTGGCAAAGCGGAGACTTTAAGTAATGCTCCTGAATCAATAACCGATCTGCTCGTTAGGATCTTGTCTTCTTTGGTAAGGGTCCATTTCCGATTATCATTGGTTCTTTCTAGTGAAACGGTAACTTGATCGGTGCTGGTGATGTTAAAAGTATTACGGCTCAGCATAATTCTCCACGGGTTATCGGGGTTAAACTGTTCCGCAGGAAATACCCCCTTACCCGGAACAGGAACCACATCATAGCCGGCAGTACCCATTGTATAAGGATTTATATCCGTTTTACCTGTTAGGGTCGCTCTTTCATTATTTATCTCCCCCAGCCCAAAACCGATTTTCGTCAACTCCGGACCAAGTAAACCTATGCGATCCGCCAGCAGATTGAAGGAATGCAGGTCGCGCTGAATGAACCACGAAAAAAAAGATGTATCCAGTTTGTGCACACCAGGCAGAGAGATTAGGAACACATCTCCGGTTAACCTCTGTGCTTCTTTATATTCAGCTTCGGACATCGCAGCAGGCTTCGGCCCCACCCGCGAACCTCCGTTAATTACCTGAAGATCTGCACTTAGTTGTGCTTTCTTCGACAGCTCCCCGGGATCCAGCGTCACCTCTTTGTCTATTCCCGCTGCATAACGCCAATAATTCAATATTTTCAGCCCATACTCATAATAGACAGGATCGACTTCTGCAGGTATATACGCTGGTGAATATACTGCTTTCTTCTTGAAAATCGAGCTGACATTTCCTGGTGTAGATCGTCCCCAATAGTTTCTCAACTGTTCTTCGGTTCTTGCCGGGGGATAGCTGTAGGTGTCCACTGCTTCTTCAGCATACGACCGATTACTGGTACCTCCCCAATACACAAACAGGATAGTGACAACGGTAGCCGCTAACATGACAGCTTTTATCCGGTACTGACCATATCTTATTCTCAACATAATTGCTCCTTGTTAAAAAGTGTACAGACAGCCGACTGGCGAATCCTGTAAGACATTATATTCTCCTCCAGCCTTGTGTATCCTTCTTCGGAGGATACACAATAACAATCAAGTATACCGTTTCCCGCATATTTTCATCCTCATGAAGATTGTAGTAGACTATTATCAACCGAAAGTGACGGGAGGCACCTGCGATGTGCGGAAGATACACGATAACGGTAACGATGGACGAATTAATGATCCGGTATTTGATGCAGGATACCACAATCACCCACTACGCGCCTAAGTTTAACGCATCCCCGATGCAGATGGTTCCGGCGGTGATTCATGACGGGGTCAAGAACAGACTAGGAGAGCTGCGCTGGGGTCTGGTTCCCTCCTGGGCTAAAGATGACAAGAGCGGCAGCAAGATGATCAATGCACGCGCAGAGACACTGATGGACAAGCCTTCTTTTAACCGTCTGCTCAGCACCCGGCGCTGTATTATTCCTGCGGATGGTTTCTATGACTGGAAAATCACGCAGGGCAGCAGTAAACAACCCATGCGCATCCTGATGAAGGACGGGGGAATCTTCTCCCTAGCCGGTTTGTATGATATTTGGGAAAGCCCGGAAGGGAATAAAATAAGCACCTGCACCATTATTACCACGGAGTCAAACAGCCTTATGGCAGACATTCATGACCGGATGCCGGTGATTCTTCGTCCAGAGGATGAAGCGGAATGGCTCAGAAGAGATAACCGGGCGGCCCCGGCGTTAATGAAACTGCTAAAGCCCTACGATTCATCTGCTATGCGAGCCTACCCTGTTTCGTCCGAGGTTGGGAATGTGCGGAACGATTCACGGGAGCTGCTGACAGAAATCATCCCGTCGGTCTCATGACCGGCGGGATGATTGTTATGAGTGCTGTTTTACAGGCTTTCTTCCGTGATTGCCTTCAACGTATTTTTCCGGGACGATTCGCTTAAGTTAACCACAAAGATCCCGATCAAAAGCACGGCGACGAACATCATCAGCGCATCCGCAGCCAGACTCGGCCCCAGATGGTCTGCGAACTGGCCCGGTGTCTGAATCGTGCCTCCTGACTGAAAGAAAATCCCACTTAGTGCAATCCCAAACACCGAACCCAGTTGCCGGGTTGCATTGCTCACTCCACTGGCCTCACCAGCTGATTCTTCCGCAACAGAAGCAAGCAGGCCATGCGACAGTGGCGTGAAGCTGAGTCCCATGCCAGCACCACCCATCATCATAGGCACAATTGCATCCCTGAAAGGAAAGGCTGCCCCTTTGGTGAAGACCAGCAGTGCAAGCCAAGCCAGCCCCGCTCCCTGCAGAAGCAGGCCGGTCATCAGCACTTTTTTGGAACCCAGCCGACCTATAGCCATCCCGGCAAACGGCGCTGCCAGCATAGTCATAATTGTCCAAGCCATCTCCCTTACACCGGCTTCCAGCGGACTGTAGCCTTGTGCTTGCTGGAGAAATAGCGTCAGCAGGAAGATCGCACCGAAGACACCTGCATTCATCCATACCCCCGCCAGAATGTAAGATGTGTAATTTTTATTACGGAAAAGATCAAAGCGTACAATCGGAACCGCTCTTCTCTTCTCCCAGAAATAAAAGAGAATCAACAGTACAGGCCCTCCAATCAGTGCCGTCAGAACCTCCGGAGTACTCCACCCGGAAGAGTTCCCGCGCTCCAGTCCGAATATCAGACCGAACAAGCCACCAGTCAGCAACAGAACACCAACCATATCTAACGGTTTCCGTACTCCGCGGGATTCCTTTATCCAGAACATGCCGAGAATGATCGCTATAATGCCAACAGGAACGTTAATGTAAAATATCATCTGCCAGGGAGCGCCCTCCATGACCAGCCCACCAACCAGCGGTCCCACACTCAGGCCAAGGCCCGAAATTCCGGACCAGAGTCCGATAGCCATTGCTCTTTTTTCAGGGGGAAACGCGGCATTGACCAAAGTCAGACTGAGCGGCACAATCGCGGCGCCACCAATCCCCTGCAGGGTACGAAAGACAATTAGCCAAGATGAAGTCGTGCTTAGCCCCGAGAACAAAGATCCCAGCGTAAACACCGCAACCCCCGCCAGAAAAACTTTTTTCCTGCCAATAGAATCTCCAAGCAGGCTAAACGGAATAATCAATACAGCGAAAGCCAGCGTGTAAGCATTCATGAACCACTCCAGCTCAGAAAGGGAAGCTCCCAAGTCCTTCTGGATGGACGGGAGCGCAACCCCCAGGATCAGACTATCCAGCATGGCCATAAATAAGGCGATACAGGTAACCACAAGCAATCGTACTCTTGATGAATTCATCATTTCAATTCTCTCCTTAATTTTATTTATTGATCAATAAATGAAACTGGATAAAAAAACCGCACTACGGCATTAGCTGCGGCAAATCAAGCGTTGCAGAAAGAGTGATCATTAACCCGTACGAAATAAAGCGTCTGGCTTCAGCAGCCGGATCAGGTATCCCCGCCCCTTCAAAGCGTTCAAAGGCAAAATCATAAATCCTGGCGTACTTTTCCTTAGCGGTTTGCCTGATGCCCGGTTCAGAGTGGGACGAGCTTTGCATCAGCAGCAGCATCTCGTTACGATGAGTGTCCAGCAATGCAACAAAAGCATCCCCCATCACTTCACATAATTTCTCCGGAGCCGCTTCAACTTGCTTAAAAGCATACTCCATGCGTTCATACGCCCGCTCCAGCACAGCCAGATATAATTGCTCTTTCGTCTTGAAGAAATGAAACACATAGGGCTGTGTGACCCCAATAGCTTCAGCAACATGAGCTGTCGTCGTCTTGTAATACCCTTGTGTAGCGAACAGTGCAGCAGCACTCTCCAAAATCTGTTCCTTGCGGTTCAGTGAAATGTCTTCCTTGGGACTCAATGGAATAGCTCCTTTTGATTTTTTTCATTTATTGATTAATAAATTAACACGCCTAAGACCTTCCCGTCAATATCATTTACAAAAAAAAACGGCGATTTCCACCGGGAATCTTTATTAAATGACGGGACTGCCCTTGAAACCAGCTCAATTTCTCCTAATAATACTGCCAGTAGTCCAGCGCTCCCGGCTCAGCCGATTTCTGGGGCAATTGCGATTTTCTCTCCACATGCTTATCCACGGGACTATTCCTCTCCCATCCCTCGATGATCACCGCCGTCTCTACAGGCATTTCAGGGTTCCACAGTATATAATTCTGCTCAGCCAGCTGCCGCATGCCTTTTTTAATGGGAGCAGGCATTCGGCTGCTTAGTCGTCCCAGCTCTACAAGATCCGGCATCCGCCGAAAGGACCTGGAGAAGTGGTACATGATCCGAAGCAGCTTGCGTGAGGTATCATCCAGCATCATCAGCACCTCCAAATAAGAACACTTGTTTGTATTATATTCGGATTTTCGAAACTTATACAATGGAAATAAGAGACAAACCATAAAAAAGGCTGCTCAAACGTCCTTTTCGACGTAAGAACAACCTGAATATTACTTAAATTTCATTTTTGGGAACATTGTTTAAGCTCGGGACGTAATCAGCAAGCTTGCTGTTCTTAAGCATCTGTTTGGGCCGGTTATTCTTCTTATCTGCTTTATTGTCGGAACGGCTCATCTTGGCATCCGAATTATTTTTGGGCATGGCAGTCACCTCCCTATTCTCCTGCTTAGTATGGCTGGGAATGGTGATTTTTACCCTTCAAGCCTTGGTTATCTGGGTCTAACGAATTGGCCAATTGCAAAAAGACAAACAAACAGCAGTATAGACAACACTGTAAGAACCATTGGAATATCACCCGGAAAATTTAATACGACAATCGATATACACATTCCAATCATTTCACGCCTATATTTCATAAACGTGCGCTTTTTTATTCTATAAATAAATACTGCTACAATAAATAGAGTAAAACCGAGATAGGCGATGTTGAAGCGTACATTCGAATGTGGTGGTGCTGTAAGCAAAAAGACTAATACTAACGTTGCACTCAATAAAAAGGCTGATAACATTTTGACCGCTTTCATTGGTTCAGCTCCTACAGGGTATGGAATTTCAGTGAATTTAATTTTATCACCACTGGAACATTATGTAAACAAAGGGGGTAACCAATGGAATGTTCTTTCATGATCCTTGACCAAAACCGTATTTCATCCAGTGACCGCGTAACGAATACATCCATTCCCCATCCCGCCTTTGTCGAGTAAAATGACCTCTGCTTATAAGCGTATGGTTCTTGGATGTCCACTATTAACAAAAAGCAATGTTTATGTAGTTACAGCTAGTATCTCCGACATCTCAATCCAATCCCAATCTTCCTCTGACCATCTGAGCTTTATCCGCCGTAGCTGGTGATCCACTTTCATGACGATTCCTTTGGCTACGCGGTCAGTGAACGGGTCCCAAAGTCTCAGCGTAACCGGTGCATGATCTGCCATAGAAAAATAAAGTGCCCGGTCGATCGACTCCCATTCTTGTATATCAAGCTCTGGTTTAGTGCGACGCAGTTGCTCATGTTCTTCCCGGATAATTCGGTTCTTATGCTCGGGCAATACCATACGACTACTTTCCCACAAACCATTCCCTTCAAGCTTTTTACGTCGCATCCTTCTGCCTCCTACTCATACTGTGAATAATCTGAGTTGCCTTGCTCGGTGCTAATTGAGCGACCTCATCAACAAAAAAAAACAAGAACACTTGTTTGTATTATATGCTCGATACTCAATTTTTAGCAATGGATTACATTCCCATGACACAAAAAGAAACCCGCTAGCCAATTTGGCCAACGGGTACTTCATCTATTTATTATTTACTATCATTTGAATAATGCCTATTCCAACCTAACCGTGCGCCTACAAAAAAACCTCAGCGACTAAGCGCTGAGGTTTCATCCTACTAGTATAAAGTCATGTATTGATCTCTTTCCCATTGGTGAACCTGGGTTCGATAGATATCCCACTCGATCTCTTTCAACTCGTAGAAATGTGCCAATGCGTGCTCGCCGAGTGCTTCGGTGATGACTACGCTGCGGATCATTTCGCTGAGAGCTTCTTTCAGATCGGATGGCAAGCTTGGAATACCTTCTTCGATCCGCTCTTCTTCGGACATGATGTAGATGTTGCGGTCGATTGGAGCCGGGAGATCAAGCTGGCGCTTGATGCCGTCCAAACCAGCCTTCAACATTACAGCCAGTGCCAGATAAGGGTTCGCTGCAGGGTCCGGGTTACGAACTTCAATACGGGTGCTCAGACCTCTGGAAGCCGGAATACGGATCATTGGGCTGCGGTTGCTCGCAGACCATGCTACATAACATGGCGCTTCATAACCAGGAACGAGACGTTTATACGAGTTCACTGTCGGGTTCGTGATGGCGGCAAAAGCGCGTGCGTGCTTCAGGATACCTGCCATGTAATAGCGCGCAGTAGTGCTGAGTCCGAGTGTATCGCTTTCATCATAGAACATGTTCTCGCTGCCTTTGAACAAGGATTGGTGTGCGTGCATACCGGATCCGTTCATACCAAAAAGAGGTTTAGGCATAAAAGTAGCATGCAGGCCGTGCTGGCGGGCAACCGTCTTCACGACAAGCTTAAAGGTTTGAATCTGGTCAGCAGCTTTAATGGCATCCGCATATTTAAAATCAATCTCATGCTGGCCGGAAGCTACCTCATGGTGAGAGGCTTCAATTTCAAAGCCCATTTCTTCCAAAGTCAATACGATTTCGCGGCGGCAGTTCTCCCCCAGATCCATCGGCGCCAAATCAAAGTATCCACCTTGGTCGTTAAGCTCCATAGTAGGATTGCCCTTCTCATCCGTTCTGAATAGGAAGAATTCAGGCTCAGGTCCAACGTTCATTGCCGTGAAGCCCATCTCTTCTGCTTCCTTCAGGCAACGCTTGAGAATACCGCGCGGATCTCCAGCGAATGGAGTACCGTCAGGCATGTACACATCACAGATCAAACGCGCTACACGGCTGTCCGTAACCCATGGGAAAATAACCCAAGTGCTAAGATCAGGATACAGGTACATATCGGATTCTTCGATACGTACATAACCTTCGATAGAAGAACCATCGAACATCATCTTGTTATCCAGCGCCTTCTCCAATTGGCTTACAGGAATTTCAACGTTCTTAATGGTACCGAGCAGATCAGTAAATTGCAGGCGAATAAAACGGACATTTTCTTCCTTGGCAATACGTAGAATATCCTCTTTAGAAAAGCTCACTTTACCCTCTCCCTTTCACGACTCTGTATTTATTTATTAAAAAACCGGGATAACTCACCTTGAATGAGAGATACTTGGCCCGGTCTTTTACCGGAAACCAGTTCCTGCTTCAGCATTCGATGAAGCTGGGAATCAGACAATTCTCTGCGTCTAACCTCCGTATCCGGGGTAATAACCGTAGCCTCCTCGGATTCTTTGGAGACCGGATTCATCACCTGCTTGATACCGGCGATATTGACACCTTTCTCGATCAAAGCTTTAATTTCCAATAAACGTTCTACATCATTAAAAGAAAATAATCGCTGATTGCCTGATGTACGCGCAGGTACGATCAGATTGTGCTGCTCATAATAACGAATTTGGCGTGCAGATAAATCGGTTAGCTTCATTACGATTCCTATAGGAAATAATGCCATATTTCTGCGGATTTCATCACCCATGACTCATCCAACCTTCCAATGATCTTTTTCTCATCTCATTGTACATTTCCTGTTATAACGTGTCAATGGTATGTTAGTTTTTCTCACAATATTCTTATTCGACAAATTATATAGGTTATATGAGTGTGAGCTATGTGGAATCCGGCCCTCGAATTATAACACAACCGGCAATCGACAAGCAAAAAAATGAAAGCGCATATCATATGCTTGTTTTGTACCTTTTCGTTGATTAGTTCTGGTATAGAACATTCATAAAGGACCTATACGGGCATTTTTTAGAATTTGTCCAATTCAGAATCGATATGCTTAACAATTAAGTTTTTGGCGGCGGTTCGTTGCTGGCAGAGTGCCTTTAATTCCATAGCTTCAGTCACTCTTTCTTGAAAAAACTCATTTAAGCGATCTAATTCAAATTCGAGTCCCATTTGTTCAGGTGAATTACTAATTGAGTTCTCATATAATTGCACTAATATTTCACGTCTTACATTAAGCTTTTTCACTACCAATTGAACTTCTTGTAAGTCCATTTCTAGTTGATCTACTTCTTTAATGATCTGATTTCTCCATTTGCGCAGCTCACTTTCTTTAAAATCCGCAATCACGAAACCGTCCCTCCTCCGGATAGATATTTCAGCTATTCCTGGATTGACTCCTTTGGTTTACCCCTATAATAATTTCCGGTCCCGCATATTTTGCAGCGCCATAAGTACGCCGTATTTGACGTGCGAGTACGTTAATCCGCCTTGCATGTAGCCGATATACGGCGCTCTGATGGGAGCATCGGCTGATAATTCCAGGCTTCCGCCTTGGATGAACGTACCTGCCGCCATGATGACAGGATGCTCATATCCGGGCATATCCCATGGTTCCGGAACCACGTGACTGTCTACAGCAGCTGCGCGCTGGATGCCTTGTACAAAGGCAATCAAGTGCTCCGGCCCGTCAAAAGCAACGGCCTGGATTAAATCCGTTCGCTTGTCATTCCAAGCGGGCTTAGTCGTAAATCCACAGCGCTCAAATAATGCCGCGGCAAAAACACTCCCTTTTACAGCTTGTCCAACCGTATGTGGAGCCATAAACAGTCCCTGATACAGCCCGCGTGTCGTACCGAGCATAGCACCAACTTCCCCACCTATCCCCGGTGCGGTCAAGCGGTATGCCGCCAGTTCAACCAGCTCTTGCCGACCGCAGATATATCCGCCCGTTTCAGCAATACCGCCACCCGGGTTCTTAATCAGTGATCCAGCCATGAGGTCTACGCCAACTTGAGTGGGTTCCAGCTCCTCCGTAAACTCTCCATAGCAGTTATCCACGAAGACAATGACATCTTCCTTGATCTCCTTGACCCTCGAGGTCATTTCACCGATCTCAGCCACGGTAAAAGAAGAACGCCAATCATATCCGCGGGAACGCTGTATGCCGATCACTTTAGTACGGGGATTAATAGCAAGCCCCACCTGTACCCAATCGATCGTCCCTTCTTCTGTAAGCGCAACTTCACGATAGGTTATGCCAAAATCGGCGAGTGAGCCGGTTCCGTCGCCTGTTGTGCCAATCACCTTGTGCAAGGTATCATATGGGCGTCCGGTAATGTAGAGCAGCTCGTCGCCCGGACGCAGAACGCCAAACAATGCAGTTGAAATGGTATGCGTGCCGGAAGCGAAATGAGGACGAACCAACGCAGCTTCCGCCCCAAACACATCGGCATATACTAAGTCCAGCACCTCACGGCCCCGGTCATTGTACGCATAACCGGTTGATCCGGCAAAATGAAAATCGCTAACCTGATGCTTCTGAAATGCTTCGATCACTTTCCACTGATTCCGGTCCACTATCTTGTCCAGTACCTGAACCGCGCTCTGGATTTGAACCTCAGACGCCTCTGCTGCCTGTAATAAATCTTCTGCAAATACTGCCATATGTTTAATATTCTCTCCTAACATTCATGTCTCATAATAATGACAGGGAGTGGTAGCTCCCTGTCATTGTATCCGATCCTAATTATTCATTCAGGTTATTTATCTGCCTGCTCCACAAATCCTTCGAGCATATAACCCCACTTCTCATAATCTTCCTTGTTCAAACGGACATTGTACACGATATCATTCTCGTCAAAGCTCTGATCGAGCACTTCACCTACTCTGTACAATAGCGAGGACAGATCACCACGATCTCCTGGAATCCGGAAGTTCAGGGTGTCTCCAGCCAGCTGATCATTAATCGTCTCAGTAATGCGCGATAAATCCTCCAGATTAAACGCACTGACTTTAAGATAGTCCGGTCCGCTCGGCAGCATCTCTAGTTGTTCAGGACGACAAAGATCCACTTTATTGAATAACGTGATTTGCGGTTTGCCTGCCGCCCCCAGATCCTGAAGGATAGTCTGCACCACATCCATCTGCTCCTCTCGCATCGGTGAGGAGGAATCCACCACATGAAGCACTAGATTCGCTTCGTTAACCTCTTCCAGAGTTGCCCGGAAGGCGGCTACAAGATCATGAGGCAGATTCTGAATAAATCCTACGGTATCTGTCAGAACGACCTCCTTGCCACCGGGAAGCTCCAGCACGCGTGAGGTAGGGTCCAGCGTAGCAAAGAGCTGGTTCTCAATATATACATCCGCATTGGTAAGCTGCTTAAGCAGTGTGGACTTGCCTGCATTGGTATAACCTACTAAAGCAACCTGTACAGCCCCGCTCTTGCGGCGGCGTTCACGGTGCAGTTCGCGGGTCTTCACCACCTCATCCAACTGGCGTTTCAGTTCGTCAATACGTCCCCGGATATGTCGGCGGTCCGTTTCCAGCTTACTTTCACCTGGACCTCTTGTACCAATCCCCCCTCCGAGTCGGGACAAGTTCTTGCCCTGCCCAGAAAGACGGGGAAGCAGATAAGACAGCTGTGCCAGCTCAACCTGGATGATACCCTCACGGGTCTTCGCGCGTCCGGCGAAGATATCCAGGATCAGCTGTGTCCGGTCGATAATTTTAAGGTCCAGCGCTTCCTCCAGATTACGCACCTGTGCACCTGATAATTCCTGATCGAAAATGGCGGTGTTGGCACCGAGTCCGTCTGCGGCCATCCGCAGCTCCTCCACTTTACCCTTCCCGATAAACCACTTGGGATCAGGGGTCTCTTTATTCTGGCGCAGCACATCCATTACTTCAACGCCGGCGGTTTCTGCCAACTGAACTAATTCCTGCAGTGAGAGCTCGGGATCAAAACCCGTGCGCTTGATTTTATCGGTGACAAGACTAACAAGTATAGCCCTGTCCTGTACTTCCATATTCGTATCATGAGTTGTTATTGCCATCTCTTAAGTTGCTCCTTATGCCGGTAATAGTTTTGCTTATCGGTTCTTTTAATTCAACAGCTTGAAATCTTCGGTCCGCAGAGACATCAGTTCCTGCTTGCCCGGACTTGCGTTCTCATACTGATTCAGCAGACGGACTGCCTGATTCCGGACTGCCTTTTCTATGGAATTACGCACAAACCTTGCATTGCTGAAAGCATGCACACTTTCCGTTTTTTCCTGCAGCAAAGCCTGCTTTAATTTGAGTATAGCCTGTGGCATCAAAATGTAATCCCGCTCTTTCGCCATAAGTTCGGCGATCTGTAGCAGCTGGTCAATCGTATAGTCGGGAAACTCCACCTGAATCGGGAAGCGCGAAGGTAGACCGGGATTGCTCATCAGAAAATAATCAATCTCTCCGGAGTAACCCGCCAGGATCAGCACGAATTGACTGCGGTGGTCTTCCATAGACTTCACAAGTGTATCAATAGCTTCCTTACCGAAATCCTTATCTCCACCCCGGGCCAGACTGTAGGCTTCATCGATAAAAAGAATGCCGCCGAGCGCTTTCTTTACGAGATCACGGGTTTTTTGCGCGGTATGCCCGATATATTCCCCAACCAGATCTGCACGCTCCACTTCAATCAGGTGCCCCTTGCTGAGTACACCCATACGCTGAAAAAGTTTGGCGACGATCCGCGCAACCGTTGTCTTGCCTGTGCCCGGATTACCTTTAAACACCATATGATACGCCTGCCCACCGATGGCCAGCCCTGCTTCACTGCGCATCCGTGCGACCTGAAGCAGGGCGTAGATCTCAAATACCAATTCCTTGATGTTGTCGAGCCCGACAAGGGCATCCAGCTCCTGGCTGATCTCTTGGAACAATCCATTGTGAGTGTGCCCCTTCGCAGGTGCAGGATCACTGGCTGGTGCCGCACTGATCACGGCCGCCGGTTCCTGATTACGAAGGACAATGTTAATTTGTCGTGACGGTCTGCTGTCCTCCCGCCCGTTTGCCGCCGCTAAGCGTCCGTTCATGAATTCCACCTCATTATACAGGGCTGAGTACTCTACTCAAGTGTATTCCTGTACATAAGGTCTTATTAGCAATTTCCGGATTTTAACTAATCAAACTGAAGTAGGAGCTGCTGCCCCTTCCATTTCGTATAGGCCAGAATCTCCCGGGTCTTATATTTCAGCATCGACATGGTCTGTGAATCCGTAAGTCCCAGTTCAATTCTGCCATATCCCATTTCTTCAGCCATCTCCTGGGCGCGGCGTCCATGAAAGGTATGCGTAATGATAACAGCACTGGACCAACCCTCAGAGTCCATGATCTCTTTGCTGAACTGCAGATTCTCATACGTAGTGGTTGCTTCGTTCTCTACATATATATTACTTTCGGGAACACCCTGTTGAATCAGGTAATTGCGCATTCCCTCGCCTTCCGTATACTTAAAGTCCTTTTGATCCAGACCGCCAGTAACGATAAAGTTCTTGAACTTCCCCTCTTGGTACAGCTTCAGCCCATAATCCAATCTTTCCTTAAGACCCGGACTCGGTTCATCCCCCCACATCGCCATCCCCAGGATGATGCCGGCATCTCCGCCTGTCATGGGATTGGAGGTTTCAGCCCCGTTAATCTTCCAGAGTGTAAGCGCACACCAGAGAAGCCCCAGAATAATCAGAACTAATAGAACTTTCCTGGGCCATCGTCCGGAACTGAACTTACGTCTTCTGGATACCATTCTGATGGGGGATGAACCCCCGACACCGTAACTCATTTCATTTCCTCCTGAAATCTCCATTATGGAACAATTCGGCTCTATGCCTCAATGAGAGGGAAAAATACGGGAAGGCGTGCGCATCGATGCTCCGTAACAGGGTGTTAGCCGTAGCCCATGCGAGATTATACTCGCTGTCTGTAATATCGCTGCGCTCCAGTGCCTCCTCAAGCTCATCCTCGTCCAGGAGAAACACCTCTCCATTCCAGAGCACAACTACATCCAAATACAGATCATCGAACCAAGGGACACCTTGATCCGTTACACCCTGGACCTTGCAGGTATCAATGTACCATTGAATGATGTTCTGTTTGTCGTCGAACATGGCCGTCACAATATAATGACTATCCTTAGGAAAATATTGCAGCCATGAGTATCCTTTATCCGCAATGCGGTATGTATGCCTGCCATAGCTCTTCCACAGTGGCTCTTTCAGACCGTATATCGTATACAGCGTAATATAGCCGCTGAATTCACGGGTCTCCACATAACGGCAGGCAAATTGGCGGCGCGTAATCCGGCGCCAGTTGGCCCGGTCTCCGAATTTACGTTTCATATTCATTACCCTCTCCAGTAATTGTGCTTTCAGCTTACCACATTTAGGAGATACACTCAAAAAGAAACCCTGACATTTATGATCATCCGTAGTCACGGAGCTCACAAAGTCAGGGCATTGAATGTTAACACAATAAAACTTCTTTAATGAAATTTAGTCAAGTGCTGCTTGGACTTTCCTTTTCCATCCACAAACCCGGTCTGAGGATTCGGACTTGCCGTTGACCCTGCTGCACCTCCACCGGCCCCCGGATCTATCACAGGTGATGCTGTAGGCTGCGGTGTAGCGGACGGAGGAGTAGCACCTGGAGATGGTTCACCACCATTGCCATTGCCGTTCCCATTATTTCCATTATTATCACCGCTACCGTTACCCGGATTCTCTCCACCAGATCCATTGTTGCCCCCATCGTCTGGAGGTAATGTCGGTTGATTCGGATCCAGCGTCGGTATAGGCTCTTCTGTCGGTGCTTCATCCTGAACAGATACCGTAACCAGATCAGAAGGCTGGCTCTCAACTTCCAAAGCTGGATAGTAAGCCGTCACATAATAATCATAGACCAATCCCGGCATTGCACTGATATCTGCCGCATTCGGCGACAGTGTACTCAGGAGCATTGTGAACTCCGGTTCCGAGGTTTCTCTGCGGTATACACGGTATTCAATTCCCTCGGTCGGCAACGTCTGCCAGTTCAGGTTAACCGTCATCGTGGAAGGATCATATTCTGCCGTCAGCCCGGGTACTGGCAGTGTGGCAGGATCTTCTGTAGGCTCCGGCAGGTCGATATTGCCTTGCGGGAACGGCTTCACCGGATAATCCTTCAGCGCTTCTTCCATGACTTTACCCCAGAAAGCAGCGGCAAGCGGACTGCTGTTCTTCAAAAGATGTTTCTTGTCCGGCTCGTCATAGCCCATCCAGACGGCTGCTGTCCAC
The DNA here is from genome assembly GCF_042610485.1 of Paenibacillus oryziterrae. Taxonomy (NCBI): domain Bacteria; kingdom Bacillati; phylum Bacillota; class Bacilli; order Caryophanales; family Paenibacillaceae; genus Paenibacillus; species Paenibacillus oryziterrae. The sequence continues at coordinate 184,142 of NZ_JBGJZO010000001.1, read as the reverse complement.
TCTGGCGTATATCCGACAAACCAGACATCACGGTTGGAGCTGATGCCGGAATAACCGCTTTGTGTCGTACCGGTCTTGCCGGCAACCGGACGGTTGATTCTGGCTTTTTTACCTGTCCCGTCTTCTACAACATTCTGCATCATCTGGGTCATCTGATAGGCCGTCTCTTCGGACATCACCCGGTCAGCGGTGGTGTTCGCTTTAAACACCGTCTCATCATCGCTGTTCACGATGGACTTGATGGAATAGGCCTCTCTTAATTCACCACCGTTAGCAAAAGCACTATACGCCTGCGCCATCTCCAGGGTGTTCGTTCCTTTACTCATCCCTCCAAGTGCCAGTGCCAAGTTCTTGTCGTCATCTCCAAGAGTAATCCCAAGGCTCTGCGCGAACTTAAAGCCGGTATTAACTCCAATTTCATTGAGTAGCCATACGGCTGGAATATTCTCCGACTTCGTGAGTGCATCGATCATGCTGATGGAGGTGGAATATCCATGCATGTTGTTCGGGCAATATTTGCCGAAACACTGCTTCTCATTACTTAACTGGGAATCGATCGTGAATTTACCAGACTCCAGTGCCGGAGCATAAGACACGATGGGTTTAAACGACGAACCCGGTGAGCGGCGGCTTCCAGTTACGCGGTTGTAGCCTTTTTTCTCATAGTTACGTCCACCGAGCAGAGCCACAATGCTGCCGTTCTCCTGGTTCATAATGACCATAGAGCCCTGCACCGGCTCATCGTCGACGCTCTCTTCGAAGTTACTGCTATCCGCGAAAGCAGCTTCCACTGTCTGCTGTGCATGTTTATCCATCGTTGTATAGATTTTATATCCGCCGATATTTAGATCATCTTCAGACAAGCCGAATTTCTCCTCAGCCTCATCCACGGCAAAATCGATAAATGCCTGATAACGCTGTTTACTTTCCGGCGGCTTATAGTTATAGTCTACAACCTTGGCGTCATTCATCTCCTGCTCGTTGATATACCCTTGATCGTACATCAACTGTAACACCACAGCGCGGCGTTCCTTCGAAAGCTCCGGATTACGGAGCGGATTATAGCGGGAAGGCCCCTTAGGCATTGCGGCCAAAGTTGCGATTTCCCACAGCTCCAGATCATCCAGATTGCTTTTACCGAAATAACGCTCGGAAGCTGCTTTAATACCATAAACAGTACCGCCGAAAGGAATACGGTTAAGATACATGGTGATGATTTCAGGCTTGGACTTCTTGTTCTCCAATGCTACTGCAATGGATACTTCAGTCGCTTTACGGAAAAAAGTCTTATCACGGGTCAAAAAGATATTCTTCGCGAGCTGCTGGGTAATGGTACTGCCACCCTCCACCATGCTGCGTGCCGCAATATCTTTAACCGCCGCACGGCCGATCGACCAGAAATCAACGCCCTTATGCTCAAAAAACCGCTTATCTTCAGTAGCCACAAATGCGTTAATCAGCAGCTCAGGAATTTTATCGTACTCGACGGGATCACTTTTCTCTAACGACAGTTCACCGATTAAGTTCGCATTCCGGTCATAAATCTTAGTGGTCGGATTGACCGTCAGTTTATCACCGTTCTCCTGCAGCAGCTTCTCGCCGTTCAGCATAATGAACAAATATCCGCCCAGCGCACAAAATATTGCAAGCGCCGTTGCGAAAAATACCGTCCAAAGCACCCTTTTCTTGGTTAATATCTTTTTCTTTTTCGGTTTAGGTTTGGACTGCTCTCTATCTCTGTTCCGGTTCGTCCTTGATATCTCATCTCTAGACATGGTGCCTCCTGACTCCCTTTTGGAAAAAAATCTGATATGAACTTCCCTGAATGAAAAGAACAACCCTCTCAGGTTGCTCTCTTTCATTCTATTCAAACGAATTATAATGTAAAAGGTTTCGCTTTAAGCCGGTAGAATCTTTCAGAACGGTTATTCAGCGCTTCCGTTGTCCTGCATCAAAGACACACTGCGTTGCGGTGTAAAGGTAGAAATCGCATGCTTGTACACCATTTGCTGACGTCCGTCGCTGTCGATGACAATAGTGAAATTGTCAAAAGCTTTAATAATCCCGCGGATTTGGAACCCGTTGGTCAAATATACTGTAGCAGGGATATTCTCTTTGCGCAGTTGGTTCAAGAACGTATCTTGGATGTTAATGGACTTGTTCATATGTCGTACCCCCAATGGTTCAATTAGATTGTTCAGAAGTATATTCAAGACCTTAGAGAAACTTTCCTGCTATTATATCACGTATTTTTTCAAAATTCCCGGAAAAGTTTTGCTCCTCGCCAACATCGATCCATTCAATTTCTTTCATATGGCGGAACCATGACAACTGTCTTTTGGCGAACCGGCGTGTATCGCGTTTCAGCAGCGTCACTGCTTCGTCATATGTGGTCTCTCCAGCGAGATAAGCGGCAATCTCCTTGTAGCCCAGTCCTTGCATGGATACGAGACTCCTGCCGTAGCCGCGGTCCATGAGGCCTTTCACTTCTTCCACAAGTCCATCAGCCAGCATTAGATCAATGCGGTCTTCAATACGTTTATATAGCATTTTCCGGTCCATTGTCAAACCGATGAGGCAAAGCTCATACGGAGACTCCTTGGTTTGAGCAGCATGGGAGGATGAAAGCGTCGTATCGGTCTGGTGGTGAATTTCCAGTGCCCGTATGATCCGGCGGCGGTCATTGGGGTGTAATCTGGCCGCACTTTCCGGGTCCACCTCCATAAGTTTAGCATGCAGGGCGATCGCTCCGTGCTTCTCTGCGAACTCATCTTGCGCCTTGCGGAAAGCCTCGTCCGCTACTGCCTCGGAGAACCGGAAGCCGTAACAGAGGGATTCGATATATAATCCTGTCCCGCCAACAATAAATGGCAATTTCCCCCGGCTGCTGATCTCCTCGATCGCTCTTCGTCCCTGTTCCTGAAACTCAGCAGCAGAATACGAGAAATCCGGATCTTGGATGTCTATCAGATGATGCGGGATGCCCTGCATTTCCTCAGAAGTGATCTTGGCGGTGCCGATATCCATTCCCCGGTAGACCTGCATGGAGTCTCCCGAAATGATTTCGGCATTGTAAGCCGCCGCAAGCTCCAGGCTTAGTCTTGTCTTGCCGACAGCAGTCGGCCCCAGAAGCACCAGCAGCCTGCGTTTAGCTTCTTTCGTCAATCTGTATCACCCCGTACGAAATTTTGGATTTATTGCGCAGCAGTTCGTGGAAACCAAGACGCTCGAACTCTTTGCTTAGTGCTTTTTCCTTTAGTACTACACATTTGCGGGCAATCCTTACCGCTTCGGACACACTTTCCGGAGAAAGAGCTGCACCGTTGGCGAATACCCGCAGTGGAGAGATTGCCGAAGAATCATTCAGCGGCTGGCGGAACATCGGGTCAAAATATACGATGTCCACACTATTATCCGCTTGTTTTTTCAAATATTGAAGGTGATCGCTATGAACAACCTCTATCCGGCGTAATGCGTCATTCACCAATGGCTCCCCCGAAATATAATGAACCATTCCTTCAAGCAACAGAGCATACAGGGGAAGGGAACTTTCCAACGCGGTAACCCGTGAACCTTCTCCTCCGTATACCGCAAACAGCAGAGAATCCGTACCAAGACCTGCGGTGCAATCCAGCACACTGTCACCGGGCATCATTCCCGCCGCTTCAATCATCGGATCCATTTCGCCTTTAAGGACCCGCTTCGCACGGACATAACCCATACTGGGGTGAAACTCCATTATAGGCATACCTTTCCGGTACAGCCTTACAGCCTCCTGAAGTACGATCAGAATCTCATCATCACGGTATCTCTCCGCAAGTTTAGGTAATGAGAAGGTACCCCGTGGTCTATACACCGAATGCAGCCGCTTGGCAAGTGCCTCGGCACGGTCTACGATATCTGGAACCGGGTGGTTACCCGTAGTTATAATCATGATGCCTCCAATCTAAATACGGGTGTGTCAGCGGTTCATTACATCACCCGTTTGAACAATTTCTCCAAATCATATGCCGAAAAAGAAATTACGATCGGACGCCCATGCGGACATGTATAAGGCTGCTTACAGGCCCCCAGACGTGTCAGAAGACTGTCAACTTCCTGTTCCGTCAGCTTATGGTTCGCTTTGATGGATGCCTTGCAGGAGCACAGAATCGACGATTTCTCGCGCAGCTTCGCAAGGTCAATACTTCTCTCACTCAGCACCCATTCCGCCATCTCTTCGATAATTTCTTTCTCCTCACCTTTTGGGAACCAGTAAGGATGGGAACGGACCAAGAAAGTCTGTCCTCCAAAATGCTCCAGATATACGCCCGCTTTCTCGAACCAGTGCAACCGTTCGCTCAGCTGAGGGCTCTCTGACGGGGTGAATTCCAGAGTAATCGGAATTAACAGCTCCTGCGAAGCATCGGCCGGACGTCCGAATTCTTCATAATAATATTCATAATTAATCCGCTCGTGGGCGGCATGCTGGTCAATCAGAAACAAGCCTTCATCATTCTGGGCAATAATATAAGTTCCATGATGCTGACCGATATAGCTAAGCTCCGGAAAAGCCGGCAGTGACGGCTCTGCTCCGGCGGGAGGTGCCCACAGCTCTTCCATCGCCGCAGCCAGCTCACGGGATGGCACGCCAGCAGACTGCGGTGTCATATAGCTTCCGCTTCGATTCGCTTCACGGAACTGCGGAGAAGCCTGAGGAGTCGTATTGCTCCCGCCCCTGCCAGATTCTCTAGGTGTCTGAGCAGAAGGATAACTTCCGCCCCGCCCCTGTTCACTGAACTGAGGAGCTCCTTGTGAAGTCGAATAACCCCCTGCACCCGGTATACCGGAGTTTGACGTAGACTGTGCCGTATAACCGCCACCACCCGGCAGTCCGTTTTCTTTTATCTGCTGATTGCCTCTGAGCGAACCTGACACCGATGCATCACCAGCCCTGCTTGCTGACAGTGAACCGCCGTTGCCCCACTGCTCTCTATTATTGCCAGTGATAGGAGCATGCGCAGAAGCTGCCGGATCCTGCGGACTAACTTCAGAGCCCGGACTTCTGTCCTTTGTAAAAGCGAACTGTTCCTGAATAAACGAAGAGCTGCCCTTGGGTCCGATAGTTTCCCTGCTTGGACGCGGGATGAGCGTCTGGCCCATAAGCACTTTGCGGAGCTCGTCCTCTACAAACTTGTACAGCTCCGGTTCCTTGCTGAAACGGACCTCCAGCTTGGCAGGATGTACGTTCACATCTACCAGTGAAGGATGCATGTCCAGTTCAAGCACCAGCAATGGATAGCGGTTGATCGGCAGGAGTGTATGGTAAGCGCGCATAATGGCAGCGTTCAAGCCATTGCTGCGGATATATCGCCCGCCGACGATGGTGGTTACGGCATTGCGGTTGGAACGGGTCCAGTCCGGACGGCTAATATAACCGGATATCCGGTAATCCGGATCTTCAGCCGTTACTGGCAGCATGGCTTTGGCAGCAGATGTACCGTACACAGCAGCGATGACTTGCAGTAAATCACCATTGCCAAGTGTATGAAGAAGCTGGTTGCCATTATGCAGGAACCGGAAGGAGATGCCGGGATGGGCAAGCGCCATGCGATACATCGTATCCGAAATATGTCCGAGCTCTGTCTGAATACTCTTCATATACTTCAGTCTCGCCGGAGTATTGAAAAATAACTCACGCACCTCAAAATCGGTTCCCTGCTTCGCGGGTGCATCTTCATTCACAATAAGCTTGCCGCCTTCAATCCGGATGAGCCTGCCCTTACCATCGTCCGAGCTGGCTGTCAGCAGCGAAACCTTAGATACGGCTGCAATAGATGGCAGTGCTTCTCCGCGGAACCCGAGACTGGTGATCTGGAACAGATCCCGGCCGTTGGCGATTTTGCTGGTGGCATGGCGATAAAAAGCAGTCTCACAGTCATCTGCTTCGATTCCCGAGCCGTTATCCTTGACACGAATACTCTGGAGTCCACCTTCCTCCACCAAGACCTCGATCGCCGTGCTACCGGCATCTATCGCATTCTCCACAAGCTCCTTCACCACCGAAGCAGGGCGCTCCACCACTTCCCCGGCTGCAATCTGGTTGGCAATATGCTCATCAAGCACATGTATTTTAGCCATTCTTCTTCACCCCGCTGGATAAAAAATATTATTAGTTCTTGTGTAAGCAGATCTTATATTACAGACCTACCTAATTGCATTTCATGCAATAAAACAGGAAATTTTCAGTGAAATAATGCACTTTGATTGTAAAGAGTACAATAGATCTTAGAATCGATCCTTCAAAATGGGGGGAGCCCATAAATCTGCTGCAAAAATGCAATAGAATGCTCACATAACGTCGCTATTCCGCATATCTAATGCAAAAAATGCAATAGAATACTCACATAAAGACGTATTTCCGCTTATCTATTGCACATAATGCAATAGAATGCTTACTTTAAGCCATCACTCCGCTTATCTATTGCACAATGTGCAATAGAATGCTTACATAAAGACGTATTTCCGCTTATCTGTTGCACAAAATGCAATAGAATGCTTACTTTAAGCCATCACTCCGCTTATCTATTGCACGATGTGCAATAGAATGCTTACATAAAGACGTATTTCCGCTTATCTGTTGCAGAAAATGCAATAGAATACTTACTTTAAGCCGTCACTCCGCCTATCTATTGCACAAAATGCAATTGAACACGATAAGCAGGTAGATAAATCACCTTCACCTGGTGTAAGAAAACCATACGAGTAAGGTTAAGCGCACTAATCTACGGCATCCTATTCCCGGATAAACACGATTATAATTCCTTGGCCTTCATCTTCAGATCATTTAATAAGCCCATCGCTTGCAGCGGAGTCATATTCATTAAATCAGCTTCTTTGACCGCTGCGATAATCTGCTTCAGGAACGGATTGTCAGGCGGTGCTTGTACTACAGCTGCCTGGCTGCCTTTGCGTCCGCGAGGCTCCTCATCGCCAAAGATAGAGAGTTGTACCACTTCCATAACTTCTCCATTAAAAGATTCCTGTGCTGCTGAAGCCTCAGCTACAGCCGTGCGGGAAGCCGAGCCTGTCATCGAATGATGATCAAGGTTGCTGCGTTCACTGCTGACCGCTTCAGAAACGGAAAATCCGGATTTTTCATCTGTATTTTCTCTAACGGAGTTGCTGTATGGATTCCGGTCAGCGCCCTCTTCGCTATCGCGATGCTGCGCCTCTCTATCAAGGGTCGTGTGCATTCCGCTACCAATCACAGAGGACTGTTCAATCTCCAGCAGCAGCCCGTAAGCCCGGTCAATGATCCCTTCAGGAAGACCCGCCAGACGAGCACAATAAATGCCATAGCTGCTGTCCGCCGCGCCAGGCACCAGCTTGCGCAGGAAATTGACCTTGTCCCCGCTCTCCTGCACCGCCATGGAATAATTACGCAGACCGCCGAGGCTGTCTTCCAGATGAGCAAGCTCATGGAAATGGGTGGAGACCAGCGCTTTACAGGCAATCGTATCATGTACATATTCAATAACCGCCTGGGCAATGGCCATACCTTCACTGGTCGAGGTACCGCGTCCCAGCTCATCAATGATGATCAGGCTTCGCGGGGTTGCTTTTTCCGTCATAACCTGGATATCGGCCATTTCCACCATAAACGTACTTTGTCCGCCGATGAGATCATCGGCCGCGCCAATCCGGGTAAAGATACGGTCGATAAGCGGAATTTCCGCCGCTCCCGCAGGAACGAAACAGCCAATCTGCGCCAAAATGGTGATCAGTGCAACCTGGCGCATGTATGTGCTTTTACCAGCCATGTTAGGTCCAGTAATAAGCAGTATATTGCCGTCTCCCTTGCTCAGATTAGTACCGTTGGCGATAAAATCTGAGTCTTTCAGGACAGCTTCGACCACAGGATGGCGGCCGCCTTCAATAACAAGGTCGTATCCTTCAGATAGCTTTGGTTTCACGAAACGCTGCTCTGCACTAACTGCTGCGAGACATTGGTATACATCAATCTCGGCAACTTTTTCAGCCAGATTCTGCAGCCGGGGAATTTGGGCGCTCAGACGTTCACGCAGTTCAACGAACAGGCTGTATTCCAAATCGGTCATTTTGTCCTGAGCTTCGAGAATAAGTGCTTCCTTTTCTTTCAGCTCGGGGGTAACAAACCGCTCCGCATTCGCCAAAGTCTGCTTGCGTTCGTACCGTCCTTCCGGTAATGCAGCCAGGTTGGAGCGGGTTATTTCTATATAATATCCGAAAATTTTGTTGTAGCCGATCTTCAGTGATTTAATCCCGGTGGCCTGGCGTTCCTTCGCTTCAAGCTCGGCGATCCAGCGTTTACCGCTGCTGCTAGCTTCCCGCAGTTCATCCAGGCGGGTGTGGTAGCCTCCACGGATCACTCCGCCATCCCGCACCGACACAGGCGCATCGTCCACGATGGCCCGGTCGATGTCCTCCCGCAGATCGCCACATTCATCCATAGAAGCGCCGATTTCACGCAAAGTCGCCGAACCTGATGCCAAACACATCTCTTTCAGAGCCGGGATTTGTGCCAGCGACAGCTTCAGGGCATTCATATCCCTGCCATTAGCACTCCCGAACGCAATCCGTCCAGTCAGCCGCTCCAAATCATATATTTCTTTCAGTGCCAGTCGCAGATCCTCACGCACGATAAACTGGTTGTATAAATAATCAACAGCCTCCAGTCTCCGTTCGATGGGAGCGCGCTGAAGCAAGGGCTTGTCTATTCTCCGCCTTAACAGACGCGCTCCCATCGAGGTTTCCGTCCGGTCCAGCAGCCAGAGCAGTGAACCCTTCTTCGAACGCTCGCGTACGGTTTCAGTCAGCTCCAGGTTGCGGCGGGTAAACGGATCAAGGATCATGTAGTTGCCGGGCTCATAGGGAGAAATCTGACTTAGCTGACCAAGTGAACGGCGCTGTGTTTCATTTAAATAAGATAGCAAAAGTGATAGACAGTAGCCCCGCTCCTTCTCCAAACGTACCCAAGCCGCTTCACCGAACTGACGGCGTGCCAGCTCCTCGTCCCTTTTATCCCAAGGGGTATAGACCACGGGTTTAGCCCCGAATACGGCTTCACTCTTAATTTGATCCAGAAGCGCAGCGTCTCCGATAATCTCGGCCGGCTCATAAATCCCAATCTCATCCCGCAGCCACTCCGCCCCGGAAAGAACCGATGTTACATAAAGTTCCCCCGTAGTCAGGTCGCAGGCTGCCAGTGCCATCATGCTGTCATGTTCGGTTACGCATACCAGATAGTTGTTGGCTTTCTCTGACAAAATCTTGCCGTCCATCACAGTACCCGGCGTGACAACCCGCACGATATCCCGGCGCACCATGCCTTTGGTCGTTGCCGGATCATCGAGCTGCTCGCAGATGGCGACTTTGTAGCCTTTTTCGATCAGCCGCTGGATATACCCCTCGGCAGCGTGGTGAGGCACTCCGCACATGGGAATCTTCTCGTCGACTCCGCCATCGCGGCCGGTCAACGTAATCTCAAGTTCTTTCGATGCCAGCAGGGCATCCTCAAAAAACATTTCATAGAAATCGCCTAAGCGAAAAAAGAGGAAGGCATCCTTAGCCCCTTCCTTTACTTTTAAATACTGTTGAATCATTGGCGTATATTGTGCCATGGTCTACCTCCATGCCTATTTCATGCTAACCTCCATTATAGCAGAAAGTATCCGGCAGAGTTATCCCATAGGTGAAAAGTGGCATATGCTTCCCCGCTCGTTGTTGATAGAAATAAAGAAAAAGCGCCGCATCACGGCGCTTCAGAGCGGCACCACAGGCCGCGGATATCACGCGATTCATCCCAGGTTCTGCCTTCCTTGATATAACGGAATAATGGTTCTATGTAGCGGGCAGCCTCCCGGTAGCTGCCCAAGGCGCGAAGCTGGCTCATAAGCGGAGCGAAGGCTTCGCGGAGCGGCGGTTTGTCGCCGCTGTAGTAGGCGGCATGCAGGTCTTCCCTGTCGAGCGGCCGGAGGGGGAGCTCTTCGTAATGGCTCACGATCAGGTGAGCCAGATAGACGGCCCCCTTGGCGACGGCCGGAGACACCAGGAAGCTCGGCAGGGTCCGGTACTCAAAGCCGCCATGCGGCTGGTGCCGGAAATCGCCGAGCACGCCGTACCGAGGACGCCGCGCCTGCGCTCTGGCGTCCTCCAGGAGCAGCATCGGCAGCGCGAGATAGTTGTCGAGCGCGCGCAGTAGCGGCGCTGTCAGCAGCGCGCCGCTGAAGTGCAGGTGGCCGCCGAGGGCCCAGCCCCGCAGCGGCATGCCCCCNAAATCGCCGAGCACGCCGTACCGAGGACGCCGCGCCTGCGCTCTGGCGTCCTCCAGGAGCAGCATCGGCAGCGCGAGATAGTTGTCGAGCGCGCGCAGTAGCGGCGCTGTCAGCAGCGCGCCGCTGAAGTGCAGGTGGCCGCCGAGGGCCCAGCCCCGCAGCGGCATGCCCCCCGCCCGCCAGCGCAGCGGGCGGGCGATCAGGCGGTCCGCCGTAGCCGCGGCGGACATGAGCTGCGCCAGCAGGTCGCGCGGCTTCGCGCGCGGCCGGGGGCGCAGCTCCGCGACCGGGAACGCGCCGCGCGTTCCCGGGGGCCCGGCGTCGCAGCCGACGACGCCGTCCGTGGGCAGGTACCGCGACGCGGGCACGACGCGGCCGGAGAGTTCCTGCTGCAGCAGGAACTCCGGGTCCATGCCCATCAGCAGGCTGGGCCTGCCCCGTGCCTCAAGGGCAAGTTCACGGGCCACAGCCTCTGCAGCCGCTCGGTAAGGCTCAGGCAGCGGTCTTCCGGTGTGCTTCTGCAGTGGAATCACATCCTCCACGACATACCTCCGCTCACCCTTAGCAACGAGCAGCACCTCTCCGCTGTCAAGTCCCAGGCTATAGAGTGTACGGGCAGCAATAGCCTCAAGAAGCTTATTTACTCCCCGGCGAGGCGGTTGAACCAATGTCTGCCCACGGCCCATCATTGGATTGTTTATAAGCCTGCTCTCATATTCTTCTTCATTATCATTCTCAATTATATTTTCATTCATTTCAATTACCGTCTGATCATCCCCATAAGTATCACCATCTACATGTGTTGAGTGGCTCCTCATTCTCGATTCCGTATTCAATCGCTCTACCTGAGCTTCGTACGTCCCGCTCATCCCTGCCCCGATTCCAAGCTGCTTGATTTCAATGGCAACAAGATTGAATACAGCAACTCTGTAACGCAATCTCTGCTGTATCTGCCGTGCACTCGGTTTAACTCTTGTTGAGGCTGTAACACCTGCTTTTCTAGCGGACAGCTCCCGCTCCCTAGCCTTCTGTCCACTCGATATTCGACCCGAGTACCTCTTCAGTTTTGCTTCAACACCACTGCGCCGCAGCCTCTGCTCCCTCCTTGCAGGTGACAACCCATGAAACACCTGTATCCCTTCATTCATCCGTAAGCCCTGGCTCATTCTCATCCCTTCTTCATTCATCCGTACACCCTGGCTCATTCTCATTCCTTCATTCACCCGAAAGCCCCGGCTAATTCGATCCACTTCACTTATCCGTACACCTTCACTAATTCGTTCCCTTTCACGTATCCGCACAACCTCACTCTTTCGTTTCCCGTCTTCCACCCGCATTCCTTCACCCGCCCGGTGCCAGATATGTATAGAAAGCAAAAAACGGTTCACCATCACAAGGGACGGCACCGTTTCCGCAAAAAAATTTAAAAAAGGAGGGCATCCGCCCTCTTCGCCGCTGCCCCCTCATCATATAATGGTTTCATACCCATCAATATTCAGTTAGCAGCGGCGAAACCTTCCTTACAGCTCATCATCCAGCGCATCGGGATCCAGATCCTCGTAATCGAAGCTCTCACCATCAAAGTCGTAGTCCTTATCCTCCGGATCGTCACTTTGATCGGCAACATAGACACGGACCTTGGTTTCAGCCACCAGCTCCGCCTCGAATTCCCGTTCCACACGGATGGTTACACTGCCGCCGCCGGGAGAGACACCGGCTTCCACACAGTTTGGCTCCTGCGTTGCATCCGCAGAGACCTCAACAGTGGAAGCACGGTGCCGGGGATCCAGATACGAAAGCGGGATAAGCTCCACATAGGAGACCGTTTCCTTGGCAACTTCGGTCTGTTTGTTTTTGTCATACGAGTACCAGATGTTCACATCATAGGTACCGATCACTTCGATTCCGCTCCCGGCTGCAACCGCCTCATACTGGTGATTGATAATCCAGGCACCCAGGATGCTGGTCGGATGATGCGGTGGAGTTACGGTATGGGTTGCGGTAGAAAACTTACGACCTTTGCCGCAAATTGCCTTCGTAATGATCTCCCTTGTTTGACGTTTATGGCTCAATGGCATCTTTAAACCTCCTCCATACAATCATTCACTATCAAGTGTATGCAGGACATGGGCGTTTGTTGATTGCTCCCGTATAAAAAAATTCGGGTAAGCCTTCTGGCTTACCCTATTAGATGTATATGTAGCTATTGTGGAAATACTCGCACAATTCCGAGCGTTCTTTCTCTGCTGAGATCGATGAAATCCTCCCCAATGTTAACAAGCGGACGAATCGGATCGTGCTTGGGAATCATGATAATACGCCCTATCCTACCGTCGCTCAATTCTACCTCGTTGCCTATCATTGACTGCATCAGCTTATCAATAAACAGGCGGCAGATATAAGGGTCCAGCTTCCCAAAAGCGCTGTCGGCCATTTGCCTCAGCACCTCATAAAGCGGTGAAGCCTTCTTATAGGAACGGTCAGAGGTCATGGCATGAAAAACATCCGCAATCGCCACAATTTTACTGAAATCGGTAATCCGGTGACCTACCAGTCCGAACGGGTACCCGCTGCCATCCATTCGCTCGTGATGCTGAAGTGCAACAAGTGCCTGACTGTGGTCGGTTCCTGCCGTATCACGAATCATCTCATAACCAATGGTCGTATGCTTCTTGACCTCCTCGAACTCTTCAACTGTCAGGGGGCCTGTCTTCGTCAGGATCTCCTCCGGAATCATAATCTTCCCAATATCATGGAGAGTTGCGGCTACGGCAAGCATCCCCAACTCATCAATGTCCAGCTTCAGCCATTTACCGAGAAGAGTGGACAAGATGCCAACTGCAATATTATGCCTGTATGTATAATCATCCTTCGACTGCAGAGCAGCTAACATTCCATAGAAATCATTTTTTTCTGCGACCTGGTAGATATACGGTATGACTTCGGCTTCAAGCTCGGCAACAGGAACTTTTTTGCTAATCCGAATCTGATCAAAAATCTGCTCCATCGCCCTGGTGCAATCATCAACTGCAGTCTGAAAAAAAATCTCGCTGTCCAGTTGTATAATACTGTTCTCCTGTAAATAAATATGGTGTTGCTCCAGAAGCCGGATATGCCCTGCATTGAGTAAAGTGAGGGCCGGCAGAACAAAAACACCTTTGTCATTAAAAAGATCCTCGGAAAGCTGTTTGCCAATATAGGTCCTGTTACTAATATCCATTGTACCTCCACCTGCCAACTGGAATTTTGAGTACATAACAGTTACTTTGGAACAGCCGTTAACTGCTTCCCTTAGAGAAGGCTCATGAATGACTTACGATGCAGGCTGTTTAACTCCTTTTGATGCAACAGGCATTTTGTGCTGCTTGGCAATCTTCAAGTAGAGCATGAGTTCACGGCATAGCTGAAGTATGGCAGACCGCACCTCGAATTCCTCACGGGTGGCTGGAAGCTCCATTTGCTGGAATTTCTGCTCCAGTACCAAGAGTTGACGTTCCGTTCGCCCGGTATATTCTTCGGACATCACATCTCCGCTGAGCTGATCGAACAAATCCGCTACCATCTCTCCATGCGGGAAACACCGATAAACCTGAGACAATAATTGCATCATGGATTGGATGGAATCGAGCTGCTGCTTGCGCATATAAAAATACACATTCCATGCTTCATCGGGATGGATTACGTGATTCTCTATTTCCCGTGAAGCTGCTGCTAACCCTTGTTGTATAGCAGTATTGGCTGTAATCAACTCTTTGCCGTCCCATAGATATTGCGGATTCCGCAAGGTACGGGCCATTTGGCTGAAGATGACTGAAAAAACAGTGTCCACTTCTTTTCGGATTCCCGCCATAATACCTTCGGTCTTCGGCATGTATATCAGATTCACCAGCCCGGCGGAACCGAGACCAAGGAACAGCAGCTCTACCTGCTGAAGCAGAATATGAAACTTAATATCGGCTTGTCCAAACACACGGAAAACAACAACGGAGCTGGTCACAATTCCTTCTTTATATCCGGAGCGTACAATGAGCGGAAACCCGAATAATACATACAAACCTAACACCCAGTAGTGAAAACCCAGGACCTTGAACAAAAGACAGCCGAATGCTAGTCCGACAATGGAAGCAAGAAACCGGGCAGTGATCGTCCGCAGACTACGTTTGCGGGTTACTTCTACACCCAATATTGCGAGCAGGCCAGCGCTTTGCGCATTCGGAATACCGGCTGCGGCAGCGAGCAGTATGGATAGCAGTGTCGCTGCCGCTGTTTTAATAATACGAAATCCCATGAAAATACCTCTCCTTAAAACAATGCCTTCATACAAAGTACGGAATACATTCATGGTACTTGATTTTTCATAGCCACACAATATGACATCTTTTAATGTTTGGATATAAGAATCTTCTCGATATATACGACAAGCTGGTACATCGCAGTTGCAACTACAGCTATAATGAGCAGACTCGACATAACCAGCGTGAAATTGAACACCTGAAAGCCATAGATTATCAAATAACCAAGCCCCGATTTCGCCACCAGGAATTCCCCTACGATGACCCCTACCCAGGACATCCCGACATTAACCTTCAGCGTAGACACAACCGTCGGGAATGAAGCCGGCAGGATCACCTTGTTGAACACCTGAACACGCGATGCCCCGAACGACCTGACCACCTTGACCAGATTCGGATCCACACTGCAAAAGCTGTTATACACCACTAGCGTGGTAACAATAACGGTAATCGACAGCGTAGTAACTACAATCGCAGTAAAACCCGCACCAAACATGACAATAAAGATCGGCCCCAGTGCCACCTTCGGCATACTATTAAATACAACCATATATGGGTCAAGCACTGCCGAGAGAAAAGGTGACCACCAGATGACAACCGCAAGCAGTGTGCCGAGAAGTGTCCCCAGCACGAACCCTACTGCGGTCTCCCCTACTGTCATGCCTAAGTGAGGCCATAGGCTGCCGCTCATGGCATCCTTCACAATTTGACGGAATACCTTGGTGGGATAACTGAACAGCAGTTCATCAATCCAACTGAGGCGGGCAGCAGCTTCCCAGAAGGCGAAGAACAGCAGTGCAATTCCTGTTCTCACTGCTGTAACATGTCTCTTGCGGCGCTTGATTTGATGGCTGTAGCCAGCATGCAGCTCCTGCAGCCAGCGCGAACGGAAATCGGAGATGTCGGCTTGCCCTGTCTTATCCACTTGTCTTCCCTCCTGCCAGCTCCATTTCTCTCCACACTTCATTAAATAGCTCCGCAAAACCCTGCTGATTTCGCGCAAGCAGAGGCGGAGCCTCCCGGATCGCCTCTGGAATCTTGAACGCTTTTCGGATTCTGCCCGGATTCCGCTCCAGCAGAATCACGGTGCTGCTGACCGCAATGGCTTCCGCCAGATCATGTGTGACCAGAATCGCAGTGGTACCCCGCTTACGGAAGGTCTCTGATACCAAATTCTCTAGCTGAAGCTTGATCTGATAGTCCAGTGCGGAGAATGGTTCATCCAGCAGCAGCAGGTGGGGATCTGTAGCAAGCGTCCGTACCAAGGCAACCCGTTGTCTCATTCCTCCCGAGAGCTGTGACGGATACTGGCTGCCAGTGCCTTCAAGACCCATATCCGCCAGCAGCCTCAGCGTCTTCTCCCGGGTTTCTTCATATAATCGTCCGGTTAGCTCCAGACCAAGAAGCGCATTATCCAGAATCGTTCTCCAAGGGAAGAGATAATCCTGCTGAAGCATATAACCCACTTCCGGTGAAGGCCCTGACACAACATGCCCGTTTAGAATCACCTCACCTTTCGAAGGCTGAAGCAGCCCGGCGATAATAGACAGTAGTGTGGTTTTTCCGCAGCCGCTGGGTCCGACCAGACTGACGAATTCCCCTTTTTCAATGCTGAGATTCAAGTCCTCTACCGCTATAGAAGCCTCCCGGTCACCAAGATAAGCATGCGTAATTCCTTTCAACTGCACTACTGGTAGCATAGCAGCGGCCTCCTCCCACCAGATTGCATATCCACCCAAACCCATTTGTCTGATACGGCTGCTTATTCCGCATCCTTGATGTCCGTCATCGCCTTCTCTGCGAAACTGTTATTGACGATTTGTTCAGAAGGAACCCGTTCCTTCAGCTCCCCTGCATTATCGATGACATCCAGGAGATTGCCCCATTCTTTGTCATCTATGACCGGATTCACTGCATAGGTATCCTGCTCCTTATAGCGGTTAATTGCAGAGACGACTATATCCCGGTCCGTATTTTCAAAATAAGACATTACCGCATCTGCAATCTCATCCGCACTATGTTCCTTCACCCAAAGCTGGGCGCGCTGGATCGCGTTGGTGAATTTCTGTACGGTATCCCCATTCTTCTTGATGTAGCTGGCTTTGGACATGAACACGGTATAGGGAAGATAACCGCTCTCCACACCAAAGGATGCCACAACCTTGCCGCGGCCTTCCCGTTCAAAAATGGACGCCTGTGGCTCAAACAGCTGGACATAATCGCCTGTACCTGAAGCAAAAGCTCCGGCTATATTGGCAAAGTCAATATTCTGGATCAGTGTAATGTCCTTGGCCGGATCAATCCCTTTACCCTGCAGCGCGAACGACCCTGCCATTTGTGGCATACCACCTTTTCTCTGCCCCAGGAACGTGGAACCTTTCACCTGATCCCAGTTGAACGTCCCGTCCGCTTTGCGGGCGAACAGAAAGGTTCCGTCCCTCTGTGTCAATTGCGCGAAATTAATGACCGGATCATCCGCTCCTTGCTGATATACGTATATGGAAGTTTCTGATCCTACCAGCGCCACATCAATGGCATTCGACAGCAGCGCGGTCATGGTCTTGTCTCCGCCTGGAATCGTCTGCAGTTCTACTTCCAGCCCTTCGTCTTTAAAAAATCCCTGGGACAACGCGACATACTCAGGCGCATAAAATACACTTCGCGTCACTTCACCGATTTTGACTTTTACCGCTGAATCCCCGCCGCATCCGGCCAAGACCGAAAGGCACATCGCAACGACCATAAGCAGCAGCGGCAATCTTGTTCCTTTACCCATCGTTCATTCTCCTTTCTCTCTTTCGGGTTTCATCCCTTCCTACATTCATATGCGGCTGCCCAGAGAAAGGTTAAGGGGTAGTAGTGCTATCGTTTGCGCATCAAATTAGCTGAATTTTAATAGGGCTTCAGATCAAAAGGTATTTATTACGCATCATAAATCGTATTTTATAATAGATATCAAACGTAATTCGTAGCAATTCAAAGAATTTCCATGAATTCAACGCAATATCAATATAAAATCAGTATAAAGGAGTAAATTAGCTTGTTTTCTTAATGTGCAAACGTTTTATCATATCAACTTCATCAAGTAAGATTAACAAGAAGCTCTCAAATTCGTAAGTATTGCTCTCTAAAAGTAACGAGTTATAAAAGCGCTTACCTTCTCTAACCAAACATAATTTTATCTTTAGGAGGAACAGAAATGAAACACACACGGACAAAAATACATATAAGACGCTCATGGCTCGCTGTAACTACTGCCGCTTTGGTACTCGGCATTCTCAGCGGATGTAATGGTTCGGAGGCAAATGCACCTCAAAGCAGCACCTCCCCGCTTCCGTCAGCTACCTCGTCCCCCGCTGAAGCAAGTCCTTCAACTTCTCCTGGCGAAAAAGGAACTACGGTGGATGAACAGCCGTCTACGGTTTTTTATGAGATCTTCGTACGTTCGTTCTATGATTCAAACGGCGACGGAATCGGTGATCTAAAAGGAATAACTGAAAAGCTGGACTATCTGAATGACGGAGATCCACAGACTAACAGCGATTTGGGAGTTGGCGGTATCTGGCTCATGCCGATTAATCCCTCTCCGAGTTACCACGGATATGATGTGACCGATTACCGGTCAGTGAATCCGGATTATGGAACCATGGATGATTTGAAAGAGCTGGTGAACGAAGCCCATAAACGGGGGATTAAGATCATTATGGATTTGGTTGTGAACCATACCAGCAAGGCGAATCCGTGGTTTGTGGATTCCGCCAAGAACGTAGATGGCAAATACCGTGACTGGTATATTTGGGCCGAGGACCAGAAACGTCCACTCAGCGGTACAAGCGCTGCGGGCAGCGGGAGTCCCTGGCATTCCCTGTTAGGCAGTCATTATATGGGGATTTTTTGGGACGGTATGCCGGACTTGAATTTTGACAATCCGGATGTACGCACTGAAATGAAGGATATCGGGCAGTTCTGGCTCGGGCAGGGAATCGACGGCTTCCGCCTGGATGCGGCTAAGCATATCTATGAGGATTTGCTCAGTGATAAAGACGAAGCAACCACTGCTAAAAATGTAGCCTGGTGGCAGGATTTCCGCAAAGCGATGAATGAAGTGAATCCTGAAGCGTATATCGTTGGAGAGGTATGGGAGAATTCAGCGGTATCTGTGGGCGCCTATTTGAATCAGGCCTTTGACTCCGGCTTTAACTTTGGTCTAGGTGAGTCATTGGTTAACTCCGCGAAGACTGAGAAGGACAGCGGCATTGCCTTTACCTTGGAGCGGACCTACAAGCTGTACTCCCAGATATCCGAGGGAGCGTTCACCGATGCTACCTTCCTCACGAATCATGATCAGAACCGGGTAATGAGCCAGCTTGAAGGGAATCTGGAGCATGCCAAAATGGCGGCGTCTATGTTGTTGACCCTGCCGGGTAATCCATTTATCTACTATGGGGAAGAAATCGGGATGCTTGGCGTCAAACCGGATGAGGGGATTCGTGAGCCAATGGGCTGGACTTCAGGAGAGGCGCACAAGGGTCAGACGACCTGGGAGGCCAGAACGAACAATTCAGCAGCTAATTCTGGCAGTGTCGACAGCGAAAGTACTCAGGAAGGCTCGCTTTTACAGCATTACCGCAAGCTAATTGCAGTCCGCAATTCCTTGCCCGCTCTGCAGAATGGGACGGTACGTGAATATGTCACCGGCAATGCCGGAGTTATGGCTTTCGAGCGTATAACCGCCAAAGAACAGGTGCTTGTGGTTCACAATCTTACCAGTAAGGAACAGAAACTGGTACTACAGGCAGACGGGGCAAGTAAAACTTATAGCCGTATTATAGAGGATATAACCGGTGGATCGGTGCTGAACGGAGCGGAACTTACACTTAAACCTTATACAAGCGTCATTTTAGAACCATAATTTTATAATCTTTATGATATTATAAGCTAATTTTAAGGTAAATTTAAGAAATGGGGGTTACTATTACATTATGAAATACTTGTAGCGAGGTGATTTCGAATGAGAATGCTCATAAGTTTCCAAAACAAACTTGTACCTGTGTATTTCACAACAGAAAATAAACAGCCAACTCAAAAAGTACTTCGATTGCTTAATAACACATTGGAGCTCAAAATTCAAAAAGGCAAAACTGCCCTGAAGAAATGTTTGAATTCTCTGATTAGTATCGAAATAAAAGGCTCAGAAGCGATATTGCACAGTTACAGCGAGAACGATTCTTTAGCACTATCCCTCTATTAAGAGGGATAGTTTTTTTGTTTATAGCACATTTAATTATCCAGAAGTCGTCCATTATCATGCCATTGACCGTACATTTTATTTATTTTAGTGTTAGCTATAAATTTGTCTAATCTATTCTTAAATAATTCCGGCTGATTAATATTACTCTGTATCGTATCGATCCGAACCCTTGTATAAAGAGCAGGAAATGCCCTGAAATTCTCATATACTTGACGATCCTCTTGTAACCTTTGCTCTATCAGCTTGTCTATTTTAAAAGAATCATGGTCCATATCAGGGAGCACCTTTCTTCCCTCATCTCTCATCAGCCCCAACCTTTCGAGGCGGCGGACACGCTCTTTATTTAATTCCGTCCAAGAGCTTCTTTTGCTTCTAGGGGACAGCCGTTGGGCCAGCTCCGTTTCAGAAATCTTCTTCTTAACCCCATCAATCCAACCAAAGCACAAGGATTCCTCGACTGCGTCCAAATACAGCAGCTTATCCGGGTCTGGTGTCATACTAACTACAACCCAACAAGATTTCTCAGTTGTACAATTCTCCTGTAACCAAATCCTCAAATCTTCTCTCGATTTCACAGTAAGTATATTCTCAATCTCCATAGATTAAATAAATTCTCCTTTCTAGGCTGAGTACCAATAAAGAATATAATCGTTCATGGTGGAGGAGTGGTTTAGCTGACGCAGCATCGTAGAGACATTGCCCCTGTGATACGTCCCATGATTGACTGTATGCAGCACAATTTCCGATAAGCGTGTCTGACGGATTCCGGCGTATGGATTCTCGAGCAGGATGGTTTGCTCCAAATCATCTTGGCTTTGGAACCATTCGCTGTATTGTTCAGCTAACTCTTCGAAGAGGCTGACGTATTCATCCGCAGAATGCAGGATTTTCTCATTAAGCGGTCTTGTTGCTTGCAGCGCCTCTGGCATACCCGAACCTGTTAAAACAAGATACCACATTTTATCAACCGCATAGAGATGACTAAGTGCATGAGCGATGGTTGGAAAAGAGCTGTTCACTTCTTGGCTCAGCACAGAAGACGGGAGTTCCTTGATTCTTCTCAGGATCGTTTGGTTGGCCCATGTGTGGTATTTAAACATTTCTACTGGATGATTTGTCATTCGTATCGTCTCCTTTTGACTTCCTATGAATTGGAATGTTTCTGATCTCATCATAAAAGAAGAAGTATGACAACAGACCGTCATACTTCTTCATAATGTTTGAGTGTGTTTTGAAGTTGTTCTTTTAAGATCCCTCGCAGTGCAGGCGGAGCAAGAACTTCGGCGCCACTACCGAAACTCAGCAGAATTGTCCAAAGCCACTTTGCTTTCAATGGCTGATAAACCGGAACCCGGATGGTCATGCTTCCGTCGGCATGAAATTGCTTATCCGACTGGTGGAAATGATCCAGCACGTCCGCCAAAGCCTCCGGGCCCACCCGGATAACTACATCCTCTAATTGCTCTTGCCATTCCTGGTTTGTACAAGCCTCATCTTGAGGCACTTCGTGTTCTCCCTGAAATGATTCCTGAGTCAGAAACAAGTTCAACATCCGGGATAGCCGAAACTCCCGATAATCCCCGCGTGTTCGGCAAAACCCGTAAACGTACCAATTGCTATATTTATAATTAAGCCGAACCGGTTCAATATCACGGGTCAAACGTTCATTTTGTGCATTAATATAATCAAAGCGTACAATCTTTTGCTCCATAATACCCGCACGTAAACAACGAAGTGCTTCTGTAGCGGTCCGGTGATTTTCAAAGTCGACCGCTATACTAGGAGTCTTATGCTCCGTTCTAATGGTTTGCAGTCGCTCAATCGTTCCCTGCGCCCGCTCGTCTTCAAACACGGTGGAGAGGCTGCCCAATATGGTGATAAGTGAATTGACATCGTATGAACCGAGTAAGCTTTTATCCATTTTGTATCCGTCCATGATGCCATAGCCGCCTTTGGTTCCCTGATACGATATGACCGGGAAGCCGGCAGCACAGATCACGTCAATATCACGATAGATCGTTCTTTGGGAGACCTGGAACTCTTCAGCCAGCCTGGAGGCAGACAAAACTTCGTGATTCAACAGCTTGTAGATGATGGAGATTAATCGCTCCAATTTCATGTGTATCCCGCCCGTTAGTCCATTTCGTACTGCTGCTCAATATTATATCACAGCCTGCTAGGGGATACTGATACATCGATGGAGGAACGGCAGTATTGCCGGGAGTCATCTGGGCAAATCGGCCTGTTTAACTGATTTTGAAATTTTTCTTCTCCGCTGTCTCTGCTTTTTGGACACGAAGCTTGAACAGCTTCACTAAATTAAGACGTGTTTGCTCCTCCTGGCAGGTATCCAGCTTTTTAATAATAAACCGGTCAATGGACATTTTAATCACTCCTATATTTGTTTTGACCCTGTTCCGGTAATAATTTCCTGAAGATGTGTATCCCCTATTTAACCCCATATTCACAAGTTCAAACGTCAC
This sequence comes from Paenibacillus oryziterrae, assembly GCF_042610485.1. Lineage (NCBI taxonomy): Bacteria > Bacillati > Bacillota > Bacilli > Caryophanales > Paenibacillaceae > Paenibacillus > Paenibacillus oryziterrae. The sequence continues at coordinate 161,821 of NZ_JBGJZO010000001.1, read as the reverse complement.
CTGTAAACGTATAAAATGCGGAAAAATGGCGTTAAATCAAGCTTTTTTCGACACCGCTATTGTCACATTCTATATATTGATGGCTTGATGAAAATTTCATGATTTTCAACCAAAGATGTTGTGGTGCATGATTTGACAATTTGTGAATCTACACTTTTAGATAATAAAAAATTTATTTCATGATTTTTTCAGGACTTTAATTGACAAACAAAAACTCCTGTACTATATTATTTACAGTAAGTAATAAATATAAATTTAAGGAGAAATCATAATGTCAAATGTCCTTTTTATTAAAGCAAATAACCGCCCCGCCGACCAGTCCGTAAGCGTACGTCTGTATAACGAATTCCTGGAGAGCTACAAGCTGAACAACCCGGAAGATGAAATTACCGAGCTTGATCTGTTCGCCGAGAATCTTCCTTACTACGACAACACAATCCTCACCGGGCTTTACAAAGAAGCTCAAGGATTCCCGGTAACAGAAGAAGAAGCTGCAAGTGCTGCAATTGTAAATAAATTCTTTACCCAATTCGAAGCAGCTGACAAAGTAGTCTTTGCTTTCCCGCTGTGGAATATGACGGTACCTGCAGTACTCCATACCTACATCGATTATCTGAACCAAGCAGGCAAATCATTCAAATACACTGCTGAAGGTCCAGTAGGTCTCCTGACAGGCAAAAAGGTAGTTTTGCTTAACGCAAGAGGCGGCATTTATTCCGAAGGTCCAGCAGCAAGTGCGGAAATGGCCGTTAACTTCATTAATGGCATCCTCGGTTTCTGGGGAATCAGTGATATTACGAAGGTTATTGTTGAAGGACATAATCAATTACCTGCCCAAGCCGAAGAAATCATCGCTAACGGCCTTCAATTGGCCAAAGAAACCGCTGCTTCTTTCTAATAATCCAAAATCATAAAAGTCCGGTTCTTTAGGGCGAGTTCAGCAAATGAAATGCACCATCAGATATACCGGACTTTTATTTATATACAGTAGTCCAGCACAACCTCCCTTCCATTTATGGAATCGGAGGTTGTGCTTTTTCTGTGACATTACAACTCTTCATACTCCTTCAGCCATACATTACTCCTTGGACGAGGGGGTTTCGTCTTGCCCTGCACCGACTCAAGCTTCTTCTTCGCCTTCCCTTCCTTAACACTCTGGTACAGCAGTTCCTTTCCGGTTTTGCGGTAATTCTGCAGTCTCTTTTCCTCAAGAACGCCACTGCGTACCGCTTCCAGCACTGCACAGCCTTCCTCATGCTCATGTCTGCAATCGCTGAAACGGCAGCCTGCCGCAAGCGCGGTTACATCTCCAAAGGCCATATCGAGCCCGCCATCTCCATTCCAAAGCTGAAGCTCCCTCATTCCCGGCGTGTCGATAATAATTCCGCCAGAGGGCATCACGAACAGCTCACGATGGGTGGTGGTGTGACGACCGCGGCTATCCCCTTCCCTTACATCCTGTGTGCGTTGAATCGTCCTTCCGCACAGCCAGTTCACCATCGTTGATTTGCCGCAGCCCGATGAACCGGTTAGTGCAACCGTCTGTCCTGTTCCAATATAAGGCAGGAGCGCATCCCGGCCGCTGTCCTGCAGCGCGCTTACGGCATGAACTGCTACACCCGGGGCTGCCTTCTCCATTTCGGCAATCTTCCGCTCTGCATCGTCACACAAATCTGCTTTCGTTAGCAAAATAACGGGCGTAGCTCCGCTGTTCCAAGCCATAATCAAGTATCTTTCCATTCTTCTGACGTTAAAGTCATCATTCAGGGCACTAACCAGGAACAAAATATCCACATTGGAAGCAATGATCTGCTCAGCAATAACGTTCCCTGCTGCCTGCCGCGAAATCATACTGCTGCGGGGAAGTACCCTGTGTATTATGCCTTGTTCACCCGCATCTGTAAGCATCAGAGCCACCCAGTCGCCTATCGCAGGGTAATCACCCGAAATGCCGGTTTCATGCCGCAGTTTACCTGAAAGCTCACCCCACAACTCACCTTGATCCGTCATCACACGGTACTTGCTTCCGAAATCGCCGACAATTCTTCCTGGTTCGAGTTGCTTGCCGCCATGCTCTTGACTCACTGTCTTAAATTTTTGTTCCCAGGCCGGATTCCAGCCGTATTGTTCGATATTCATTCATAGCCTCCTGATATTTCTTTTCTAATTTTGTTAATGCACTCGCCGCGCATCAGCGTATTCCGGTAACAGGAGGAACCGGCAGGATCAGCCTTTATCAGGTCAAATCCGCTTTCCGGGTAAACTAAAAAACCGCCGGAAATAAAGCTCCGGCGGCGATTTGATCTGATTGTACAGACCTTATCATACAATGAATACCGCAGTGAAATCTGCCGGTACTCATTGTACGCAAAAAAGCCGCCGGTACCCTACGGTCCCCGGCGGCTCTATCTCATGATTAAGAGCATACCTGCTGAGCTGCTTGAATTATATTCCTGCAGCCGCTGTTTCCGGAAGACGCGTATGAACAACAGTTACTAAAGTTGCGGTCTCTCCTGCATAAACTGTCATAATCACATCGTCTCCTTCCAGATATTATGAAGACATCATAAACCGTGCCCCGCTCGATGTCAACCGGCATTGTACTAAATAGGCATCAGAGGATATTCCGCAGCTCATCCAGCTCATGGATCATTCTCCACGGCTCCAACCCGAGTTTCTCATCCCACTCATGCTTCCTCCGAAGCCAGATCCCCTTCATTCCGGCTTGTCCGGCGCCCCAAATATCGTTAACCGGATGGTCGCCGATGAACAAAGTATTTGAGGAATCCGCACCCAATCGCTTAAGCGCCAATTGATAAATTTCCGGATCAGGTTTGCTTATTCCGACCTCTTCCGAGATCACGATGTCCTTGAAATATGGCCGGAGTTGAAGCAGATCAATCTTGGCATGCTGAATAGGCACTTTACCATTGGTTACGAGACCAAGCGTATAACCCTGCTCAAGGCAATAGTTCAGAATATCCATGGCATGCTTCATGATTGCTCCATGCGATTCATAATGGGTATCGTAATACACCCGAATTTCAGCTGCAGAAACCGGAGTACTCCATGGCAATACCTCACTCAATTCTGCAAAATAACCATCTTTGTCACGGTATCCGTCGGCATCACGGACAATCATATCCTCGACAACTTGTCCAGCCTCAGTAGGATCCAGATGACTAAGAAAGTCCTGTACAAATTGTGTGCAAAAACTCCGAAACGTATAATCCCGGTCCATCAGCGTATTATCCAGATCAAATAATAAGTTTGTGAACTTCTTCATTCTGTCATTCCCCTTGCACTTTCGTAATCATCAGTATGACCCATAAGAATATCATTGTACTATGCCTCACTGCACAAAGAAAAGACCATTCCGTAATCAGGAGCTCGTTACTCCCTCTTACAGGACAGCCTTATTTATTATCTGATTCTTGGCTCATGATTGAAAACGGTCGCTGCGGTGGGTCAGCATCATTTCCTCATCGGTAATGTAGAGCGGGAACGGCGGTGTTTCTTTTAAATATCTTTCCGTGTACAAGAGGCGGTAATGCACTTCGGGAAGCCATGAATCTTCAAGCAGCGGCAGCTTGCCGGTATCACTGATATAGTTGTCCACTGCAGACTGAACCAGATCGAGATAATACGGGACCAGCTTGTCTTCTTCTTCGAAAATTTCATAAGTTTCACGGGACATATAGAACTTCTGCTCCGAAATTCCACCAATGTAACGTTTCAGCCGGGAAAGATCAATACTCTTATCTTCAAGGATCAGTGCTGTACGGTTAATGGGAGTCGGCATATCCTCCTCGAATTTCCTAACAGCCTGCTTGATTTGGGGCAGCGTGACAGTTACATGACTTGGGGTAGGCTCCTTTTTGGTACGTTTAAATATCATACTGAAGGTCTCCTTTCGAAGTATATGTCAGATAACGCTTCCAATTCCAGTTTATTCGCTTTCCGACTTTTTAATCAGCATGATACGTAAACGTCACAGAATATTACCATTTTTAAGTTAATTATTTGACATATTCCCAGCGAGTCCACATCTCTTGAGGATTCAGCTCATACTTCTCGTTCTCACGGTACATGAACTGGTGCATAATAAACTCACGGCGGATGGTGGCATAATCTTCGTGGTAAGCTTTGATAAATTCATTTATCTCCTTCTCGGTATATACTCTGCCCGACTCCAGCTTCTCCACCATGTATTGGAGGACAATCAGCTTCTTTTTATACTGGGCGGGAATTTGACGTAAACGTCCGTCCTTGGAGAAAAAATTACGGATAACCGTATCCTGCAGACTAGGCTCCTGACTCTTCTCTTCCATATCCTGAGCTCCTTTGGAAAAAATAAATTGCAGTGACGCCTCCGCATTCGTCCGGATAAATTCCGGGTCCAGCTTAAAGTAGACCGTATTCTTCTCACGCCGTTCCCTGATGAGTGACGCCTCCCGCAGTTTCGCCGCATGATGGGTAACGGTCGGCTGGGAAAGACTCAATCTTTCAGCCAACGCCTGGCCATGCATTTCCCCGCTCGACAGCAACAGTAGAATACGCATGCGGGTAGGATCTGCTAAAGCCTTATGGTAATTGACGATTTTATCTAGTTGCAAGGTATTACCCCCTGTAATAGAATTCAAGTAATTAGATGTTCATCTAATTTTATCACAATGAATACTGTTATAACAATCCATTTCCAGTACGAAAGGCTCTTCTGGCAAAAATACTTCAAGTGCAGTACGATTTAGAGTGACCCATTCGGGGATGAACGGAAATAAACCATCAATCGGGAGGTTAGCTGCTGTAATGGAAGACGTAATCATCATCGGTGCAGGCCCCTGCGGGCTTTCAGCGGCAATTGAATGCCAGCGCCGCGGCCTTACAAGTCTCGTCATCGAGAAAAATTTTATTGTGCACTCTATATATTTGTATCCTGTCCATATGCAATTCTTCAGCACCACTGAGCTTCTGGAGATCGGAGATGTCCCCTTCACCTCGCCTCATGAGAAACCTTACCGACATGAAGCGCTCGTCTATTACCGCCGGGCGGCGGAGCTTCATCAATTGCGAATTGCCTCGTATGAGGAAGCGCTGAAGGTAGAACCGCTGAAGGATGGGAGTTTTGCTGTACATACTGTAAATATGCGCGGAGAAAGCCAGACCCGCTTAGCCGCCAATGTTGTAATTGCCACAGGTTATTTTGACCAGCCGAATCTGCTTGGTATTCCAGGAGAAGAGCTGCCAAAGGTATCACATTATTTCGGAGAAGCCCACCCGTATAGCGGTATGAAGGTTACTATTATCGGTGGAAGCAATTCCGCAGTAGATGCAGCGCTCGAACTGATGCGGGTCGGTGCCAGCGTAGATGTAGTCTACCGGGGTGACAATATATCGGATAATATAAAGCCTTGGGTCCGTCCGATCTTTGAAAGCATGGTACAGAAGGGAAAGATAACCCTGCATCTTCAATCCAGAGTAACAGAGATTCACCCCGATTCTGTTAACATAACTTCTAAAGACGAAGTCAACCTGAGGCTAGATAATGATTTTGTGCTTGCACTAACCGGCTTCCGCCCGAATAGAGCTTTGCTTACTTCTGCTGGGATAACCATATTGGATGGGCAGGATAAACCTGAGTTTAATCCAGCAACGATGGAAAGCCATGTGCCTGGACTGTATATTGCAGGGGTTATAGCTTCCGGCAGTAATGCGAACGAAGTGTTCATTGAGACCGGCCGGGGACATGGTACACTGATCGCTGAACATATCGCTTTGAGACAATCTAAACATGATTAAAGGAGTTGCGCACTCAGTATGGATATAACTTCCTTACTTCTGCTGGCACTTGCCGCCCTCGGCATCATTAGCAGTAATTCTCCCGTTACGATAGCTATGGTCTTCCTGCTACTCCTGCGTGTATTGGGTCTGCATCAGGCATTCCCCTGGCTCGAAAAGCATGGACTGACCATCGGCATCATTATTCTCACCATCGGAGTGATGACTCCGCTTGCGAGCGGCAAGATCTCCTTACAGACGGTCGGTCAATCGTTTTTGCACTGGAAATCACTAACGGCCATAGGAATCGGAGTTCTCGTTGCTTACCTTGGCGGTCGCGGTGCGGTGCTGATGGGCAGCCAGCCGACGGTTGTAGCTGGCCTGCTGATCGGAACCGTCATCGGCGTAGCCTTTTTCAAAGGCGTGCCCGTCGGGCCGCTTATTGCCGCAGGCATTCTCTCTTTGCTGATCGGCCGGGTGTGACTTTAATTTCCCTTGAATACAAATTAAACAAAGGATGCCCTAAGCCAATGGCTGAAGGACATCCTTTGCTTGTGCTTTACGTATCGAGGCGCTGAACATTGAACAGCCGGGCATAACTGCCGTCTTTTAACATGAGTTCTTCATGGGTACCGCGCTCTGTGATCTCCCCATTCTCAAGTACCACAATGATATCCGCATGTGTAATGGTCGACAGCCTGTGGGCCACAATCAGAGTTGTCCGCTGTGAAGCCAGTGACTTCAAGGATTGCTGGATCAGGTGCTCCGACTCCAGATCGAGCGCGGATGTTGCCTCATCGAGGACCAGTACCCGGGGATCCTTAAGAAATACGCGGGCAATAGCTACACGCTGTTTCTGTCCTCCTGAGAGCTTCACTCCTCTTTCTCCTACTTCTGTGTCATAGCCTTGAGGCAGCGCCATGATGAAATCATGGGCGTTTGCCGCCTGGGCGGCCTTGATAATCAGTTCATCACCAGCCTTGGGATTGCCGAACAGAATATTGTCCCGCACCGAGCCGCTGAAGAGGAAGTTATCCTGCAGCACCATGCCAACGAACCTCCGCAGACTTTCCTGTGTTACACCGCGCACATCCCGCCCGTCCATGGACAGACTACCTTCCTGAACATCATAGAAGCGGGGAATCAGACTAATCAGCGATGACTTCCCTCCACCGCTCATTCCGACAAAAGCAACCGTCTGCCCCGGCTGAATACTCAGATTAATATTTTTCAACACCCATTCATTCTCATCATTGTATTTGAACCATACATTCCGGAATTCAATGGCTCCCTTAGCTCCTTCAAGCGGTCTGGCATCCGGGCTATCCACGATATCATAAGGTTCCTCCAAGAGCTCCAAGACTCGTTCCAGCGAGGCTGAGGCCTGAGTAAGGACGGTTGAGGAATTAATCAAACGGCGTAGTGGTGCATACATCCGGTCCAGATAGCCAAAGAAAGCCACAAAAGTTCCAAGCGTTAAATGACCTAGAATGACCTGATATCCGCCGTAGGCAATTACCATCAGCGGAGCGATATCCGTCAGCGTGTTAATAATCGCATAGGTGAAAGCATTCCAGCGGGTCTGAGCCATGGCTTTATTCAGGAAATTCCCGTTAATTCCGGCGAACTTCTCTTGATCCACCCGCTCCATTGTAAAACTCCGGATAATGGCTATCCCTTGAATACGTTCATGCAGATAAGCCTGTATCCCAGCGAGTGCCTGCGAACGGTCTTTCGTCAGCACTTTCAACCGTTTGTATAGCTTGCTTACGGCAATACCATATAAAGGCAGGACCGCAATCGATACGAGTGCAAGCACCGGGTTCAGATACACCATAAAAGCCAAGGCGAACACCAGCGTGAACATATCCAGCCAGACATTCATCATCCCGACTTCCACCAGATTCTTGGTCTGCTCCACGTCATTGATGAACCGTGAAATAGCTTCACCCACCTTAGTATTCTGATAGTAACGGAGTGATAGCATCTGCATATGGCGGTATAGCTTGTTGCGCATATCGTATAGCACCTTACTCGTAATCAGCTGGGCAAAATACTGACGGAAATATTCGACAGGGCTTCTGATGATTACAAAAAGAACAAATGCCCCTCCCAGGATTGCCATCAGCCGGGATACCCTCTCCTGAACCGTCAATTCAGAGTTCATCAGTAGATGATCCACTACGTATTTGAGTATCATCGGCAGAGTAAGCGGAATGCTGAATTTGATCATGCCGATGATCAGAGTCAACACAATCCATTTCATATAGGGCCTTACGAATGTGTAATATGATTTCCATTGTTTCACTGGTCAGCGGGTCCTTTCCTCGATCATTCTGTAACAAATGTTGACTTTTGTTCTATACAGTGTTTTTATAATTTTAAGTCCTATGGATTTATCTAGCAGTACCGTACCTTCAGGAGGATAATCATGTCCAGACAATTTGTGACGGAAGCCGTCATGATGGCGATTTACGGCCAGCTTCTTGTACCGGGAAGCCTGGTGGAATATATTGTACCGTATACTTCGATCCTTGAGCTGTATGAGCTTCGGGACAGCGATGAGCCTCTGATGAATTACCAGGAAGATGACAAGCATGTCAAAGCCAAGATCGTCGAGCTTATCAACTACTTCGAAGAGCCGCTGAACAAGAAGAAGATCAACCGTTGCCTAACCATGCCCTGGGCAAAAAGTTCCGCCATTCTACTTGGAGGACATGCGCAAATTGTTGTAATCAATGGCGTGGATACTGCCGTATATGGCGAATCGTTTGATCCGATTGAAACAGAGCTGCTCCTCGCCTCTCAGCGCGAGAAGGTGCCGGTTCTTACGGATCAGTTCGAACTTATCCAACGGATCATTGAAGGCGGCGTTCCCGTCCAGGTATATGACATTGATGATTTTGATTATGCCATGGAAGAGGAACATTCCCGTTAGGGAGCCCTAAATTCCCGGATTGAAATGAAACCCCTGCCGATTTGGCGGGGGTTTTAAGTTTACTGTAGTTTGCTGCCGGGCAGTGACAACGCTTCATACCTGTATTCAATATCATCTTCGGTCTCAGAATACACAATTGACAAATCATGCCCATCCATATACCACAGGTCCTGCTCCTCCATGTAGAAGGTGATTCCATCCTGCAGAATCTTAACCGCTGGGCGTCCAGGCATTTCAACGGCTAAGCCAAGAGAGAACCCGGGATGTAGTCCACCACCTGAACTGTAGCGGGGAAATAAGCGGATATAGTCTCCTTGTTCCAGTGCCAACTCACGCTTGAACCAGGCTGCCGCGCCTGTACTTACGTTAATATTCACGTCTCTCAGCTCCTTTTTGTCCCTCCATCATACTCAATAAAAACCATTTTTCCAAATCGATAACTGCAAAAATCCATTTGACAACGTCTCGGGACCAGTGATAAACTCGGAACATAACGAAGCACTTCAAGTTATTACCAAATCAAAGAAAGGGTGAGCGCGGTGTTTAATCGAGATTTTGTACCTACATTTCCCATTGTCGTTAATTTCACACAACCAAATACCGAAGCAGCCCGAGTGGTGAAACTTTTCTGAAGCGCTGGCAGATCTTAGTGCCATATCCTTCGAACCGTTGAAAGTCTCCCTTGCCTGGTGCTGCTCAGCACCGTGCGCATGATAAGCTCTAACTACAGGCATATCGTCCGTTTTCGGATGGTATGCCTTTTTATATGCTTTGGAGCGCCCACTCCCTACTTCACATGACTTCTAACCATCTCCACTTCAACCTGAAAGGAAGGGATTTAATTGTTCTCAGTTCTTACCAATCTCGGATGGTTCTTCCGCCGGGAAAAAAGACGCTATTTCATCGGCCTGGTGCTTCTGATTGTCGCGGGTGTTCTGGAGCTTCTGCCTCCGCGTCTGCTGGGCAATGCGATTGATGAAATTGTCCGCGGTTCGATTTCCGCTGCGTCACTCACACAATATATTGCCATGATCATCGCCCTGCTGCTGGTCATCTATTGGATTACTTACATATGGATGCACAAGCTGTTTGGCGGTTCCAATCTCGTAGAGCGTCTGCTTCGTTCCCGGTTCATGAACCGGTTAATGACCATGACCCCATCCTTCTTCGAGCGCAACCGCACCGGAGACTTGATGGCACGGGCTACGAATGATATTCGCGCCGTATCCGTAACTGTAGGCTTCGGAATGCTCACGCTAGTGGACTCCACGATCTTCTTATCGGTTGTTCTGCTTGCGATGGGCTTTCTGGTTAGCTGGAAGCTGACCCTGGCTGCGGTATTGCCGCTTCCGCTTATCGCCATCGCAATGGTCTTTTACGGCAAAGCCATTCATGACCGTTACAGTCTTGCTCAGGATGCATTCGGGGATATGAATGACCAAGTGCTGGAATCGATATCCGGTATCCGTGTAATTCGGGCCTATGTGCAGGAACGGCTGGATGAGAAACGTTTCTCCGATATTACCGAAGACGTCTACCGTAAAAACATGGCCGTAGCCTGGATCGACGCCTTCTTCGAACCTACCATCCGCTTCTGTGTCGGACTAAGCTATATCATTGGCCTTACGTATGGGATTTATCTTGTCTTCCGCAATCAAATCACTCTTGGAGACCTCGTCTCTTTTAACATGTATCTCGGGATGATTGTCTGGCCGATGTTCGCCATTGGCGAGCTAATCAACATTATGCAACGCGGCGGCGCCTCCCTCGAACGGATCGACGAGACACTGAATTCCGTCCCAGATGTTCAAGACATTGCACATCCGATCCCTGTTGAAGCTCCAACCCGCATTGAACTGAAGGATGTAACCTTCCGCTATCCATCCTCGACGATTGACAACCTTTCAGGAGTCAGCCTCTCACTATCAGAAGGTGAAACTCTGGGTGTTGTAGGCAGGACCGGCAGCGGGAAGTCAACACTTCTAAAGCAACTGCTTCATGAATATCCGACGGGTACCGGTGAAATCCGGATATCCGGTGTTCCTATCGGACACATCGCCCTCGACCGGCTACACAGCTGGATGGGTTATGTTCCGCAGGAGCAGATTCTCTTCTCCAAAACGGTCCGTCAGAACATTCAGTTTGGTCTCGATAATGCAAGTGATGAAGTCATCATGGATGCCATCACTGCCGCTGCTTTCCAGAACGATCTGGGCACTTTATCCGAAGGGCTGGACACTCTGGTTGGTGAGCGCGGGGTATCCCTCTCCGGAGGACAAAAGCAGCGTGTGTCGTTATCACGTGCTTTCATCGCCAATCCCGATATTCTGATTCTGGATGATGCCCTTTCAGCCGTTGACGCGCGGACAGAAGCACGTATTATCGAGAATATCCGCCAACAACGCGAGGGTAAAACAACCCTGATCGCCACACACCGTCTCTCAGCCATTGAGCATGCGGATCAAATTGTTGTGCTTGAAGACGGCAAGGTTACTGAGCGGGGAACTCATCAGGAACTTCTGGATCTTAACGGCTGGTACCGTGAGCAATATGACCGGCAGCAAGTGGAAAACAACTTATCCTAATGAACTCTTTCAATCACTCTCAAGGAGGTGTCACCGTGACACAAAGTACAGGCAAACGCCTGCTGCAATACGCATTAACTGCTAAGAAAACCTTTATTGCAGCCCTTCTGCTGTTATCTATTGGGGTAGCGGCAGAGCTGGCCGGACCTTTCATCGCCAAAAGCATGATTGACAACCACATGCTGGCTATCGAGAAGCCATATTACGAAACTACAACATCGAAAGAAGCAGCGGAATACAAAGACAGGTTATTTAAGCGGGCAGACCGCTTTGAGGCTGGAGAAACCAAAGGGCAGGAAATCCGCCTCTTACAGGCTGGACGAAGCTTCTACCTGATCAACGGAGCCGTTGAGCAGCCTGACGGTGAGCGCATCTATACGAACGGTGAACTTCATATTGTGCGCGGCACGGAAGAGGCGGTCTACCCAGCAGTCAGGCTCTCTGCGACAGAGCTGTTCGCTTTTTACAAACCTGAGCTTCCCGGGATTTATGAGCTGGTAGGCTTATACGGCCTCTTCCTCGTCATCTCCATCTTCGCAGAATTCGGCAAAACCTACTGGCTGCAGTCCTCTGCCAATCAGGTTATCCGCAAGCTTCGCACCGATGTATATGCTCATATTCAGCGGCTCCCGGTATACTTTTTCGATAACCTGCCTGCGGGTAAAGTCGTATCCCGGGTTACCAATGATACAGAAGCCGTTAAGGATCTGTTCATCGCGGTGCTGTCCAACTTCTTCACAGGAGTTATCAATCTGATCGGTGTATATATCGCGCTCTTTCTGCTGGATATCCGGCTGGGTCTGATCAGTTTGTTCATCGTGCCGATTCTGGTAGCATGGATCATTCTGTACCGCAAGATCGCCACCAAATTCAATACGATTATTCGTTCACGCCTGAGCGAGATCAACGCCATCATTAATGAATCGATCCAAGGTATGTCGATCATCCGTATCTTCCGCCGCCAGAAGCAACGGAGTAGCGAGTTCGAAAGTCTGAACGATGATTATCTGAAATACCAGAACAAAATGCTCAATCTGAATGCTTTTACCTCCCACAATCTGGTGAATTCACTGCGCAGCTTATCCTTTGTATGCGTACTGTGGTATTTCGGCTTCGGCAGCCTGGGCGGCTCCACATTTGTATCACTGGGTGTGCTCTATGCCTTCGTCGATGTTCTGGGCAGAATGTTCCACCCGATTACGGGGATGGTAAATCAGCTGGCCAATCTCGATAGCTCCATGGTATCTGCAGGACGTGTATTTACGCTAATGGATGAACCTGGTGAACCCGTAACCGATGGCTCCATGCCGCGTTACAAAGGAAATGTAGTCTTTAAGGATGTATCCTTTGCTTATAAAAAAGATTTCGTCCTTCGTGACATTTCCTTCGATGCACCATCAGGACAGACCGTTGCGCTAGTGGGCCATACAGGCTCCGGCAAAAGCTCGATTATCAACCTGCTGTTCCGCTTCTACGATCCGCAGCAAGGCTCGATCACCATTGACGGACAGGAAGTTACGGATATGCCGAAGCAATGGCTGCGCAGCCACATGGGCATCGTGCTACAGGATCCGTATCTGTTCACAGGTACGATCGCTTCCAATGTAAGCCTGGGGGATGAACGGATTACACGTGAACGCGTGGAACGCGCCCTGTGTGAGGTGGGAGCAGATAAACTTCTGGCCCATCTTCCACAAGGTTTTGACGAGCCGGTCATCGAGAAAGGCAGCACCCTCTCTGCCGGACAGCGGCAGTTAATCTCATTCGCCCGTGCACTGGCCTTTGATCCAGCCATTCTTATCCTGGATGAAGCCACTTCCAATATCGATACAGAGACGGAGAGTATTATTCAAGAAGCACTCGAGGTGCTCAAGAAAGGCCGCACCACTTTCATCATCGCCCACCGGCTATCCACGATCCGCAGCGCAGATCAAATTCTGGTGCTGCATCACGGTGAAATTGTGGAACGCGGCAGCCACGATGAGCTGATGGCACTTGGCGGCAGATACTTCCGCATGTACCAGCTTCAGCTTGGAGCAGGTGCTGCTGCAGAAGCTAAGACAGCCGGAGGCTCAGTTACTGGGGATGCTCAGACTCTGCCAGTAACCAGTTAGAGGGAGAAACCAAAGCGGGTACTACACCAGTATTCCAGCCTGTTCCAGATCCGCTTACCTAACAGCTATTACCTAACAGCTATTCTCATTCGCCCCTGCACCGAAATTCCGGTGCAGGGGCTTTTTCTCTGCCTTGTGAATGGAACATTTGTTCTGTATAATATTAACTAATATAATGGAGCGGAGTGATGGCGAATTGATCAACTACCGGATTACTAAACGTCAGGCAAGACTATTCCTGCTGGAACATCAGGGACTTGGAGCCTCCCGTCTTCACGGCGGCAAACAAAGTATTGTTGACTATATCCGGCGGGTAGGCTGCATACAATACGATCCACTCAGCATTGCGGGACATAATCACGAGCTTGTTCTGCAAGCCCGGATTCCGGGATTCACACCGGAACTGGTGCAGGAGCTGTTATATAAGGACCGGCTGCTGATCGACGGTTGGGATAAGAACATGTCCATTTATAGTACAGAGGACTGGCCTAATTTCACACGAAGTCGGAACAAGGCTCTACATCGATACGAGGGAAATCCAGAGATTATGGCTACGGTACAGAAGGTCCGCAGTGAGCTCGCAGCACGCGGCCCCCTCTCTTCCATTGATCTGGAGGGGAAAGACAAAGTTAACTGGGCCTGGGCACCGGCAAGGGTCTCGCGAGCGGCAATGGAGAGCATGTATTTCTGGGGCGAAACCGTTATTCATCACCGGGTTCACACCCGTAGGTTCTATGACTTTGCTGCGAAGCTTCTACCCGAAACTTTACTGGAAGCGCGGGATCCAAATCCCGGCGAGGATCAATTTGTGGAATGGTATGTACTCCGGCGCATTGGCAGTATCGGACTTTTATGGAACCGGTCAGGCGACGGTTGGCTAGGTATTAGTGAATTTAAAAGCAAGGAACGCACAAGTGCCATTCAGCGGCTGCTTGAGCAAGACAAACTCCGGGAAGTTCGGGTAGAGGATATTAAACTGCCTTTATACATCCGGACAACGGATGCACCTGTATTGGAAGAGATCATTCTCAACTACCCTGACGATGAAATTTATGTGGAAGTTCAATATGCTGCAGCTCTCGCGCCTTTAGATAATCTGATCTGGGAGCGGGAATTAATATCGCAGCTGTTCGGATTTCAATATCGATGGGAGGTATACAAACCTGTAATTGATCGGGAATACGGGTATTATATTCTACCATTATTAGTCGGGGACCGCTTTGTCGCAAGATTCGAACCCATCTTCGATAAGAAATCGCGAACCCTGCATATCCAGAACTGGTGGTGGGAAGCGGGTGTGTCCCTTACACCGGAGCTAAGCACTGCTCTGCGTGGGGCTATCTCTTCGCTGATTACTTGTCTAAAGGCCGAGTCTGTACAATTTAGGCCGGAGATCCTCTCGGCATCCCAGCTGCATATGTTAGCAGACAGCTTGGACGCATTAAGCAAATAACAAAACATCAAGCATGTACACTGAACGAAGAGCTCCCATATGATCAATTACTAAATAAGTAACCGTCCAAACGATTTAGTCCAGCAACCGAAGCATTATAATAAAGAAGACAGCTTCCTAAAGTGGAAGCCGTCTTCTTATTTTTTTCTAGCGATATAGTCGACAAAACCCTGCCGGATCCATTCTCCATCAAATATTCTTTCGACTACACGATCTTCCTTATATAGGAGCTCCATGTCACTGAACATTGAATCCGGTTCATCTGCCCTGTAGTAGGAATGAATTACCGGAAGATCATCATCGAACTGCTCATATTCATTATCTCCGACGCAAGGACCTTGTCCGCAGCGGAAATCATTTACGGTAAGAAAGTTGGCAAACAGCAGACCGCCTGGCTTCAATACGCGCTTCATTTCCTCGAGAGACTGCTTCACTTCCTGTTTTCTCATATGAAAGATGGAATTGTAGGAATAGACGAACCCCACGGATGCATTATCGAACTCCAGCTTCCGCATGTCCCCCTGGCGTACGTTTAAGAAGTATTGATGATCCATCCCATATTGATTGGCAATCCTGATCTGCTCAGGGTCGCAATCGATTCCGTGGGTGATATAGCCATTTCCGGCAAACATAGCTAACGGCGGGGTATCGCCACCTGCTCCGCAATCCAGAACGGTACGTTCCATCTCCGTTTCATTACAATACATCAGGAATCTGTACATAGGTATTTGTTTAAAAATCTCCATCACATCAGCACTTCCTTTATGTATTTATTTCTTCCAGCGGGTGGAGTCACGTCTCAGCACTTCAGGCGACATTGAAGATAATAACCGTTTCTTTCCGCTCAGATCCTGAATGCCTTCCCCTTGCTGTTCCAGCCCCAGCTTGGTATACATCTCTGTGCAGTAGCCCTGTAATTTAAGCTCTAGTCTGCCAGCTTTGTTCTTGAATCTTTTGAGCTCGCGAATCATATGTGCTCTCCCGGCGGGAGTGAAAGTATCCTGGATACGTTCTTTGAAATAATCATGCACGATATGATTGCGCTGCTTCCATACGTCCTGAAGCTGTGCGGTTTCCTCCTGGGAGAATGGAAAATGATGCTGGATTTCTTTGATGAGCTGGCCGAGTGAATTGCCGAGTTTGCGTTGGTACAGATCAGCCAAATCGGCTTCTGATGGCGTCTTGCCTTGTGATAGCTTAGTCAGAAGCAGGAGATTGGTAAGCTGTTGCTCCAGCGCCTGACCATAATAGACAGCCAGGCCGAAATATGCGAATAACTCTTTGGAATGCTCACTCTCCGGTAGTTGTGTGTCCTTCATCTTTCCTCCCGTTACAAGTTTTTTACCTCCTGGTATGATCCTTCTTACCAGTTCTATATAAGTATACCGTTATTAGTACTGCCGAGTACAAGCCTGTCTGAAAAAAAGTTGCCAGCATCGCCGAGAACGGGCGAGTATCTCCATCCATTAATGCGTTCATCAGCGGAGCAACCGGTGGTAACAGAAAACGGAGCGGAATCAGTGGACCATGCAGAACATCGCTGATCTGAGTGCCCCCAATAGACAGGATAATCACTGCCAGCATGAGTCCAGTAGCGTAGCTGGCTTTGGATACCCACGATGACTGTAGAAATAGCGAGATAGCAATCCCCAGCAGTCCCAGCAGAGCATGGCCGACTAAGGCCAGCATGAGACGATACCCCCCTACAGGTCCGGGGAATTGTTCAGTAGCGATTGGATATATCACAATCAGAATATCCAGAATCAATGTCACTAACAACAGACTGAGAATGGCTCCGATACTATGCTTTCTGGCACTACGCAGATGGACGATAACCACCTGCCGCTGCACAGGCTGTTCATGGTTCAGGAAGCTAAGGCCCATAGCCGCGCAGCAGATGAACAGGATTACGGCTGTTGCAGAATAGCTGTTCATGATCGGATTGGGTTTGTATGAATAGAGTACCAGAACTGCAATAACCACACCAGCCAGAGGACCAAAATACCGCTGGGAGCGGGTATAACTCTTCAATAAATACGACATTAATGAGATCATGCCTCAGCCACCTCTTGCTGCTTGGGTTTTGGGGACATCCATAGCTCCAAGCCGGCCATACCGCCACGCTGCTCCACAGAGATAATAGAACCCTGCGCCTCCAGAATACACCGGAGGAAGCTGTCGCTCACAGATGAATCAACGGATAACGCCAAGCAACCTGTTTCCCCGTACTCATCCGCAGCGGAGTGGGATATAAACCCCGGCATTTGTGATAAGTTCGGGGTTATTTCTTTCGTAATACCTTTATAAATGATAAAAGACAAAGATGAACCGATCAGCTCTGACCTATCCAGCGTGCGTATCGTCCGGCCGTTGTGCAGCACATGCACACGATCAGCAAGCAACTGTACAAAGTGGGGTTCATGCACCGAGAAAACAACCGCTGTCCCCTTGGCTTTTAGCTCCTTGATAAGCTGAACGAGGGCATCCTGTGCAGGAGCATCGAGGCCTGACATCGGCTCATCAAGCAGCAGAAGTGAAGGCTCCGCAAATACGCTTTGCATCAGGTTCACCTTTTGCAGCATCCCCTTAGAGTAGGTTGACATGGAACGGGAACGGTAGCTCCCCAGATGAAATCGTTCCAGCAGTGCTGCGGTCCGAGACTGTATGACCCCGGAGTTAAACCCATGTAGTCTCCCTATACTGTGAAGGAACTCTTCCGGTGTGAATTTCAGTCCAGGAAATACCTCAGGTGCGTAACCGATCTTGCTGTTCTTCCCTTGATAATGCAGCCGTCCGGAGGAGACCTTGATCAGTCCGGCGAGAATGGACAAAAGCGTGCTTTTGCCAGAGCCATTTCGGCCGATTACGGCCATGGCCTCACCTTCTGAAATGCTCATTGAGACCTCATCCAGTACCGTAACCCCGTTGTATATTTTGCCGGCATGCTCCAGTACAACAAAGGGTCTTCCAGACGTATCCTTTAATCTACCGTTTAGGCTAGACACGGTTTCCTCAAATTTCGTCATGTTGTTCACCTTTTGAAATCAGCGCTTCTTCACGTTCCCGACTCAGTCCTGCGGCATGCGGACGCTTCTTCCATTCTTCCGATGCCCAAACATGGGTATCTCTTACGGTCTCGCGAATATTGCGGAGAACCAGCCCGTTCTGCATTGCTTTGGCATTGCTAATTGCACTTTTGGCTCCCGGGATCCAGAAAGGCATATCACTCCAGGGGCTGACATTATGGCTGCTCAGGAACTCTTCATTTTTCCAGATGAATGTTGGTGATGTATGTAGTGCATCGGCACACTCCTGAAGGAACTCTTCCATCGTAAACGGAGACTGGGGTCCACTGGCGTTGAAGGTTCCCGCCGTTTTATTAGTAATTAACTGAACCGTCCATTCCGCCAAATCACGGGCATCAATCACCTGAAGCCTTCCTTCTTTAGGCAGGGGAGCCAGAATAGTACCACCCTCTGCTATACGCTCTACCCAATACGTAAATCGATCTGTCGGATCGTATGGACCCGCGATAACACATGGACGAATATGAGTGACTAACGGAAAAGACCTTTTATCAATCTCTGCTTCACAAAGTACTTTCAGCTCTCCATACAGCTCGCGGCCCCTGCTCTCTTCCCCTTGTCCGGCCAGCCATATCTTCGCCTCCTCTGGATTTAGGGCGACAAGCTCAGAGGTTTCATCTATGTACTCTTTATAAATCCAGTCTTTATATACTGAACAAGTCGAAATGAACAAATAATGCTCGGTCTGACCTTTCAAAAGATCTGCAGTGCGTGCAACCGAATGGGGGAAATATCCACAAGTATCCACCACGGCATCCCATGTCCTTCCCTGGAGCTGCTGGAGGTCATGAGCGTTGTTTCTGTCACCAATGATGGTCTCTGTACCCGGAAAAACACCACTGCGACTTACTCCCCGGTTAAATACCGTTACCTCGATACCTGCTTCAATCAGCTTCTCGACAATATGTCTACCCACAAACCGGCTTCCGCCGATCACAAGAACCTTCATGCGCTCCCCTCCCTCCGCATGTATTCGCCGGAATAAGAGCTATTCCCTCTAACTACCACTCTTTAAATCGTATCCCATAAAAATAGCCAGCCCCTTGCAGCGCAACCTCCTGCAAAGTTCCGGCTGTTATCCAAAGCGAATGGCTTACATATAATCAGGCATTACGCGTAGACTTCAACGGCTTCACTGATCTGACGGCAAGCTTCAGCACAGCTCAGACAAGCTTCGATGCAACCATTGCAGCGGGTAAGTACATTCTGGCTGCATACCTCTGCGCAGCGTTCGCAGATTTCAGCACATAACCGGCAAATTTCTGCTACAAACGGGCTTTGACGGGTCATGGCCTGAACGGCAAAGGCACAGATATCTGCGCATTCCCGGTCCATACGAATAATGTCACGCAACGATTCCAAATCATATTCCTTTAGGCTTGAGACATAGCTGTAATTACAGGCATTCATACATTTGATACAAGCTTCAATGCATTCCTGATATTGGATTGGGGTCATACCCTTTACCTCCTGCTTGATTTGTCAGTATGTCTTTGTATTAACCTGACGGCTTTCTAACGAACCAACTTTGTTAATCAAGTTAACCACTTACATTTGAAAACTTTACCCCGTTAATGTGTTTCCTTTGAAAACATCCGGCTTCTATGGGATTACAAGCTTCTCTTAATGCTCCCCGGTCTGCTCAATAGCCGTTTTTCCAATTTGAGAAGCTGGTTGCGAATCTCCCCCGATGAGAAATGTTCGCCGATAAATACCGCAACATCCGGCACATCGCCTTGAGGTGTTATTTTCATAAAATCAGATTCACGATAAGCAAATTGAAAAAGATAACGACTCGATGTATCACTGAACGTAACGATCCCCTTAGCCCGGTACACATCCCTCGGTAGCCCGTTTACGAAATTCTCGAATTCCACGCTGTCCACAGGACGCTTGAAGTAATGAGTGTAAGCCATGACATGATCATGCGTATGATGGTATCGGTGTGGTTCTTCACCCTCCACTGATCTGGCAGGTGCTATTGGATCGGCTTCGAAATCCGTTTCCTCATCATCCGCATTGAGAATCCCCCCCGACTGGTCGATCAGCTCCTGGGGTTCAACATTGCAGCGAACAGCCGGCATAATAGCTGCATAATGATTCCATTTACGAAGAACAGCCTGAACCTCTTCCCCTTCTTCAGGGGATACACGGTCCGTCTTATTTAGAACGAGTACCGAAGCACAACGGATCTGTTCTTGCATCAGACGATAAGTTGCACCTTGCTGGGAACGGTAAAGCTCCAGTAAATGTGCGGCATCCACTACGGTAATCAGACTTTTCAGCTCAACTTTAAGGTACAAGGAGGTTTCTGTGACAGCATCTACGATTTCCAGTGGGTTCGCAGCTCCCGTAGCTTCAATGATCACCACATCCGGTGATTCCTTCTTGATTAGTGTTGCAAGCTCCGTACTGAGGTCTCCGCGGCTGGAACAGCAAATGCAGCCTCCCAGCATTTCAGCCATCGGTACGGTTTCTTCCACCAACAGGCCCTCCAGATTCACCTCGCCAAGCTCATTCATGATGATTGCTGGGCGTTTCCTTTGGCTTTTCCAATAATCAAGCAGCCGGTACAGCAGTGTTGTTTTACCGCTACCAAGAAATCCAGACAATATATATACAGGTACAGCTTGCTCCATAACCATCTCTCCCGAAAAAAAATCGTGTATGCTAGCGAGTGTACTACACCCCTCCTTCATTAGCAACCTTGGTTCGCCGTTTATCACCCTGTCCCTCTGTGTGGACTTGTCTTTGTTCGGTACACCGCATATCATGAGATAAACATCTAATACAAACTTACATAATCCCTCTGCCAAGGAGCTGATCAACATGAAATCGGTTGAAGAACATCGCCGGGAAGCGCCGGATTCGGTGTCCTGCTATATAATTACTGTCTCTGACACCCGGACCCCTGAAACGGATAAGAGCGGAGACCTTGCCCAAGCCCTGCTTGAAGAAGCCGGATACAAAGTTACTGGTCGTACCATTATTAAAGATGATTACGAAGAAATCCGCGAATTGGTGTACAAAAAATCTGTACACTCCGGGATTGAAGCGGTTATCCTGACCGGTGGTACAGGTATATCACCCCGAGATAATACCTACGAGGCGGTAGCTTCTCTTTTGGATAAAACGCTACCGGGTTTTGGAGAGATTTTCCGGTTCCTCAGTTTCACCGAGGATATTGGTTCGGCTGCCATCCTGAGCCGGGCGATCGCCGGTACCATTGGCAGTACCGCCATATTTTCCATGCCCGGATCGACTGGTGCCGTTAAACTAGCCATGAACCGGATCATCATCCCCGAGCTTCGGCATGTGATGAGGGAGATCTATAAACGCTCATAACCTTAGAGTAACTTGCAGGTGAACCTAGCAATTGCGTATGATCGAGAGGAAGCTGATCCTTAGCAGTAACAACTGCCTGGGACAGCTTCTTTGGTGTTTAATAGAGAACCTTTTGCAAGTAGTAGTGTTTCCGCGTACCAGCCCCGTCCCTCCGGCAAAACCTATTGACAACATTACCCAGCCGCATTATGATTATGAACACTTTTCGCGAAAGTGGTTTTTGATTAACCAAATGGTTAATCGGAAAGGAATTCAATGAGCTCATTACCAACATTACATCGCAAAATCAAAGCAATTATTAGTCCGTTTCACGAATTACTGTGCAGCTTGCACGTCTTGAATCAGCCTGAGCATCACCCTAAACGGTTACAGTGGGCGCTGGACCTAAATAAGAAAATGCCCACACCGCTAAAAGAAGTCCTTTCAACGCTGGCGCAGCTCACAGATGAATGGCTTGGGCTTGCCGATCTCCCTGCACATGCTGGCGTATCTATGTCATGTGCGGAAGGAATTCAGGAGCTGAGGAGTCTTCCGGAAGCGGAGCTTGTTCACCTGATGTTGAACGGCAAAACACCGTTAAGCACCATTCTGCTCTGGATGAACCGCAGCACTTCTAACGCTTCAGAAGCAGAGCTGCGTAATGAAAACGGACAGTATCTGGTGAAACACGTGAAAGAAGTGCGCAAATTGCTGGTCGATTCTCTCGAGACGTACGAAAGAGATTTTTTTCGCCAGGAATGGGACTACATTGAACCGTGGGTAAATACTGCCGCCGCGCAGTTCCAGGAGACTGCCTATCGCAATCCGGAGAAAGCGCTAAACACCCTGCATCCCCGTCTATTTGCGGAGAACGGAACGTTGTCAGCACAAAAAGCAATAACCTATTACTATCCCTACGATCAGCTGCAGCATGTATATGTGCTTCCATCGACGTTTATTTTTCCGCATCTGCTTATTGGCGGGAGTAATGATTTCGTATGCTTACCCCTCACGGTGGACATTCCCGGATTGCCTGTTCATGAAGGGCCTCCAGCTGATCTTCTTCGCCAGTTCAAAGCTCTTGGAGATGATACGCGCCTTCGGATATTAAAGCTGCTGTGGAGTGGCCCGCATTGCACCAAACAGCTTGCCCCGCTTCTGGGAATCTCTGAGGCCGCAGTCTCGAAGCAGTTGAAACTGCTAAGTGAGGCCGGGCTTACGAAATCGGAGCGGAAAGGTAATTATCTCTTTTATACCGGCAACAAGGAAGCTATGGAGCAACTTATTGTCATTCAAAGACAGTTCCTGGAGCAATGAATCTATGAAACTTAAGGCAATCGTAATTACCTTCGCAAAAAGGAGTTGGCGCATGTGTGGCGCACCGCTATCGCGACCCTGGTCAGGAATCAGCGGTCCAACCTGAGAGCTTTTCCCTGGAGCTTTACCCTGGGTCATATCATCGAAGGTGTCTATCTGGTTATCATCTCTTATTTTTCATACGAGTACCTCATCCGGGGCGAGCTGGATTCCCGTTTTGCAGCTTACACCGGCAGTCATGATTATTTAACGTTCGCGATTATTGGAGGCATGCTGAACGTATTTTCCGTGAGTATGATGATGAACGTATCGCGGGCTCTGATCACAGAATGGCGTGAAGGGACACTTGAAGCGCTCCTGCTCTCCCCTTCCGGAAGAAGCGGGTATTTTATCGGCAATGCCGTCCAGCAGCTCTACCGGAGCGGATTCATCCTTCTGGTGGTGCTGGTGTGCGGAATTGCTGCCGGACTTCATCTGCCTTCTCCCCATCTGCTTCCGATTCTGGCTGGGAGCCTCCTCTATCTGCTCTCCTGTTTTGCCATGGCTCTGGTTATGGGGAGCGTGATGTTATATACACGGGATACATACTATGTGCAAAATACTCTGTTCGCGGTAACGACACTGCTCTGCGGATTTCAATTCCCCAGGCAGTACCTCCCAGGCTTCCTGCAGGATGCTGCCGAGATATTCCCCTTAACCCGTGCACTGCAGCTTCTCCGGGGCACCCTGCTTACCGGCAGCAGCATTTCAATTCGAGAGGTAATTCCGGTCCTGCTGCTCTGCAGCCTGTATATTGCGGTAGGACTTTGGACGAATCGGCGCGTCGAGCGGACACTTTTTGAGCGGTATTAAGAACCAGGAAAGGGTGAACAGAATGATTGAAATGAAGGATGTTACCAAAATCTATGAATCCAAACATAAAACCGGCTGGCTCCGTTCGGAAAAAAAGAGCTTAACCGCCGTCAACGCCTTGTCGATGAACATTGCGCCTGGTGAGATTGTCGGCCTACTGGGCCTGAACGGTGCAGGCAAAACAACAACCATCCGCATGCTGTCCACCCTGCTCGACCCTACTTCCGGAAGTATTGAGGTGGATGGTATGTCGATGGCGACCAACCGGCAGGCCATTCAACAGAAGGTCAATATGATTGCCGGCGGTGAACGCATGCTGTACTGGAGGCTGACGGGTCGGGAGAATCTCCAGTATTTCGGCAGACTCTACGGTCTAAGCACTGCCCGTCTTGAACAGGAGTCCTCACGGCTGCTTGAAGAGGTTGGATTATCGGAGGCCGCGGACCAGCCTGTGGAGCAGTATTCGAAAGGGATGAAGCAGCGACTGCAAATTGCCCGCGGCCTGATTAATGATCCGCATTATTTATTTCTGGATGAGCCGACGCTGGGACTGGATGCACCGATTGCCAGGCAGCTGCGTGGTACCGTTCGAAAGCTGGCTGAGGAACAAGGCAAAGGCATTCTGCTGACCAGCCATTACCTTCAGGAGGTTGAGGAGCTGTGTGACCGGGTATATGTGTTGAACAAAGGGGAGCTCTTGCTCTGCGATAAACCGGAACATATCGTCCGGCAAGTGGCAGGTTCGCAAACTGCACATCTTGATGTGACCGGATGGAATGAACAGCTTCGTCCTCTGCTGTTGGAATATCTCAACGCAGGTTCTTATCCTGCAGAGCTCGTCAGTACCATTCCTCTGACGGAGACAGAGTTCGCCCAGGATGGTTCGTTCCGGATCTCCGTCCAGACACCTTCCGCCGACAAGTTAATAACAGAAATGCTCCCATGGACAACCAAACATGAGCTTGCCATTACCGGATTTGCCTTTGATAAACCTAATCTTGAGGATGCGATTATCCTGCTTGCGGAAGGAAAGGCGTCATGAAACCCGGCGGCTTAGGATCGATTGTCTACGCGGAAGTCATCAAACAACACAAGAACCGCACAAAAGGCCGGACGGTATTCTTCTCCATGTTGTTGTGGCCCGCCCTAGCCTTTCTCACTTCATACTTTATGATGTTGCCTTACCGGAGCGGGGAAGGCTCTGTTCTCTCGAAGGTTATACCCGATGGCAAGATTCCGCTGTTTCTCCTCAGCGGCTATCTGGTATTCCAGCTGTTCTGGACAGTAGTTCAGGCCGCTTGGCTGTTCGAGCTGGAGCGTAAAGACGGTACCCTTGAGATGGTATTCCTGACTCCCGCCTCCAAAATGGGGTTTTTGCTCGGCCGTTCACTTTATTCATTGCTTCATGGGATCTGGATGTTTGGAGTATTCTCATGCCTGACATTTTTCTTTGTCGTGGATGCAGCAGCTGTTAATTGGAGGGCTTTACTGCCGGTTCTCCTGCTCATTATGGTAGCGGCGGTGATCTGGGGAGCAGCTCTCTGCGCGGTTTCCCTGTTCTCCCGCGACTCCGGTCTGCTGTATTATATCTTTCAGGCACCCATGGAGCTGTTCGGCGGAGTCCGTATTCCTCCTGCGGTCTTTCCTGCCTGGGCTACAGGGCTATCGTTAGTATTCCCGGTTACTTATAGTCTGGTTCTGGTAAGAGGGGCTTTATATGACGACATCGGCAAAAGCTGGTGGCTATCTCTGGCCGTCTTAATTGGAGGGAGCCTGGCACTCGTCTACTTCACACGAATTCTGCTGCACTTCGCTGAGCAGCATGCCAGAGCCAAAGGGAACTGGAACCTGTTTTAATCATCTGAAAAAACGCTATTTTGCATAGGAAGTTATGCAGAATAGCGTTTTTCTTGATGCAGCTTCATTCATGAAAAATCCTTGCTTCGCCTGAGGGGATATGATCCTGCGGCAGATTTAACTCATCCAGCAGGCGCGGGGACATTGCCTTGATTTGATCCGAATACTTCCCTTTATCCCTACCTATAGATGTATAGACTATCGAAGCATTTCGGCCGTTATAGATTTCGACTCGGGAAGTAGGAGTAGCTACAACCTTGTTCTGCCCATACCAGTGAGGCATCCGGTTCAGCAGTTCATGGCGGCTGGTAAATGCATGGATTGTAATGCATTGCGATGGTTTGTTCTCAATAGTGTATTGATAGGTGACGTTACCCCGTCCATCCTCGGCATATCCTTCATTGGTCAGTCTCATTTGCTCCCTTGCAAACGAGCGGCGGATATCATTCAGTACGCGTACGTTAATACCTTTCCCCTGTGATAAGACATGTTGTGCACCATCCTGGTATGTCTTAATTTTATAATTCCCGGCTCCCCCCTGTGCCTGATCACGGGTACAGCCTGTTAGTGCCATCCCGAGAACTAATGACGCTGCCAGTATTCCTGCCATACGTCTATTCATCTCTTCCATCCCTCTTTCCTGCTAAACAGCGTATTCTTAATGATGTTTAGCATGGCTTGCCGCAGGATAAAATATTCTGCGTACATAAGAAGTGATGAAAATATCAAAATAAAGAGCCCGGCAGATTACTCTGCCGGGCTTGTTCAAAATGCATATGGTGATAAGTGTCCTTGCTTCAATATTACAAATCCGGGTGCTCGTGTTTCACTTTCAGGCGGTTCCAGCGGCGCTGTACCTCTTCTTCAAAAGCACGCAGGGCAGGCTCGTTCTCCGGCTTCAGAAGATGGCGGGTTTTGCCCATCGTTTTCAGCCAAGCGGAAAGCTCGATCCGGTTGTCTTTATCTTCCGGATTATAGGTGATATTCGTGATTCCGTGTTCCACCTCGTACAGCGGGAAGAAGCAGGAATTCACGGCAAGGGAGACGATGTTCGTGCCTTCCTTATCATCGGACATCCAGTTCAGCGGGCAGGCGATCAGGATTTTACCATACACTAATCCTTCATTTTGCGCATACCACTGAGCTTTGGCCGCCTTTTTCACCAAATCCTGCGGGTAAGCTTCAGAGCCAGTGAACACATAAGGAATATTGGTAGCCGCCATGATCTGAGCGGTATCCTTATGCTGAGTCACCTTACCCTGCTGGTGTTTACCAATGCTGGAGGTGGAAGTACGGTGTCCAAGTGGTGTTGAATACGACTGCTGGGCTCCTGTGTTCATGTAACCTTCGTTATCGTATTCCACGATAATCATTTTGTGGCCGCGCAGTGCCGCACCGATAGCCGGACCCATACCGATGTCCATACCGCCGTCACCCGTTACCATTACAAAAGTGAAATCATCCAGCAACCCAAGGCTATCCAGCTCTCCCCGGCGTTTGCGTTCCCAGAACATCTCCACGACACCGGAAAGGGTCGCAGCGCCATTCTGGAACAGGTTATGGATGAAGGTAGATTTATGTGCAGAATAAGGATATCCGGTAGTAGTAACCATAGCACAGCCTGTGTGGTACAGTGCTACGATATCCCCTTCGATTCCTTTGAAGAAAGTCTCCAGTCCGGAGAAAATACCACAGCCTGGGCAAGCTCCATGTCCTGGGGCAAGCCGTTTTGGCTTTCTGGTCAGATTGCGCAGTGGTGGAATCCGTACGCTTAGCTTACCCGTTTCTTCATCCTGCTTCACGGTAATCAGACCCGTCTTCAGCAAATCGAAATCCATTGGCTTCAGGAGACGTTTCGGTGCATTTTCCGGGGTACCAGGGTTATGACCGTAATAATCGAATGGCACTTCAACCTTGTCCGCAGCGATGGCATCCAGAGCCAACTGGAAGAAGCTGTGTCCATCCTCGGCATAAAAGTCCTTGCCGCCCAGACCATAGATCCGGCTGATTACTTTGGTTGTTGTGTTGCCGTGAGTGAACAGGGCTGCCTTAATTTCATTGACCATGTTCCCGCCGTGTGCACCGATAGAATCCCCGCGGTCACCGACAGTAATCGCTTTAACGTTCTTCAGCGCTTCAGCGATTTGCTTCTGCGGGAAAGGACGAATCATGTTCGGGGAGATCGCACCCGCTTTGATTCCTTGAAGACGAAGCTGGTCTACAACATCCTTGATAATCTCCGAAGCGGAGTTCATCAGGAATACGGCAACCTCTGCATCCTCCATCCGGTATTGCTCAATCATCGGGTAGTGGCGTCCGGTCAATTCTCCGAATTCTTTGGCGATTTCTTCGAATACTTCCCCGGCATTGTACATAGCAACCGACTGTTGGTATTTGTTATTGATGTAATCCGGCTCGTTCATGTAAGGACCTACAGTTACCGGATTGTTGCGGTCAAGCGTGTCCGTGAAGCCGACTGGCGGCTGCTCACCGACAAATTTATGCACATCCGCACGGTGGGCGAAGGCTTGTACACGACGTTTTTGGTGAGAAGTGAAATAACCGTCAGAAGCAACCATAACCGGAAGCCGCACTTTCGCATGCTCCGCCAATTTCAGCGCCATGAGGTTCATATCATAAACAGACTGCGGATCACGGCACATCAGAATCGGCCAGCCTGTATTCAGTGCAAAATACAAATCGGAGTGGTCACCATGAATATTCAGCGGACCGGAAATCGAACGGCAAATCAGGTTCATAACCATCGGCATCCGTGTGCCCGACTGCACCGGCATCTGCTCCAGCATGAACATATAACCCTGGGCACTTGTAGCGTTAAATACCCGTCCACCGGCGGTTGCTGCACCATAGCAGATTCCGGCAGAGCTGTGCTCGCCGTCGGAAGGAATCAGCATAATATCATGCTGTCCGGCAGCTTTCATCGTGTCGAGAAATTGAGCAACTTCTGTCGATGGGGAGATTGGAAAATAACCCATAACATGATAGTTGATCTGATGCGCAGCATAGGCTGCCATTTCATTACCTGATTCATATAGAAATTTCTGCTCTACCTTGGCAGAGCCTACTTCTTTTTCATAATCGATAGCCATGTGTGTTCCACCTTTCCTTCCTGCTTTAAGCTTGGTTTACAAGATCGAAATGCTGACGAACCGTATGTGTATCCGCATAACCTTCTTCTTCACGTTCACTGGAGAGAGCCGTTGTCGGACATGCTTCTACGCATTTCAGACAACCTTTACAATATTGGTAATCGATGCCTTGCAGGAACATTTGCGGACGGCCTTTCTTGTCCGGCTGCTCTTCCCATACAAAACATAGATCTGGACATACTGTGTCACATTGTGCGCAATGAATGCAATCTTCACTTTTGAAATGCGGAAGCATACCGGAGCGTGAAATGCTCAGATTCTTCAGGAAGCTGCTTCCCGTATTGATGATCGTTCCGCCGATAGGCTGAGTTTCATAGCCAAGCGGAGAAATATCGGTACGTACAAATTCAGGCATGGTAACGCCAGCCGGCAGCGGGAAGTGCATAAACTTCACTTCATTAAATCCGCGCTCAAACGTAGTCAGTGCCGATTGCACAGCCTGCGGGTATTTTTTGCCGAGGGATTTCTCAATAACACCCTTCATAATCTCGGGGTCCAGGAAGTCACACATCCGAAACAGGGCGCCCAGCATGGCCATATTTACGCGGTTCTTCTCATCTAAAGCAATACTGGTCGCATCTACAACAGCAATCGTACCGGCCAGCATGTTCATCGATTTCTTAAGCTCTTCCGGTGTTTTCGCCGAATTGATTAGCACCGTACTATGGTCATAAATCCCGCTTGTTACATTAACAGTTTTAGCCAGCGCTTCATGGAACACGCCAACTACGTGAGGGCGTTCAACCGGTGAAGTGTCGCGGATATGTGTGTTTAAATCGCAAAAACGGATATGTGCTTTAACAGGTGAGCCTTTTTTCTCCGAACCATAGGATGAGAAACTGACACCGTTCAACCCTGCGCCTACAACTCCGGCTTCTGCAAGCATTTTTCCGGCAAGGTTCGCACCCAGGCCTCCTATGGATTCCAGACGAATCTCGAAGAACCCAAGCTCATTAACTTTTGGCAACTGTACCACCGACATAGCCCCTTTCAGTTGGTCAACTAGAATAACATCCTTTTGACTTTTTCAAAAATTGTAACGTGATTTAGCGGGTCGCGAAGTGACAAATCTTGCATTATCCGCATGATAGGAATCAGAATAATTTATAGATTTCCAAGGGTTTCTTTATACACTACAGGCGAGCGTTACCTTCACAGCAGCTTAACTGCCACGAAATTCGCCAATTGTGTGCAATGTGTGAACTTCGCATTCACGCTACTAATCTACCAACTTAATTTAGCAATAAAATTAAAAATTAAGATGTTAAATTTATCACATTTATCATGATTTATATCACACAAAAAATAGAGCCCTTCGTAAAGGAAGGGCTCTTTCACTGAACTACATTTCGACTAGTAAGTCCACCAGTTCCCGGACATTACGATAAGCGAGAACAGCTTGATGCTGTCTTCATAGTAACCTTCCGAAGAACTGCCCGCAGTATGGCTCCATACGGCGTTCAGCCAGCTTTGGTTGGTAGACGATGTCATTGCACTGACACCGAAAGGCGCATAAAATGCTCCGCTGTTGTAACTTCCGAAGACAGTTCCGTTCAGTTTATACCCATCCTTGATGCTGCCCGGAGTACTGCCTGTCTTCGTCTTAATCCAGCTGTTCAGCTGATTCAGCTGGGAGAGCGCCCGATTGTCTCCGGTTAATAAATAATCGGTAGTAATCCGCCAAGGAGTACGGCAGGAGTTATAATTGTAGCTTCCGTCATTCGCGTCCTCCAGGAAATTGGCAGGGGCTGGAGTATACACACCACCAGAATAGACTACGAAATCCGGCAGAAGTCCTGTACTTGCGCTGTAACCGTTATACAAGCTGTTGATGATCGTATAGGTCTTGTCTGTAACGTTCTTCCACCGGGTGTCTCCTGTGGCTGCCTGATAGGCTTTCAAATGATTCAGCATGAAGTCCGAGGGGCGGGTTGCTGTATTATAGGAGCCGCTGTTCGCCCAGTCTCCGAGACGGATAGTCCACTGAGTCTGATTAATTTCGTTGTCCATGATAGCTCCGATGATATTTTTGGCAGCCTGAAGGTAATTGATCGTTCCGCTACTACCCCATTGCTTGTCCGCCAAGAGCAGTGAAAAAGCGATGTCCATATCACCGTCTGTAGCAGAGTCTTCACCTTCTATGTTCTGAAAGTTGCTGTTCTGCTTCCATGACATCAGATAGGGATTGATTGCACTCGGATGAGCTTTGTAGTAGTTATAGAGTCCGTTGTAATACGTCTGGGCATTGGCGTCATTTCCCGCCATCAGAACGGTGAACAGCATTCCGTAACCATGGGCTTCGGACACCGTTTCACCTTCCGGGTTATATTTGACATAATATTTACCGGTACCGGCCGTTTTGAGATACGCCGCTTTCCACTCGTTCCATTTGGTCTTGACTGAAGTGTCCATGGCGGTCTGTGTGACATTATTCGGTTTGATAGAACCGCTTGTATACGTAGTGTGCTGCGGAAACGGCTTGTTGACGGCGGCAAACGCTGAACCGGCAGGCAAAATCATCAAAGCCAGGCATAGCAGGAAAAGACTTTTCCAGCTTAACAGCGGCATTCGAACCTTTTTCATTAAGCTTCGCTCCTTTAGTTGATGTTTTCAAAATTTCTGCTATTAAAACTTATCCTTTTTCGGTCTCACCTCCCCGCATGATGAAATGGATGAACCTTCGCGGCAAAAGTTAAAGCGCTTTAACTTTTGCCGCGAAAAAAACATAAGCGAGCTAGATCTTGCTGATAGTTTCATCATGTAAATTTGTTCATTTTTAATATATTATTCCATTTTAATATCGTCAATGGTAATTTCGTCTCATTCTTTCCCCTTTTGCAGCTGATCACGAAAAACTGCCCCCCATGATATACATGAGGAAGCAGTCCATGTTGGAGAAGAAAGGTTACTCAACTACTCTTCATCCGGCTGCATATGCTCTTCGATGAGCTTTTGCTTGCGGCTCCAAACCTCTTTGCTTAAATTGACGCGATATACTTCAGGATTCAGCTTCCGCAGGTATTCCGGCCAGAAGAGATCCAATTGTTCACGGTGATACCGGCGGATCTTATCTAAATCCGGGAGATCATACGTACGGAATCCGTTAACATACACCGGCGTCAGCATAGGCAGGGCTTCATAATGATCCACATTCTTTTGCAAATAAGGATGCAGGGGATTGAAGAGCTTAATCCTCTTCCCGCTGCGCGGAGCCTCCTCTTCCGGAAAGCTGATATAATCAGCCAGTGCTTTTCCATTTGTACCGACGATACGGAAAACATCCTTTTTACCAGGGGTGGAGACTTTCTCTGGGTTGGAAGAGATTTTGATCGTCGGCACCATTTCTCCTGTTGCGGACTCGATCTCGACCAGTTTATATACACCGCCCAACGAAGGCTGATCCGAGGCTGTGATGAGCTGAGTGCCTACTCCCCATGTGTCGATTGCAGCACCCTGCAGCTTCAGATCCTTAATCGTATTCTCATCCAGATCGTTAGAGGCGACAATCTTCACATATGATAATCCCGCATCATCCAGCATCTTACGCGCCTGCCGTGACAAATAAGCTAAGTCACCGCTGTCGAGGCGGATGCCGTTCATTCGTTTGCCAGCAGCTTCAAGCTTTTTGGCCGTCTCTATGGCATGCGGCACCCCGCTGCGAAGCGTATCAAAGGTGTCCACCAGTAGGGTTACCCCGTCCGGCATAACCTTGGCGTACGCATCAAAGGCCTCCTGCTCGCTTGCAAAGCTCTGTACCCAAGAGTGGGCATGCGTCCCTTTTGTAGGGATACCGAACAGTTTACCGGCCAGCATATTAGAAGTGGCGTCAAAGCCGCCGACATATGCCGCCCGTGCACCCCATACCGCAGCATCCGCTTCCTGGGCACGGCGAGTACCAAACTCCAGCAGAATATCATCGCCTGCCACCTGCTTGATCCGGGAAGCTTTAGTCGCAATCAGAGTCTGGTAATTCATAAAGTTCAGAATGGCAGTCTCGACAAGTTGTGCCTCCATAATCGTCCCTTCCACGCGAATCAATGGCTCGTCAGGAAAGACCAAAGCCCCTTCTTTCATGGAATAGAGAGAACCCTGGAAATGAAACTGCAGCAGTTCCTCCAGGAATGCAGGTGCATAATTCTCTTCCTGCTCCGACAAATAGCGGATATCCTCTTCGGAGAAACGCAGACCCTCAATATAGTTAGCAATACGTTCCAATCCTGCAAATACAGCAAATCCATTGCCAAACGGCAATTTACGGAAATACGCTTCGAATACCGCTTTGCGTTTATGGCTTCCGTTCACCCAATGCGCATACATCATGTTGATCTGATATTTGTCTGTATGTAGGGCAAGTTCCCTTTTCAACTCGTCATCTCCTGTCTAGCACAGCGGGTTTAAACTCCGTTAACAACCTTCGCTCCGAGACTGCCCTGAAAATGCCCCAGTGCCCATGCGTGTCCCGCAGGATTAAAGCTGGCAACCGCATCTTCATGTACAACGATCTTGAATCCTTTGTTATAAGCATCAACAGCCGTGTGAAGCACGCAAATATCCGTACAGACGCCAATCAGATGCAATTCGGTGATTTCCCGTTCCCGCAGCTTCAGCTCAAGATCAGTGCCGCAAAAAGCGCTGTAACGCGTTTTGTCCATCCAATAGATCGTCTTCTTGTGTTCTTCGTAAACATCTTTCATCTTCCCGTAAAGCTCACGTCCTGTAGTACCCCGCAGGTTATGGGGAGGAAACAAAGCGCTCTCGGGATGATAGGGGTCATTCTCTTCATGAAGATCCACTGCCATGACTACAAAATCTCCGCCCTCCGCAAACTCACGGGTCAGCGAACAGATCCTGGCTTCAATATCCATTCCCGGCTGACCGACCGGAAGGTTTCCATCTACAAAATCATTGGTGTAATCAATAACAATCAATGCTCTCATTAGTATGACCTCCCCACAAGCTATGTATAAATGGACAGCAGCGGTTCATGATCCGTGAACATATAGAGCTGGGCCGGACGCTGGGAGTACTGGTTGGAACTGAGCGAGTTACCGTCCTCGTCCCGCACCTCCTGCAGTATACCCTCGCGGCTGCGTGTTGAGGTGATTTTCCGGATAAAGTTAGGCTCCTTAAATTCAGGAACTACCGTCTGAATGACCTGATACAGCTCGCTTAATGTAAAATGCCGTGGCAAAAATTGCCGTGCAATCGTTGTCTGCAGCATCTGCTGTTGAATCCGCAAATACGCATCCGTAATAATATCGTGATGGTCGAACGCCAGCTCCAGCTCCTCCAGCGCTTCCTGCAATGTGAATAAGCCGACTTCACCTGCATCATCGGAGGCCTGCCGGTGCTCCAGCATCCATTCCTCCACCAGTGCAAAAAATGCGTGGCTGATGATCCATCCGCGCGGGTCGCGGCCTGGTGTACTGTATACGCCCAGATATTCCAGATGACCGCCGTCTACACCCGTCTCTTCTTTAAGTTCCCGTGTGGCCGCATCATATATAGACTCGTCCTCCTGGCAGAATCCGCCCGGCAACGCCCACATTCCGGCATATGGCCATTTCTTGCGCCGAATCAGCATAACTTTTAATTCACGCAAAGGAAGCGTCTTGGTGACGGTCTTCCGTTCCCGCTTGGTCAATGTGAACATGACAATGTCGGCCGGAACACCGTCCGGTGTGCGGTACTTTTTGGTATTATAGGTTTGTTCCCCGTTCTCGCTCACTGTTAATCCATCCTTTGCCGCTGCTTAAATTTGCTATCGTACCTTTTAATGTACCAAACCTGATCTTGGAAAATCAACAAGCTTATTCAAAGACAAGGACGGATAGTTGATCCGCCCTTGTCTTTTGCCCGATTATTCGCCGCATTTGGAAGGTGGTGCTTCCGTGCCTGCCTCCACATTGATTTTCTCGGAGACGGTGTCGCGGATCACTGAAATGACCAATTGCAGGAGGTAGTTGATATCGCTTTGACTTTGCTGGAACTCGGTAACGAGCGGAATGGAGTCGATCTCATCCTGAAGCTCATCGATTTCGCGCTCTATTTTGGCGACCATATCTTTATTCTTAAAGCTCTCGAAAGCTACGATCTCTTTCTGCTTCTTCTTGATGGTGGCAATCAGTCCCTGTACACGTTCGTGTGCCTGAATCTTCTGCTCAGCCTGCTGGAAATGCCTGACCTCTTCACTGGTAGAGATCAGCGAGGCTAATTCCTTAGCTTTGCCCATAATATCA
The DNA here is from genome assembly GCF_042610485.1 of Paenibacillus oryziterrae. NCBI lineage: Bacteria > Bacillati > Bacillota > Bacilli > Caryophanales > Paenibacillaceae > Paenibacillus > Paenibacillus oryziterrae. The sequence continues at coordinate 127,108 of NZ_JBGJZO010000001.1, read as the reverse complement.
TCACGTACAATTAAATCGCGGGTGTTGTAGCTAGGCATTCCGTATTGGTTCAGACGTCCTTCTTCTGTTGACACATGAATCGCCCCATTCTGTATGATTTAATTGAGTACGGCAGCCTCTACCACATAATCGCCTTTAATGTACCAGGTTTTGGCATCTGTAATTCTGACCTGTACAAAGGTGCCAATTAGCTCCTTAGATCCTTCGAAATGAACCAGCTTGTTGCTGCGGGTACGTCCGGCAAGTACATCTGTGTTGTTCTTGCTCTCCCCTTCTACCAATACCTCTACAACCTCGCCCAGCATCCGGTCGTTGCTGATCCGGCTGTTCTCTTTGATCAGATCATTCAGCCGTTGCAGACGCTTGCTCTTGACGTCCATTGGCACGTTGTCCTCCATGGAAGCGGCCGGTGTGCCTTCACGTGGAGAATAGATAAAGGTGTATGCCATGTCGAAACCGACTTCGCGTACGAGTGACAATGTCTCTTCGAATTGTTCCTCGGTCTCGCCCGGGAAGCCCACGATAATATCGGTGGTAAGTACAGGATCTTTCACTGCCGCCTTGATCTTGGCAACAAGCTCCAGGTACCGTTCACGCGTATATTTACGGCTCATTTTCTTGAGCACCTCACTGCTGCCGGATTGAACCGGAAGGTGAATATGCTCCGTCAGATTGCCGCCTTTGCCCAGCACCTCGATCAGACGGTCGTCGAAATCACGCGGGTGCGAGGTCATGAAACGGATGCGCGGAATATCGATCAGGCGCATATCATCCATTAAATCACCAAATGTATAGTTAATATCGGTAAAATCCTTACCGTATGCATTCACATTCTGTCCAAGCAGCGTTACTTCCTTGAAGCCTTGGCGGGCAAGCTCGCGCACTTCCGCGATGACGTCCTCCGGACGGCGGCTGCGCTCCTTACCACGAGTAAATGGCACAATACAGTACGTGCAGAACTTATCGCAGCCGTACATAATGTTCACCCAGGCCCGCATACCCTCCCGTTTCTTCGGCAGGTTCTCAATAATATCGCCTTCCTTGGACCATACCTCAACTACAAGCTCCTTGCTGAACACAGCCTCCTTGATGAGGTGCGGCAGACGGTGGATATTATGTGTGCCGAAGATCATATCGACGAATCCGTGCTTCGACATAATCCGGTTCACGACGCCTTCCTCCTGCGACATGCAGCCACATACCCCAAGCAGTAGACCCGGTCTCTCAAGCTTCAAAGTTTTCAGATGTCCGAGCTCTCCGAACACCTTATCTTCAGCATTCTCACGAATTGCGCAGGTGTTAAGCAAAATAAGATCGGCTTGATTGCGATCCTCCACGCTGCGGTAACCCATCTGCTCCAGCAGACCCTTCATGGTCTCGGTATCATGTTCATTCATTTGGCAGCCATAGGTGGTAATATGATAGTACTTATCCACTCCGAAATTCTGCATATCCTCAGGAATAGCGAAATCATAGTGGACCTCGATATCTTCCTTGCCGCGGCGTTTGCCCTCCTTGTAATCAGGCTGGCTGTTAATCTGCACGTTCCGGCCTTTAATACGGTATGTCGTCTTGCCTTCCTCTTCAGCAATAATCTTGGCGTCTGTGAAATCGAAATATTGAGCATAGTTCTTCGAACCCTTGCCGGATTTTAAGTCCGGTGAGCTCTGACTTTCTTTCGTCATGAAGTTCACGTCCTCTATTGATTAACCATTATTTTTAATTTTGCCAATACAAAATTATAACATATAGAACATGAACTTGAGAACGTTACTTTGGAAGCGGGTGTCACCTAAAACAGGGAATCGCTGCTTGGGACACCCGCTGTTCTTGTCTACCCTTATATTATGCTAATGTCCGTGTTGCCGCGGATGTAAAAGGAATGATCTCATCATTACTGCCGCTTTGGACTTTTGCAGGCCAGGAAGGATCACTGATCAGCACTCTACCAACTGCTACTAGATCAAATTCCTCCTTCTCCAGCATTTCCAAGAGCCGCTCCATATTGTCCTCTTCGTTCTTTTCGGTAACGGCACTTACGAACTCACTGTTCAAGCCTACTGAGCCTACGGTAATTGTCGGTTTGCCCGTCAGCTTCTTTGTCCAGCCTGCCAGATTCAGTTCAGAGCCCTCAAACTCCGGAAGCCAGAAACGACGCGTGGAGCAATGGAAGATATCCACACCTGCACGGCTGAGTGGCGCCAGGAATCGTTCGAGCTCATCTGGGGTCTTCGCGAGCTTAGCATCATAATTTCCCGCTTTTCACTGTGAGAAACGGAGCACGATCGGGAAATCGGGACCCACTGCAGTGCGGCAGGCTTCAATAATCTTCACCGCAAAAGTAGTGCGTGCCTCCAGATCTCCACCGTATTGATCGGTACGGACATTGGTCTTCTCCCAGAAGAACTGATCAATCAGGTAACCATGGGCTCCATGCAGTTCGATTCCATCAAAGCCGATTCTTTTGGCATCAGCGGCAGCAGCGGCGAAAGCAGCCACAATTCCGTCAATCTCTTCTTCAGTCATCGGCGCGGTCACAGAGTTACCGGATAAATCAAGGCCTGAAGGGCCGATTGGCAGTGCCTCCTTATTCGGAAGTGCACCGATCTCGCGTGCCATACCGACATGCCACAGCTGAGGGATTATTTTGCCGCCGGCCGCGTGAACTTCATGGACAACCTGCTCCCATCCAGCTAATGCTGACTCGCCATGAATATTGGGGATATCGGGGTGACTTACCGCTGCAGGATGATTTATTGCCGTTCCTTCGGTAATGATCAGGCCTACTCCACCCTCTGCACGTTTCCGGTAGTATTCGGCCACATTTTTCCCGGGTACTCCGTTCGGCGAGAATGCACGGGTCATAGGTGCCATAACAATCCGGTTCGACAGGTGCAGATTTCCTGCATGAAATGGTTTGAATAATAGTTCAGCTTTCATATGGTTACCTCCACATGGATAAATAGATTACTTTTTGTAAGTAATATTATGGCGTCTTTCAGACAGATATGCAAATGGTGGGAATGGATGAACAGTTGCAATATTAATTTAATCGTTATATATTTTAGTCATTGAAGTATTTTGCGGAGGATGAGCATAATGGATCTCTTTGAACAACTGATTATTGCCATAAAACAACTGCAGGAGCTGACCTCGGAAGTCACAAAGCCTACAGATCCTGATGATATACCGGATAGCTATGTCTACCTGCTCTTCATGATCGTTCGCAAAGGAAGAATCAAAACCATTGAAATCTCGGAATATTTCTCTCTCACACCCGGAGCAGCAACTGCTGTTGCCGATAAGTTAGAGCGTATGGGATTAATCAGCAGAACCCGGGATACGAAAGACCGCAGAATCAGTTGGATTGAGCTGACTGACGCCGGGATGGAGTACGTGAATCGTAGAAAAGGTGAGCATATCGAAATGTTCGGGAAGATTCTTAAGGGTTATACGGAAGACGAACTGCTTGTCACCGTCCAAACCTTGAACCGCTTATCGGAATCTATCCTTTCATATCAGAATGGCAAAGAGGAGTTGTGAGAAAATGGGAGCAATTTTAGTTACGGGATTTACCGGAAATACTGGCCGGGAGGTCGCTAAACGCCTGAGCGCAAAAGACGCTGAAATGGTTTGTGCTGTACGTGATCCGAAGCAGGCAACACTCCAATATGGAAATACTTATTCCTATGTAAAACTGGATTATGCCCGGTCCGAAACCTTTGTACCGGCCCTGCAGGGCATCGACCGCCTCTTCCTGATGTATCCACCTGAAACGGCCTTTGAAGGATTTCACGGTTTTATCCGCACTGCGAAACAACAAGGCGTCCGCCACATCGTCTACTTATCCGTGAAGGATGCACAATATATGCCGTTCATTCCCCATTACAAGAATGAGAGGGAAATCCGGCGCAGCGGCATTCCCTTCACCTTCCTTAGAGCGGGTTATTTCATGCAGAATCTGAACCTGTTCCTGCTGGATGAGCTGATCACGAATGACCGGATTTACGTCCCTGCCGGAAAAGGCAAAACCAGCTTTACGGATATCAGGGATATCGCCGAAATTGCTGCCCGCTCCCTTACTGAAGGGAATAAACATTACGGCAAAAAGTATGCCCTGACTGGAAGTCAGGCACTTGATTTCTACGAAGTGGCGAAGAAGATGACGGCAGCACTAGGACGCCCCATCCACTATGCCAATCCTTCACTTAAAGAGTTCAAAGCTTGCATGCTAGCAAAAGGGCTGGATGCCAAGTACATTAATGTGGTCGCAGGACTTCATCTGGTCACCAAGATCGGGCTGGCCGGTGGCGTTACGAACGCCTACAACACGCTCACCGGGGAGCAGCCAACTGTGATTGATGCTTATCTGGAGGACTATAAGGAGATGTTCGGCAATTAGGTGGGATCGTAACAGTACTAATCAAAAAAAGGTTGTTCCCTCGGCCATTATGGCTAAGAGAACAACCTTCTTACTATCTAATGTTAAGTGGCGGATCTGCCGGATTTGACTCCTGACGCCGCACCTTTACGGTACCAATCGGATTGCGGCTTGCGCGATGAGTTTGCCTTGGCTCCGGTCGGTTGGCCTGCAGCCGATTTATAGACCGAAGGTCTTGCGGATGAAACCTGGGCGGATGCTGGCTTCGCCGATTTGGGCTTGGCTGCCCCTGACTTTGCTCCAGGCGCTCCAACTGATGCCGGCTTCCCTTGGGAGGGTCTGGCTTGCGGCCGCTTCCCTTGTTGTGAAGATTTGGTTTGTGTCTGTTTGGGAGTTGATTGCTCCTTGGCAGCCACAGTCTTCCGTTTCATCGGATAGGCATGATCCTTCACCTCAGGTATCGTCTTCCCAATTAATTTCTCGATATCCTTAAGGAAAGGAAGCTCTTCCGCCTCGCAGAACGAAATGGCGGTGCCGCTCAGTCCAGCTCTGCCGGTACGTCCGATCCGGTGAACGTACGTTTCCGGAATGTTAGGCAGATTAAAGTTTATGACGTGAGACAGCTCATCAATATCAATCCCTCTGGCTGCGATATCTGTAGCCACGAGCACCCGGGTTGCTCCGCTCTTGAAATTACGTAAAGCATTCTGCCGGTCATTTTGTGATTTGTTGCCGTGGATGGCCTGTGCCGTTACATTGACCTTCGCCAAATCACGGGTTACTCGGTCGGCACCGCGTTTGGTCCGTGTAAAGACCAACGCTGAAGCAATAGACGGATCCTGAAGCAAGATGTTGAGCTGATTTTGCTTGTTACCCGTTTCGAGCAGATAGATCGATTGTGTAATCCGGTCGACCGTGGAAGATACAGGAGTAACCTCAACTCTTATTGGATTAACAAGAAGAGACTTAACCATCTTCTCAATTTCGGAAGGCATCGTTGCGGAAAAGAACAAAGTTTGCTTTTTAACAGGCATTTTAGCGATGATACGCTTAACATCATGGATAAAGCCCATATCCAGCATCCGGTCAGCTTCATCCAGCACCAGAATTTGAACATGCTGCAGGTCTACACGTTTCTGGGACAGCAGGTCGATTAGCCGGCCCGGCGTCGCGATCAGAATATCGGCACCCTGGCTGAGCGCACGCTCCTGCGCTTTTTGAGATACGCCGCCAACGATAGCAGTGCAGCGAATATCGGTAAACTGGCTATACGCTTTGATATTATCGGAAATCTGCAGTGCCAGCTCCCGGGTTGGTGTCAGAATCAGGGAACGGATTCTCCGTCCTGCTCCAGATTTCTTCTGTCCGTGCAGCAGTTGAATGATCGGGACAGAGAAAGCAGCCGTCTTGCCGGTTCCTGTCTGAGCACAGCCAAGCAGATCTCTGCCGGCTAGAACAGCAGGGATAGCCTGCTCTTGTATAGGTGTGGGTGAAGTATAATTCTCTTTGTCCAGAGCTTTTAGAATCTCAGGTACAATATTCAATTCATTAAATGTCATTTGATCTCCTTAGTCTTCCATTCATTTCGTAACAAATAATAATAGCATGGATGGAGCGAAAAAGGAAAACAAAAAAACTGGCTTCTCACTTATTCAATTATACAGTGGTAAAATATTTTCCAAATATTATAATAGAGGTTATCTTATCCAGGAAGGGTTGATTGATTAATGAAGTTTGGCGAGTACCGTTATGAACGTCCCGACGTAGAGAAGCTCAAAGCTGATTTCACCGAACTGCTGAACGTCCTGATTACCGCTTCAACCCTTGAGGAACAAAAGGCTGCCGTTACCGAGATCAACAAACTGCGCAGCGGGTTCGACACCATGCAGACACTGGCCAGTGTCCGCCATTCGATCGACACGACGGATGAATTCTTCAAAGCGGAGCAGGAATTCATGGATGAAGTCGGTCCGGTTATCCAGGAATATGTTACCAGGTATTATCAGGCGCTTGTTGATTCCAAATTCAGAGCAGGTCTTGAAGAGGAATATGGCTCGCAGTTGCTCCAATTTGCCGAAGTCTCACTCCGTACCTTTAGCCCCGAGATCATCGAGGATCTGCAGCTGGAAAATAAGCTGTCCACCGAATACTACCAGCTGATTGCCTCGGCCAAAATCATGTTTGAAGGCGAAGAACGCACATTGTCGCAGCTCGCGCCTTTCGAATTATCAACTGACCGTGACATGCGCAAGAACGCATCCGAAGCTAAATACGGCTTTTTCTCCGAACACGAAGCTGAACTGGACCGGATTTATGACGAACTAGTTCAAGTACGTGTGGGGATGGCCAAAAAACTGGGCTACAGCAGCTTTGTAGAGATGGGTTATGACCGGATGACGCGTACGGATTACAACCCGGCGATGGTGGCGAACTTCCGCAAGCAGGTGCTGGAACATATCGTTCCGGTCTCGCAAAAGCTGAGACAACGCCAAGCCGAGCGTCTTGGCCTCGATGAACTGCTCTATTATGATGAGAACCTCAACTCCAATTCCGGTAATGCTACTCCCAAAGGTGATCCCGACTGGATTGTCGCGGGTGGTGCGAGAATGTACAAGGAGCTGTCCCCGGAGACAGATGAGTTCTTCAGCCTGATGCAAGAGCGCGGGCTAATGGATCTGGTCAGCAAAAAAGGGAAACAAAGCGGCGGATATTGTACATATTTCAGCGATTACAAGTTACCGTTCATTTTCTCCAACTTTAATGGAACCTCAGGGGATATCGATGTGCTCACCCACGAGGTAGGCCATGCCTTCCAAGTCTATGAAAGCCGGAATATTGATGTACCTGAATATGCGTTCCCTACCTCGGAAGCCGCTGAGATTCATTCCATGAGTATGGAGTTTCTCTGCTGGCCATGGATGGACCTGTTCTTCCTGGAGGAAGCCGATAAATACCGTTTCAACCATCTCGCAGACAGTCTGCTGTTCATTCCGTACGGGGTATCTGTCGATGAATTCCAGCATTTCGTGTACGACAACCCGGATGCGACCCCTGCTGAACGCAAACAGGCATGGCGTGAAATTGAACGAAAATATCTGCCCCACCGCAAGTATGAAGGCAATATGTATCTGGAGCAGGGCGGCTTCTGGCAAAAACAGGCTCACATCTATGCGATGCCGTTCTATTACATCGACTATACGTTGGCCCAGCTGTGCGCCTTTCAGTTCTGGAAACGCTCGAAAGAAGATTTCGCCGCCGCCTGGAGCGACTATCTGCGTCTCTGTCAGGCCGGCGGAAGCCAGCCTTTCGTCAAGCTGGTAGAGCTTGCCGGTCTGACGTCTCCTTTCGAGGACGGCTGCATCAGCTCCGTGATTGGCGATATTGAAGCCTGGCTGGACGGAATTGATGATAAGAAGCTGTAAGGATATTTAAAAAAGGGTTCTATGGAAGTGACTTCCATAGAACCCTTTGTTTTGGATTAGTTCCGCGTCTCATCCAGCCATAAAATAGCTGTCACTCCACGCGGGTAGTATTTGCTTCCGGTAATTTCCCCGGAGATGATCTGGTCACTCCAGCTCCAGATGGAGAGCTCCGGATGGGTCAGCCAGGCCACATGAGCACGGTCGGCCTCGCGGCCACTTTCATCCCAAGGCAAGCCAAGGATTTCCCTGGCGATAAACTGACACAGGTAAATTTTACTCAGCCAGCTGTTGTTGCTGGTTGAGGAGATTTTCCAGCCGCCGTCCTCGAACAGACATACCCCCTTGTGCATAACCGCATGCAGATGTGTATCCAGCGCGCCAATATAAGCGGAGAACCGTCCTTCCCGCTCCAATGCTTCCTTGGAACCGGTGAAGTAAGGGAAGATAAGTCCTTCGATGGCCGGAATAATCTTCGAGTCGTTGCCTTCTCCGATTACCGCAGGAATGTAGCCGTCCTCGGTTACATGGGCAACAATCGTCGCTGCACAGCGGTCACTTTGATCACCGGCAACCTTAGACAGGTCGACCCGGCCGTGATCGGTGAATATTTTCTCCATCGCCACGTATGCGGCCCAGCTTTTACCCGCCAGATAGATATTGTTGCGCGCCTGGCCGAGAGAGACATCCAGACTGTCGTAGGTTGTAATCTCCGCCCCGCCCATCGTACGCGAGCTGTCGAGTCCCATAATGCCGTTACGCTGCTCCGGATCGGGATGATCGCGGTTCAGCATGCTGTCCAGGCAGCGTTCCAGTACACTTAAATTGCGCTGCATCCATGCATTGTCTCCGGTCTGCTCGGCGTACACTGCGGCACATAACACCCAGTTCACCAGCTGTTCATGGGTCATATGAGAGAAGCATCCGTCGATACCATACTGCTCATACGAAGAATACGCCGGACGGGATACTGCATTGGCAACACCCATGTCATGCGTAAAGCTGATGCCACCCGGATATTCGGTCGAATCTCCCGGGAAACGAACCGTATCCTCATAGCTGAACCGCTCTACAAACATATCCAGCTCATTGCGTACCGTCCATGAATTCATCTTCAGTTCATAGAATAACTGGTCTACAGTCAGGTCAAAGGTATTCATCATCCGGTATTCGCCTTCATTGACGATCCAGAACGGCTTGCCGTTGTAATCCAGCAGTTGAGTTGAACCATAATAGCTGCGAATAGCATGGACCAGCATAAACGTCTGGTCTTCGGAGAGTCCGGTATCTGCAAGCAGCTCATTGGCCTGCAGAGCCGCTTCCTTCAATGCATCGAACCGGGACAGCGCATATTCTGCCACGGCTTCTACATTGCTGAAGAAACGGTTGTAATAATAGGATGCGTCAATACCGGAGGTTACGTAACCGGAACGATGGAAGCAGACAGCGAAACGGTAAGTCTCTTTCACACCTGCCGGAACATCCATGATCAAGGCACCGACATGCCCGAGGCCGAAGGTCCAGTTCTCCCTTAGTTCTGCACTCAGAATATCCTCCAAGGTAAAATGCAGGGCAGATTCTGCTCTCCCCCGTTCCGCTGCAATGGCGAGGAATCGCCCCTGTCCAACTCCGGTAAGCGCCGGGGATACATCGTCCAGCCTTCTCATCGCACTGTAGGCGTCCGTCCCTTGGAAACCGAAGAATGCACGGCGTGCGGCATTCGATGTCCGGTTATCCACCTCGATCTCCACGAGTACTGCCGGCAGCAGCACATCCTTCAACTCATCTGCAGAAGCTAACTCCGGGTCCGGGACAGAACGTACCGGAGACAGAATACGAAAGGTCAGATCGCCTGCGCTCCAGCTATCTGTAGCCAATCTGAAATCTCTGGTAATCTCTTCTTTAGCAAAAGGATGGAGAATCCGCGGCTTGTCTGGATTCGGGTCCGGATTCTCGATATCATAGCGTTTGCTCTCATCGTCCCCTGCTTGCTCATGAAAGGGGAGCGTATCGTAACCCTGGCCATCGTGACGCTCCAGGCCGATGAATATGTTTTGCTTCGGCGATTTGCCGATTTCCAGGTCGAAGCCGCCGCCTGATCCGGGAAAACCTAAGGTAAAGCTGGCAAAAGCGCCGATTGGTGAATGATGGGCATTAAAAAACTGGTTCTGAGGCATACGTGAAATGCACTCCCTCCGGCAGATATCCCGGAGATCATCCGGGTTCATCCTTATCTTATCTCCAGGTCCTCAGAGAGCACAGGGTTAAAGCCTGCACTTATTTGGGCAAATCATACATTGACGAGGCTATGATATAATAAACCCATTATTTCATTTGCAAATGAGGCTGAGCATGAATACAAATGTTCCTGGTACCATGAATTCCATCGACGGACGGATGTCTCCCGATATCCAGGCCGCGTTTCATATTTTTGCCGCACATTGGCGCAAGGTAAACGAGCAGTGGCAGTATCCGCTCCACACGCACCCCATGTTTGAAATCAATGTCGTGCTTCAGGGAGAGCAGCATATGACCGTGAACGGCCAAAGCTACAACCAGCAGAGCGGGGATATTCTGTTTATTCATCCCGGCACACCGCATTCCAGCCAAGGGCCTGGACCAAGCGGCAGCGACATGACCTATTACTGCCTGCATTTCGATATCGACGACCTGACGCTGCGCCGTGCACTGCTGACGACGAATTCAGTCTGCCTGAGCGGTAACACTCCTGAAATTAAAGAGATCCGCTCCGCGCTCGATAACATTATCAGCTCTACCATCCTGTCTGAAACCGCCGATTCCCATAGAACCCGTCTGGCAACGCTTCATGCCTCCCTCCAGCTTCTCACCGCACTTAGCGGTTGGGTGCTTTCGGAAATGCCGCAGACTGTCAACCGAATCCCATCAGAGGCGACAGAGAATACCGTTGCATTGGCTAACGCCATTGAACGGCTGCTGCAACAGACCGTAGCCGCAGCGGAGGCCACTGGTGAGAGGGATGGCGGAATTGAGACGATTGCCGCAAGACTTGGCTACAGCACCACCCATTGCAACCGTGCTTTTCACCAAATTTACGGGTTGTCGCCGCGCCAGTATCTGTCCGGACTAATTAGCCGCCAAGCCAAACTACTTCTGATGGACAACAATTTATCTGTGGATTCCATCGCCCGCCGCCTCGGCTACCGGGATGTCTCCCATTTCAGCAAGCAGTTCAAGCGCTGGACAGGCCTGTCTCCGGCCGGATATCGACGGTTAAGTCATGACAGCTCGAGTAGTTTAAATGAAGAGTAATGACCCTTTTATTTCACCAAAGCGGTAAACTTGGCAGAGACGGTCGCGGCTAAAAGCCCGGGAGCCAGTTCCATCTGCATGCCGATTTTTCCGGCGCTGACCGCAATTGTCGCACCAGTTTCGGCGCTTTCATCAATAAAGGTCGGATACAGCTTCTTCATGCCGACGGGTGAACAACCTCCACGAACATAACCTGTCCATTTCAGCAGATCCTTAAGGGGCAGCATTTCGATCTTCTTCTCACCAGCGGCCTTGGCCGCTTTTTTCAGATCAAGCTCTGACCCGACGGGGATGACAAACACATACAGGTTCGGCCCGCTGTGGGAGACGAGCGTCTTGAAGACGATTTCCGGAGGGAGTCCGATTCTTTCGGCAACCGCCGTTCCGTGGATCTGGCCGTCTTCATTGTCATAGATATGTATTTCATACGGAATTTTCTTGGAATCCAGCATACGCATGGCATTCGTCTTAGTAACTGACATCTGGAATACATCCTTCCTTTCATTCATTCGGGCTTGACCTGATTACAGTATATTCACAATACAGCCTCCGTCAATAACTGCATCCTGAATATAAGAGCAAGATAACGAAATTACGGTCACGATATTTATGCTACATTGGAAGGACTTAAATGGAGGATTGATGAAGAGATGAACACTGAAATAAAGATGATCGTTCCCCGGGAATTCAGCTTCGCGGAGAATCTGAACTATTTCGAACGTTCCCCGAATGAATGCCTGTACCGGATCGAAGATCAGCGGATATACAAGGCGCTTGAGATTGGTAATCAAATAGTAGTCATTGAGCTCAGCGGGAATTCACCTGGTTACTTGACCATTCGTTTTCTGGGAGATACCGCTCCACATTCGGATATTGCCAGAGAGGAAGTTACTGCGTACGTTCGGGAATGGCTGGATCTGGACAGGGACTTAACCCCTTTCTATGCGCTTGCCGAAAGTGACGTGCTGCTGAAGCAGGCAACGGATTCCCTTTACGGCCTGCGGATTATCGGCATTCCCGATTTATTTGAAGCTTTATGCTGGGGGATCATCGGTCAACAGATTAATCTAGCTTTTGCCTATACGCTAAAAAGACGACTGGTCGAGCATCTGGGTACCCGGGTGGAGTGTGAGGGTAAGGAATATTGGATTTTCCCTGCTGCAGAGACCATCGCCGCTCTGACGGTAGAGGATCTGGAGCCTATAAGGCTCACCGTCAAGAAATCCGAATACCTGATCGGCGTTGCCCGACTTATCGCTAACGGAGAACTGACCAAAGAAAGTCTGATGAACACAGGTAGTATTAAGGAAGCGGAGCGTATGCTAATCTCCATCCGGGGAATCGGTCCGTGGACGGCCAACTATGTACTGATGCGGTGTCTGAGGATGACTGCGGCTTTTCCCATTGATGATGTGGGACTGCATAATGTGCTAAAAATGATGCTGAAGCTGGACCGCAAGCCGACACGAGCTGAAATTATAGAAGTATCCGCCGGGTGGGGCGGCTGGGAGGCGTATGCCACTTTTTATTTGTGGAGAATGCTGTATTGATCCCAATTTAGGCTCTGAATCTGCCCATCACAATGGTGTTGTAGTAGATACCGCTGGAATGTAGTTTATCCTTTTTCAGTACCCCTTCGATTTCAAAACCCAGCTTTTTATAGAGTGCGATGGCGGGTTCATTTCTCTCCAGCACTTTTAAAGTCATTTTGGTAAGTTGCTGGGTGTCTGCCCAAGTGATCGACTCACGTAGCAGATTAGTTCCAATTCCGTAGCCCCAGTACTCTTGTAGTACGCATACTCCAAATTCGACTTTATGAGCAAATCGTCTTAAGGGGCTGCCTTCACATCTGGAGAACCCGACGATTTCATCTTGGACAACTGCTACCAAAAACAAGTTTCTGCTATTCTCAGAATCTGCCTGGATCAATTGTTCAAAACCCGCTGCATCAATAAAAGCTTCCCCCGGCTCCCGGTCCAAATGCTCGGTCTCTCCATCAATCTGTAGTCTTAGTGCAGATAATGCCCGGGCATCACTGTGGATTGCAGATCTGACCGTATAACGGACTCCTTTAACACAAAATTCCCTCTCGTCGATGATCATGATATCCCCCCATTCTTCCGTATATTTATTCCATCATGCAAAAAAAGGGAGCGTCTATCGGCCGTCAACAGACCGTTTGGACTCTCCCTCCCTTTGAACACTTAATCTCTTGGATAATCAACTCTCATAATATCCATAAAAGGAACCTTATTGATCCCTTCATTGCAGCTGACGTGTACCCTGCCGGTTCGCGGGTCCATTTCAGTGATTCGTCCCCGGACCTGCTCTTCCTTGCCCCATACGGTCAAAAGAATCTCGGAATCTTCCATTTTGGCTTCGGTCAACTGGTTGCCAATCTCCTCCAGCACAAATTCATCTCTGGTCGGCCGTTTTGCTACTTTTGGTTTTGCCACACTATACCTCCAATAAGGCACTGCAAGTTTCAGATCATGCTGAATATGAATGCTTTACTCCATTATAACATGACCTTACGGGTATGACATGACCTTACTTCGCATCTACCAATGACGCTTTTTGTTCGAGGCCCAGCAATTCAATCTTCATGTTTAAGCCGCCCCGGTAACCGGTCATTGCACCATTCTTACCAATCACCCTGTGGCAGGGAACTGTAATCAGGATGGGATTCGCCCCGATCGCTGCGCCGACCGCACGTACAGAAGCCGGTTTGTGGATATGGAGCGCTACATCGGAATATGACCAGGTATGCCCGTATGGGATGTCGCATAATGCTTGCCAGACGGATTGCTGGAAGGGTGTGCCGTACAAATCCAGAGGTACCGAGAAACTCCGGCGTTCACCCAGCAAATATTCTTTCAGTTCAACTGACGCCTGCTCAAGCCGATCATCATCCCGCTCCAAGGAACTGCCAGGGAGTCGGAATTTGACCCAATCCGCCAGTTCGCTGAAAGGTTTGTCCTGCGGGCCTACATAACATAATCCCTGCTCACTCGCAGCAATATAGAACGTCCACTCTTTAAAAGCAATCAAGGTCCAATAAACGACCGGTTTGGTATTAGTATCCATTCCCTGGCACCTCCGAATGATTTGGACTCCCGCCGCTGGATTGCTGTGTGTTCCTGAAGCGGTACTGCACAGGGGTTAGTCCGGTTTTCTTTTTAAATAATGTAATAAAATATGGCGTATTCGGCAGGCCTACTTGAGCTGCAATGTCCGCAATCGACCTGTCCGATTGAATCAGGTATTCGGTGGCCTTAGTTATTCTTGTGTGCTGTATATAATCTACAGGGGTAATGTGCATGATTTTTTTAAACGTGCGGTGAAGATGATAAGGACTGCCATGGCACATATCCGCTAAGGTCTCAAGCGTTAGGGGGTCCATATAATTTTGGTCAATGTAATTAGTTATGATCTCCACCCACTCTTTGTCAGGCAGACGCTCTCCCGTTGGCTTACATCTTTTGCAGGGACGGAATCCCGCCTCCGCAGCATACTGCGATGTAGTGAATATACGGACATTTTGCGGATTCGGCAGCTTGGATTTGCAGGATGGACGGCAGTACACCCCTGTTGTTTTTACCGCATAATAAAACCTGCCATCGTAAGAAGCATCATTCGCAACAACGGCCTGCCAGTAAGCTTCACTCAGCACTTCCTCACCATTCTCCATTTCTCTCACCTCTATAGTCAGTATACCCCCGGTCAGTCCCTGCTGTAAGCCTTTTGGAATGTAAGAGCAAGATAGTGAAATTGAAAATCCCCACGCTCGGCGCTTTCGCGCGTCCTGTGGAGATTCTTAAAGCTGCCGGTCAGCAGATGCAATTTCCGCTCCAGCCTTTTGGATACATTATTCCCTACTCAGCAGTGATGCTCCGGCAATACCGGGATGTGTCATTTCGTACGGATCGAGAATAATGCTCAGTTCTTCCTCGGTTAGCACATTATACTTTAAACAGAGCGCCCGGACCGATTCTCCGGTCAATATCGCCTCTCGCGCAATCCGTGATACCACTTCATATCCCAAGTGCGGATTAACGGCTGTAATGATACCCACGCTGCGTTCTACTTCCTGCGCCAGCTTCTCCTTGTTCGCCTCGATACCCGCAAGGCAGTACTCCGTGAACACCTTAAAGGCATTGTTCATGATACTAATCGACTGAATAAGATTGAACACCAGCACGGGCTCCATCACGTTGAGTTCAAGCTGTCCGGCCTGCGAAGCCAGGCAGATCGTATGATCATTGCCGATGACCTGAAAGGCTACCTGATTAATGACTTCCGCCATAACCGGATTCACCTTACCCGGCATGATGGACGAACCGGGCTGACGGGCGGGAAGCGTAATCTCATTAAAACCCGAACGAGGGCCGGAAGCCATGAGCCGCAAATCGTTCGCGATTTTGGACATGTTCATCATACATACCTTGAGTGCTGCGGACACTTCCGTGTAGGCATCGGTATTCTGCGTCGCATCTACCAGATGATCAGCAGTGACCAGCGGCAGTTCGCTGAGCTCGGCCAAATATTTCACAACAAGTTCAATATAGCGGGGATCAGCATTCAGCCCTGTTCCGACTGCGGTCGCTCCCATATTGACTTCATATAAATGCTGGCGGCAAGCCTCAATCCGTTTGATGTCCCGCTCCAGCACCCTGCTGTATGCCTCAAACTCCTGTCCAAGACGGATCGGCACAGCATCCTGCAGATGGGTGCGGCCCATTTTGATAACCGGATCAAATTCTACGGCTTTAGCAGCGAATACCCCGTGCATCGTCCGCATGGTCACTAGCAGCTGGTTCACCAGTGAAAGTGTGGCAATGTGGATCGCCGTCGGAAATGCATCGTTAGTGGACTGCGCCATATTGACATGGGAGTTCGGGCTTAAGTGCTTGTAATCCCCTTTAGACTGTCCGAGCAGTTCCAGCCCACGGTTCGCAATAACTTCGTTTGCATTCATATTAAGTGAAGTTCCTGCACCGCCCTGGATAGGATCTACAATAAATTGATCATTCCATTTGCCCTCGATAATCTCTGAGGCGGCCTGCACAATCACTTCACCAAGCCCTTTATAAAGCCTGCCTATATCCATATTGGCCAAAGCGGCCGCTTTTTTCACAATACCCATGGCTTTGATCAATTCATGATGCACCCGGTAGCCCGTAATCGGAAAATTCTCCACCGCACGTAGTGTCTGAATCCCGTAATAGGCGTTTATTTCGACCTGCTTACTGCCGAGGAAGTCTTTCTCTATACGATATTCTGTCTCTGACATCATTCATTCCCCCCACAACAGTTATCGTTTTGATAATAGAGTAACCGCTTTCGAAGTTGTCCCTAAGATCTGCTAGAAGTTTGTCCTTTTGGGCTCGCGGTGTCACTATATCTCTATAATAAACCTTTTGACCAGTAGAGTTATAGAGGAAATACTAAACAGAATCATTTACCCCCTCTCTAACCTACTCAGCCCTCTATTCCCCATTCTCATCGCACTCCCATAACATACACATGACAACACTACAAACCACCATGTAAACCAAATTAAACGTACTAAAAAAGATTATCACTTGTTAAATGAACGTAAATGGAGTAAATTGTACTTATACAAACCACCTTAGTATAAAAGGAGATTGAATATTTCATGGAAAGACGTTTTGCTTCCCATCCAAACGAAGTCAAACAATTCGATACTGCGCGCTTGCGCAAGGAATTCCACATTCCGGTGATTTTCGCTGCGGATGAACTGAAGCTTGTTCTGACCCACGAAGACCGCATGATCGTCGGCGGCGCACATCCTGTAACAAAGGACGTTGTTCTGACCACCGATCTTAAAGAGCTGGGTGTTTCCTACTTCCTGGAACGCCGTGAGCTGGGTGTTATCAATGTTGGCGGCAAAGGAACTGTGCTCGTAGACGGAACTGAATATGAAATCGACACCAAAGAATGCCTGTACGTAGGACAAGGCGCGAAGGACGTTATTTTCAAAAGCGCAGACAGCGCAAAACCGGCTAAATTCTACCTGAATTCCGCTCCTGCACACCATTCCTACCCTACTACCAAAACAACTCTGGCTGAATCCGAATCCGGTGCTATGGGCGGAACGGAGAATGCAAATGAACGTACAATCCACCGCTTTATTCATACTAATGGCGTTCAAAGCGCGCAGCTTGTTATGGGCATGACCCAGCTTAAGCCGGGCAGCATGTGGAACACGATGCCTTCCCACACTCACCCGCGCCGCATGGAGGCTTACTTCTATTTCGATCTTCCGGAAGATCAGGCGGTATTCCACCTGATGGGCGAGCCTACAGAAACCCGTCATATTGTAATGCATAACGAGCAAGCCGTTATTTCTCCAAGCTGGTCCATCCACAGCGGTGTAGGTACACACAACTATACCTTCATCTGGAGCATGGCCGGAGACAACAAACGTTATGATGATATGGACGCACTCTCCATAAAAGAATTACAATAGAGGGAAATTTCTCTTTCGGAAAGATGAGGACAGCCATGAACCCTATACGACGCCACGAGATGATTATGGAAGTTATGCTGAACCAAAAAGATGTAACGGTCAATGAGCTGAGCGAAAAGCTCCAGGTAACGGGAAAAACGATCCGCGAAGATCTCAGCAAGCTGGAGGAGCAAGGTCTGCTCGTCCGAGTGCACGGAGGAGCCGTGCTCGCGCAAAGCGACCAGTTCGGCATACTGCCTTCCAAAGCACCGCTGGTTAAATATTCGGATGAAAAAACGGAGATTGCTCTGCGCGCACTTTCTCATATTGAACAGGATGACATCGTGGCATTGGACGGCGGCAGTACGACGCTGGAGATCGCCCGCAGACTGGATAATATGTCCCTAACCGTAGTAACCAATGACGTATACATCATCAGCGAGCTTGCACCTAAGGATAATATCCGTCTCGTCGTGCCCGGGGGCTACCGTGTCCGCAACATGCTTGCAGGGCAGGAAGCTGTCTCTTATGTAAAAAGTCTTAATATACAAAAAGCTTTTCTGTCGGCTACCGCAGTAAATATAGAACAAGGACTCTCTATCTACACCGGGGACTTCATCGAATATAAGCAAGCGCTTGTCTCCACAGCGCGGAAGGTGTATGCCGTTGTGGATCATCACAAATTTGGTCATACCGCGCTGCGCACGTTCGCTTCACTGCAGGAAGTAGACGTGCTGCTAACAGACAGCGGCCTCCCTGCCGAGACTGTGGAACAGTTCCGAAGTGCAGGCGTCAACATTGAATGCGGGTAATTCAAAACACACTTAAGCCTTACAAAATACACATCGTGCATACAGAAGGAGAGAATATTAAATGTCATCTTTATTCAGCTTAAAAGGTAAAACAGCCATCGTAACCGGTGCTGGTCAAGGTCTTGGACAAGGGATCGCATTGGCTTTTGCAGAAGCAGGCGCAGATGTGATCTCCGCATCCCTGTTCTCCAGCGAAGAAACCGTTGCTGCCGCTGAAGCTTTCGGCGTTAAAGCACTTAGCCTCGAATGCGACCTAAGCGATCACAGTACACTTCAAGGCATGTTCGACAAAGCGGTTGAGTTTACCGGTAAAGTGGATATCCTCGTTAACTGCGCGGGTATGATCCGCCGTACTCCAGCTAAAGACCACAGCGAAAAAGACTGGTTCGACGTTATCAACCTAAACCAAAACACTGTATTCCTGTTGTCCCAAATCGCCGGCCGTCACATGCTGGAAAGGGGCTCCGGTAAAATCATCAACATCTGCTCTATGCTCTCCTACCAAGGCGGAATCAATGTACCTGGATACACTGCAAGTAAGCATGCTGTAGCAGGTCTTACTAAAGCTTTTGCCAATGAGTGGGCTGGTTCCGGTCTGAATATCAATGCAATTGCTCCTGGATACATGGCTACTGAAAATACAGCTCCGATCCGTGCTGATCAGAAGCGTTCCGATTCTATCCTGGATCGTATTCCTGCAGGACGTTGGGGTACGCCTGAAGATCTTAAAGGACCTGCTGTCTTCCTGGCATCTGCCGCTTCCGATTACCTGAACGGCCATATCCTGAACGTTGATGGCGGATGGTTGGCTAGATAATAGTAGTCCGGTTAAGTTTTCCTTATTAAAGGCGTCCTATGGGACGCCTTCTTTTTTATTTCCTCCCCCTTCCATCCCAAAAAAAGAGAGAACCCGCAGCTGCACGCAGGTTCTCTCTTATTACTCATACCATTCTAGATATGCTCTCGCTTCAGTATCAACAGTCCGTTCACAGGCAGGGTTACTGTCCCCGCTACTTCTTGTCCGGACTCCAGATCGGTATAGCTGTGTTTATCCAGCTCAACGTTCTGCTCTATCCCGCTGAAGTTCTGCACAAAGATATAGTCAAACTCTCCGTTTGTACGTAACTGTGCCGTTACACCTTGAGGTAATTCACTCGCCAGCGTGCGGCGAATGCCAGCTTTGGCTGTAATTGCTGCATATAACCCTACATAAAATGCCGAATCTTTCACCCGCACAGCCAAGTGGTAAGCACGACCTTCACCGAGGCGGTTTAACGTCAGTGCCGGACGGCCGGCATAAAAATCATTCCGGTAATGTCCCAGTGCCTCCGCACCCTCCAGATGGATTAATTCAGCAATCTCATGGGCATCGAAATCTCCTGTCAGTTGAAGTGCATTACCACCCGACATCACAAGCCCATTCATATCACGGCTGTGCAACCCCTCCGTCTCCTCTGCCCAAATGCCCAGAGTTCTGCGCAGCGGTCCAGGAAATCCTCCCAAATGACAAAGATCTGTCTCACCCACCACACCAGACCAGTAAGTCGCCAGGAAATTACCGCCCTGCTCGACATAGTTCTCAATCCGCTTGCCATTCTCTTCACTGATCAGATACAGCATCGGAGCGATAACCAGCTTATAGTCCGATAAGTCATCACCCGATCCGATGATGTCCACCGGAATCCCCAGCTCCCATAGAGCACGGTAATGTTCCAATACCGTTTCTTCGTATTTCAGCCCGGAATTACGGATACCCTGAGCATCCTTGATCGCCCAGCGGTTGTCCCAGTCGTAGATAATAGCTGTCTGCACAGGTGTAGATGTACCCACTACCTCAGTCAAGCCTGCCAACGTCTTGCCTACTTCAGCCACATCGCGGAAGACGCGGGTTTCCGCATGTCCACTATGATCAATCACCGCACCATGGAATTTCTCACTGGAGCCGCGGCTTTTGCGCCACTGGAAGTACTGCACCGAATCTGAACCATGTGCAACCGCTTGAAGTGACGACAGTTTATGCATTCCGGGACGCTTCAGCTTGCTGACGGACTGCCAGTTGGTGAGTGATGGCGTGCTTTCCATAAGCAGAAATGGCTTCTTTTTAAATGTGCGGAACATATCATGATGCATCGCT
Source organism: Paenibacillus oryziterrae (assembly GCF_042610485.1). Taxonomy (NCBI): domain Bacteria; kingdom Bacillati; phylum Bacillota; class Bacilli; order Caryophanales; family Paenibacillaceae; genus Paenibacillus; species Paenibacillus oryziterrae. Next base: position 106,599 of record NZ_JBGJZO010000001.1, on the reverse strand, counting down.
GTCCAAGCTGCAAGCCGGGAATCGTCGCCATCCTCGGTATATCCCCAATCCGGGTAAGCGTCCCATGATACCACATCCAGGATGTCTGCCAGCTTACGGTAATCAATACCGTCGATCATATGCATGTTCGTTGTGATCGGCAGACCCCGGTTATATCCGCGGACTGCTTCCATCTCATGGCGGCAGAAATCAATCGTCTGCTCACTCACGAACCGTCTCCAATCCAGGTTAAGCCCGTGAACCTGTGTTTCGCCATGAGGTGCAGGAGATTCAACCTGATCCCATGAGGTGTAGGTATGACTCCAGAAAGTTGCCCACCACGCATGGTTCAACTCATCTAGGCTATTATTATATTTTTCCTTCAACCAAGCCTTAAAAGCATCTTGGCAATAACCGCAGTGACATTCCCCGCCGAACTCATTGGAAATATGCCAGCCGATAACCGCCGGGTGATGGGCATAACGCTCAGCCAGCTTCGCATTAATAATGGCAGTCTTCTCGCGGTATACAGGGGAAGTGAAGCAATGGTTGTGGCGGACACCATGAAGATTACGCACACGATTCTTCTCTACCCGCAGTACCTCAGGGTATTTCTCCGACATCCAGGCCGGACGGGCTCCGCTTGGGGTCGCCAGGAAGGCAAAGATGCCATTCTCTGCAAAAGAGTCCAGTACGCCATCAAGCCAGTCGAATGTGAAGACACCTTCCTCCGGCTCCAGGGACACCCAGGAGAAGATCCCGACCGACATCACATTACAGCCAGCCAGCTTCATCAACCGGATGTCCTCTTTCAGCACTTCCGGATATCGGAGCCATTGCTCAGGATTATAGTCGGCGCCATGTAGCATGACTGGAACTTTGCTGCTGACTGCTGGAAATTGAATACTCATTACTATTGCTCATCCTCTCAATCTACGCGTCTGGATTTGAATGGGACTTTTCTCTTATTATGTCCATCGATATTTGTTGTCCAGATCGGATATTATAATTTATACTAGTTATAATATAAGATATAACGTTTATATATGTAGGATTTTAATAGCAACTGAATAGCACAAAATGAATATGAGGTGAATGCCATCCTTCCCTTCTCACTTATTGAAATGCCGCGCGATATCGACAGCTACCCTGTATATCCGTATTCCGTCGGACGGCACGTCCAGTATCATCACGTACGTCCGGCTGGTTTTCCCGTGCATCAGATCTTTCTTATCCGCAGCGGCAGCGGATTATTCCGTGATCTGGAGAGCGGTACCGACAATATACTTGAACCGGGAATGGCCTTTTCTTTTCCGCCGGACCGGGGTCATGAATATTATCCTCTGTCACATGAGCCCTGGCATGTGGGCTTTGTCGGATTAAGCGGAAGTTCTTGTCATGATTTTCTTGAACGCGCCGGTATGCTCCCCTCCTCCCCTTTTCATCCTGTCTCCTTTGAAGAATGCTGGAGTGAGATAGGCAACCTCTGGCATGGAGCTAACCCTCAGCCTGCGGTACGCCATGATGAAGAATCCATGCAGGGGCTTTCAGTGATGCTGTACAAGCTGCTCCTGATGCTTCGCATACCGAGCCAGTCTCCAGGTACAATGAATAAGCCCCGCTCCGGAGAAATCCGTGGCGGGGCTTTACAGAAAGCCGTAGAGCTTATTAATGGGCATTTTACCGAGCCACTCCTGATCTCAAATCTCGCCAGTGCGGTCGGTTATTCTGTCCAGCATTTCCAGCGGCTGTTCCTTCAGGAGTACGGTATTACCCCGCATCAATATTTGCAGGATCTTCGCCTTGAACGCGCCTTACAGATACTTACGGAGAACACTGCCATTCCGATCCAGGACATTGCCGCCAACCTCGGCATGGAGACGAATTATTTCATCCGCATCTTCCGTAAGACTTACGGCTGCACTCCCGGCGTAATGAGGAGACGACTTCACGGGCAGGACAGCTGAGCTGAGGGCGATAAACTTCTATTAATTTTATTGTCACTCATCATCACCGCTATTATATCTAAGCATGTTCTTTGTATAGATTTGCCTCATCTCTTTGCACGACAAAATAAGCCCTTACTGATCACCGGTCAATAAGGGCTTCTACTGCTATTTAGATTACCGGAATGCCCGCGATCGCATCCTCCTGAAGCATTTGAATCAAATATTGCAGCGGTTGAGATTTCCACTTTTTCGGATGAATCAGCAGTTGCAGGTCGAAATGGATCTCCGGATGAATAAATGGCAACTCGGTCAGATTTCCCCGGCTAATTTCTTCCTGGGCAACAATCTTGGGCAGCAGAGCAATACCCAGTCCGTTCATCACACAACGTTTGATTGCCTCCAGGTTCGACAGCTCGAAGCCGATCCGGTAGATAATGCCATGCTCTTTTAATAAATTCTCAAACAGACTCCGGTAAATGCAGCTTTCCTCCGAGACGATAAATTCGCAGTTATTGAGATCCAGCATCTCCACTTTCTCACGGCTGGCCAGCGGGTGGTCGCCCGGAGCGATCAGAACAAGCGGCTCCTCACGGATAATCGTGCGGTTCAGCGAGGAATCAGCCAGGCTACGGTCCAACATCAGACCAATATCCACTTCCCCTTCTTTTATCTTCGCCACCAAATTCGCTTCCTTATCAGTCTGCAAATGTATATTTAGTCCGGGGAACCGGGTTCTCAGCTGCTGTAGAAAAGGCGGCAAGTAATAGGCAGCCAGTGAATCAATCGTTCCGATGGTCAGCGTTCCGCCGATTTGCTGGGCGATCGTCTCTTTAGAACGGTCGTACAGATCCAGAATCTCCACACAAAGCTTCAGGAGCTCTTCACCCGGGGGAGTAAGCCGCAGTTGCCGTCCATGCCTTTCCAGGAGCGGAACACCATATTCCTTCTCTAGCTTCTGGATCTGCATCGTTACACTGGACTGAGCATACCCCAATTCTTCAGCCGCACGGGTGAAGCTTTGTTTTTTGGCCACTTCATAGAAGGTCCGCAAATAGGTCATATCCATAGGATCACCCTGACATCAATAATTTTGATGAAGCATATCATTTATTATAGCTAACACCGATGGCAATTTCCATGCTAAAGTAAAGTTAATAGCAAGATGAATCGACATCTCAGGAAGCCACTACAGATCATACACAGCTCGAAACATATAAATACGGTTCTAAGTAGTAACGGCTGCGCAGTCCTTGTAAGCAGATCCTTATATTTTATTACAATAAGTTGGAGGACGATTACTCATGCTGACAGAGCAACAGATTTATGGTGTCTATGTACCCGTTGTAACCCCGTTCAATGCAGCAGGCGAAGTCGACTTGAATTCGTACCAGTCTTATGTGCAGAAAATTATCGCTCACCGGATTCAGGGTCTCGTCGTGAATGGCACTACTGGAGAATCCCCGACGGTAACCACCGACGAGCTGCAGGTTCTCGTGAAGGCATCCCAAGAGCTTTTGAAATCCACGTCCATCCCACTCGTAGTTGGCACAGGAACCAACGACACAGCTTCTACTGTCAGACGGACAGAACTTGCTGCTAATCTTGGGGTCGATGCTGTGCTCGTGGTCGTACCTTACTACAGCCGTCCGTCTCAGGAAGGCATTATTGCTCACTTCCGTAAAGCTGCTGAGGTAGGCGTTCCTATTATTGCTTATGATATCCCGGGGCGTGCCGGTGTTGGCATGACTGTAGATACCGCCCGTACCATCCTGGAGCTAGATAATGTGGTAGGCCTGAAGGATTGCTCGGGCAGCCCTAAGCTGACCACAGAGCTGACACAGCTTGGCTCAAAGCCGATTCTGTGCGGAGATGACCTCAAGTTCTTCGACATGCTTGACTGCGGAGCCGCTGGAGGCATGCTGGCTTCAGCCAATGTACAGCCGGCAGAATTCATCCAGATCTATGATGCCTATCGTTCAGGACAAACAGAGATTGCGAAAATGGCGTTTGAACAGCTTATTCCCTTTATCCAGCTACTGTTCAAGGAATCCAATCCTGCACCGATCAAATGGGTACTGAGCGAAAGCGGCACTATCGCTTCCGATACTCTGCGCCTGCCTATGACGTCCATTAGCCCGGCGTTACAGCAGGAGTTGAGCAAGTACCTCTCCACTTATGGACTTCTTCCCGCGTAAAATAAAGACCGCCCTCTCAGTCAACGACTGAACAGGGCGGTCTTCTTTGTATCTTTTAGCTGTATTGTTACATCATTATCTTCTCAACGACGCTTCATATCTCCGGATGTACTCTTCTATGCTGATCTTTCTGCTGGCCCGGTGATCAATTCTTCCACGGATTGCACTTTATTCTCCATACTCACCCCTCCTGATTCCAGTATACCAAATGACTTTAACATGACAAAAAAAGAGAGACCTGCATTAGGCCCTCCCTTCACGATTATTCATATAATACTGCACCAACCGATAACCACTTATCGGCAGATGCCCTATATCTGTAATCTTATTGCTCTCTTACGACCACTTTGAAGACATTATCCAAAGTTCCAGTACCCATTCTTTTCTTCAGTGGAACTTTAACATCTCTGCCCAGTTCTCTGAAAAAATGATTGATATCACATTTCACATTACTCAGGTTCATGTTCAATGCGCCATCTGCAACGATGTCTGTATTCACTTCTGCCGGCACCTTGAAATCAACGGAATACTTTTTAGTTAATGTATTAGTGTAGCGGGTGAACACCTCAATCAGTTCATCATTCGTAAACTTTTCAATGGCTGCTTTACCCTTTGGCGTAAAACTTAAGTTAATATTCATATTCGTTTCCTCTTTTCCCTGTAACCATTATTTTGTGAAGCTGATTGAACGGACATGGTTCTCTACAAGAAAAGATCATACTTATTCAAGAGGAAATGATGCACCGCTCACAAGAAACGGCCTCTTGTACACTTATCATACCACGTTTTCATGCAAAACTTGATACATTCATTTATTTTTAATAAAAAAACGGAGGATTTCTCCTCCGTCTCCGATATTTCCTTGTATTATAGACTAATCGATAATTTCAGCAGTATCTCCGTTATTGGCACCTGCAGCGTTAGCTTCGTCCGTGTCAATGTGCATGTCCAGCGCAAAACTATCAGCCACACGTGCGATCACGTTCTCAAGTACAAGACCGCGTTCGCCACCCAGGCGTACTTTTAGAAGCTGCTTGTCGGAAATGCCCCAAGCTTCAGCTTCAGAGGTATGAAAGTGAATGTGACGGGCTGCAATGATAACACCTTTGTCCAATTCAACTTCGCCATGCGGGCCTTTAAGCGTAATGCCTGGAGTACCTTCTATGCTTCCGGATTCACGAACTGGTGCTTTAACACCCAGAGCGAATGCATCCGTGCGGGATACTTCAAGTTGGGATGCCGGACGGGCAGGTCCCAGAATTCTTACCTTTTCAAATTTACCTTTAGTACCAATGACCGCTACTTGCTCATTTGCGGCGAATTGTCCTGGTTGGGAAAGCGGTTTGAATTCAGTCAGCTGGTAGCCAGCTCCAAACAGCGCCTCCACATGCTCCTGCGTTAGGTGAATATGTCGGGCCGACACACCTACGGGTACAGTCTTACTCATTGTAAGTCAACTCCTCGTATTTTCTCTATTATCTGTACAAGCATTAAACATTATACAACTTATTCTTCCAAAATATAATGGAACCTCACTACATATTTTCGACAATTCGACAATTTGGAACAAGATTGTCACCCTTTTGTTGCATGAGACGGCAAATGGTTTACTAAATAAGAAATTGCATTACCGTGCAACCAACCGTTGACGATTTCTTCCGGAAAATGCTTGAGAAGCTGTTCCGCAAACTCCGGATAACAACCTGGATGTTCCAGACCTTTGACCTTGATGTCAATTCCGTCAAAATCAGAACCAAACATAATGTGGCGTTCTCCACCCAGACTGCAGACATGCTCCAGATGTTTTAGCAGATCACCTGTACCAGCTTCACCCGACTCATTAACGAACCATGGGTAGAAGGTTAGGCCCATTAACCCGTCCATTTCAATGATGGCACGAATTTGTTCGTCCCTTAGATTGCGCGGGTGTCTGCATACGGCTGCAGCATTAGAATGCGAAGCAATAAACGGTCTGGTGCTGAGTTCTGCCAGCTCCCAAAACCCCGCCTCGGACAAATGAGATACATCCAGCAGCATGCCACTGGCATTGCACCACTCCACCAGCTTGCGGCCTTTCTCCGTGAATCCACCGTTTCGCCGTTCTAGTACCCCGTCTGCCGCCCAGTTGGCATAGTTCCATGTAATCCCCATAAAGCGTACACCAAGCTCGAAGATCAGCTGTGCATACAGCAAATTGCCCTCCAGACCTTCTACGCCCTCCAGAGAGAGCATTCCCCACTTCCGGCTATCATTATCTAAGTTTGCCGCTTCCTCCTTCCACCGGAGCCACTGTAGTCCTCCCACCCTCTCTACTTCGGTATGGAATCGATCGATTTGTCCGATTATATCTTCGAAGCGGGGGCTACCTCTATGAGCCGACAGATAGATTGCAAACGTCTGCAGCAGGATTCCTCCGGCATCCATTCGTTCCGCGGTAACATCCAGCCGGTGATCATTCAGGAAGACAAGATCCGGCAACTCCTGCATCTTGCTTAAGGCATCACAATGAAAATCGACAATTTTTTGAGATACTGCTTTCACTAGAGTCCCCCTTTAGGTAAATCATATTGATAAAGCTGCAGTTCATTCAGAGGTATGTATCCATGATTCCGCTATTCTTACTTATATGCGCAAAAAGAAACGGAATGCCTTTCCATGAAGGAAAAGCCCCCGTTTCTTTGAGAGTTTAACTTATATAAAAATTATCTAGGTTCGACGATCAGTTTAATGGCCGTCCGGTCTTCTCCATCAATGACAATATCAGTGAAGGCGGGAATGCAGATCAAATCGACACCGCTCGGTGCAACAAATCCCCGGGCAATCGCAACAGCTTTAACCGCTTGGTTCAAGGCTCCGGCTCCAATAGCTTGAAGTTCGGCTGATCCACGTTCGCGAAGAACACCTGCCAATGCACCGGCGACGGAATTCGGATTGGATTTAGCTGATACTTTTAATACATCCATTATAAGTACCTCCCCTGGGAAAAATGATGGTGTTCTTCCACTACAGTAGATGTTATTCGAGAGAAAAGAATTAATTCCTTCTTTTTACGAAGCATTCTGCAGAAAATAATCCAAAAGATCCACTTTTTCGATATAATAAATATCACATTTTACCCAAGTTTGAATAATTTGTCCGATTTCCGGTTATCCGTCTCCTTTAACTCATCACCCATTCATCTTCACGCAGACGAATCTTCTCCAGACGGGTCGCCGCACCGGTATCTTCATCCAGTTCCGCATATAAACCGTGCAGCTGCCATTTGCCTTCATCCACCACGAAGCGTGCCGGGAGCTGGGTCGTGAATTTATAAAGCACCGCATCTTTCTCCATACCCAAAATCCCTTCTCTTGAACCAACCATACCAGCATCCGTCAAATATGCAGTTCCGCCAGGAAGTATTACATCGTCGTTACTTTGTACATGGGTATGTGTTCCGACTACAATGGAAGCCCGTCCATCCATGAAATATCCCATAGCGATCTTCTCTGACGTAGCTTCGGCATGGAAATCCACGAGAATACACTTATGCTTCTCACGCAGCTCTTCAACAATGGATTCCCCTATACGGAAAGGGCAGTCGATGGCCGGCAGAAAGGTACGTCCCTGCAGATTAACAATCGCCAGTTGCTTGCCATTACCTTTCACAACCGTGTAACCCCGTCCTGGAGTATCCGGCGGAAAATTAGCTGGACGAATGATCCGCGGCTCATCATCAATAAATTCAAAGATATCCCGGTTATCCCAGGTATGGTTGCCCATAGTTATACCATGAACTCCCCAATTAAAGAATTCATTGGCAATAGCAGAAGTAATCCCTCTTCCCGCCGCAGCATTTTCACCATTCACAATAATAATATGTGGCTGATATTTGCTTTTTAGAGAAGGCAGCATTTCACGCAGCGCCTTTCTTCCGGTATTGCCTACAATATCACCGATAAATAATACTTTGATCATATTCTCCTCCTTACAAAAGCTTAAATGGGTCTGCATAATGAAAAGTGGCACCTCTTTAAAGGCGCCACTTCTCATTATTGCCTATTTAGCGTATTCAACCGCTCGGGTCTCACGAATAACGGTAACTTTGATATGTCCCGGATAATCCAGTTCATTCTCAATGGTCTTCGTAATGTCGCGTGCTAGACGGAAAGCTTCGGCATCGTCAATCTTATCAGGCTGCACCATAACACGAACCTCGCGGCCTGCTTGGATGGCATAGGATTTCTCCACACCTTCGAACGATTCGGATATTTCCTCCAGCTTCTCCAGACGCTTGATATACGTTTCAAGTGTTTCCCGTCTCGCTCCTGGTCTTGCAGCCGACAATGCGTCAGCAGCTCCAACCAGCATTGCGATAACCGAGGTAGCTTCACAGTCTCCGTGGTGAGACGCGATACTATTAAGCACAACAGGATGCTCTTTATATTTCCTTGCCAGCTCAGCACCGATTTCAACGTGTGATCCTTCCACTTCATGATCCAGCGCTTTGCCGATATCATGCAAGAGTCCTGCACGTTTTGCAAGTACGATGTCTTCCCCAAGCTCACCGGCCATAAGTCCAGTCAAATAAGCAACCTCCATGGAGTGCTTCAATACGTTTTGACCGTAGCTCGTACGGAATTTCAGACGTCCCAGAATCTTGATTAAATCCGGATGTAATCCGTGAACACCAACCTCAAAGGTTGCCTGTTCGCCGTATTCCCGAATCCGTTCATCCACTTCTTTACGGGATTTCTCCACCATTTCTTCAATACGTGCCGGATGAATACGTCCATCAGCAACCAATTTCTCGAGTGCTGTGCGGGCGACTTCACGGCGGATGGGATCAAATCCCGACAGAATAACCGCTTCCGGTGTATCATCGATAATAAGGTCAATACCCGTTAGAGTCTCCAGTGCACGGATATTTCGGCCTTCACGACCGATAATCCGTCCCTTCATCTCTTCATTCGGCAATGTTACTACAGATACCGTAGTTTCCGCCACATGATCAGCTGCGCAGCGTTGAATGGCAAGAGTTATAATTTCACGGGCTTTCTTATCCGCCTCTTCCTTCGCCTGTTGCTCGATTTCCTTAATCATCTGTGCGGTTTCATGGCGAACTTCCTGCTCTACATTACTTAAAATAATGCTTCTTGCGTCCTCAATGCTAAGATTGGAAATACGCTCCAGCTCAGCGACTTGATTTTTGTAAATGACGTCAATTTGCTGTTGGGTTTCATCAATACGTTTCTCTTTGTTAGCTACTTGTTCTTCTTTTCGCTCAAGCGATTCCATCTTTTTATCCAGCGATTCTTCCTTTTGCAGCAAACGTCTTTCTTGCCGTTGAATTTCATTACGACGTTCACGCGTTTCTTTGTCAGCTTCGCTACGGATTCTATGGACTTCGTCCTTAGCCTCCAATACCGTTTCCTTCTTCTGCGCTTCCGCCTCTTTCTTCGCGTTCTCCACGATTACTAAGGCTTCTTGCTCCGCGCTGGAAATTTTAGCTTCTGCAAGGGACTTCCGAATAAAATACCCGAACCAAAAGAATAATGCAGCCACAACGAGAACGATGATGATCCAGATCGCAATATGCATCTGTTCACCTCCTCGTTGATTAAGTTCTCCAGGATATCCCTGGGGTTGTGCAGTTGTAAAACTACCGCTTCTCACCAAACACAAAACCGGTAATTTCACCGAATGGTCTGCACATGCTGCACATGCACACTTCCGCCTTTACGGCGATTACTTTTCATATGAGATAATACTCGAGTCGGTGTCAAACTCTTTTTGGGAAGTAAAAAGAATTTAGACTCATGCCGATTCATGTTATATTTTATTATTTATAAAAAGACATTGTCAAGAGAGTCGATATGAAGCCTAAAGTCAAGAGAATCAATCCGGGTCGTACAATTCTTCCTCATCACCCTTGAAAATTCTCCTCCTGAAGCAAAATTTGCAGTACCTGACGCACCATTTCACCTGAATATCCGCGCCGCATCAGATAGGCACCTGTCTTTCTTCTTTTGTCCGGAACCTCGCCCCGGATCAGTTGCCATTTCTTGCGGGCCAGATGCAGTGCACTCTCTTTCTCCTGATCAGGACTGATCTGTTCAAGCGCTTCAGTGATTAATGATTTGTCGATCCCCTTCTCACGCAGCTCCTGGCGGATCCACATCTTCCCCTTGCGTTGATTGGTAATTCTCTGCTCCGCCCACTGCATCGCATAGGCCGGATCGTCGATATACTTCTCCTGCTGCAGCCGCTGAAGGGTTTCTTCTATAATAGTCTCCCCGATTTCCTTCTGCCGTAAACGGCGTTTCATTTCCAGTACCGTTCTGGGTTTAAGTCCCAGATACCGCAGCCCTTCGACATATGCCCGCTGGCGTTCGTCCGCAAGCACAATGGACTCCAGATCAGACTTCATAAATCGGCTTCCTGTGGTCATCATATATTTAATCATTACATCTTCATGAACGGTCATTATATGCGGACCGAAATGAATAGTGTATCTGTGATCCCGTTTCTTCTGCCGCTCTACTCTGGTGATCTCCAGCGGCTCATGTTCAGGAAATCCGGCAAGAATGTCTTCTTCCTGCTTATCTTCTCCAAATTCTGAATCCAGTTGTATAACCATCTCAGTGCATCACCTCGCTGCAAGCCTTACCATATTAAAAGCTCTATATTGAATGAAAGACGCCCTGACATGATCATGCACAGGGCGTCCAGACATTTGTAATTATTCGATTTCTAAAAGTGCTTCTTCTTCCGCTTTCTCAGCTTCAAGCTCCGATGCGCTTGGCGCAGCCACCAGAGTGCTTAGATTGCTTGCTTCACGGATCTTATTCTCGATCACTAACGAAATTTCCGGATGCTCTTTCAGGAACTGCTTCGCATTCTCGCGTCCTTGACCCAAACGCTCACCTTCGTAAGAGTACCAAGCTCCGCTCTTGTTCACGATATCCATTTCTGTACCGATATCAACAAGACTGCCTTCTTTGGAAATTCCTTCACCGTACATAATATCTACATCCGCTTGTTTGAACGGAGGAGCCACTTTATTCTTCACTACTTTAATCTTGGTGCGGTTACCAACCACATCATTACCCATCTTGATACTTTCAACACGGCGAACATCCAGCCGTACAGAAGAATAGAATTTCAGCGCGCGTCCACCCGGCGTTGTCTCCGGATTACCGAACATCACACCGATCTTCTCACGAAGTTGGTTAATGAAAATTGCGATTGTATTCGATTTATTAATCGCTCCTGAGAGCTTCCGAAGAGCCTGGGACATCAGACGGGCCTGTAGGCCGACGTGAGAGTCTCCCATGTCACCTTCAATCTCTGCTTTAGGAACCAATGCTGCTACAGAGTCAACAACAATGATATCTACCGCTCCGCTGCGGACCAGAGCTTCGGCAATTTCAAGCGCCTGCTCACCGGTATCCGGCTGCGAAAGAAGGAGTTCATCAATATTAACACCAAGAGCCTTAGCATATTTAGGATCCAGAGCATGCTCCGCATCGATAAAAGCAGCTTGTCCTCCGGCTTTCTGTACCTCAGCGATAGCGTGCAAAGCAACCGTTGTTTTACCGGAAGATTCCGGTCCGTATACTTCAATAATCCGTCCCTTAGGGAACCCGCCTATACCTAGCGCTATATCCAATGCCAAAGCTCCGCTCGGTACAACTTCCACCTGCATATGAGAGGATTCTCCCAGCTTCATGATTGAGCCTTTACCATATTGTTTCTCTATTTGACGAAGCGCCATCTCCAGCGCTGCACGACGATCTGACAATCAGATCACTTCCTTCACTGTTTATATTTATTATAATACCGTGTTTTGGAGGTCTTGCCAAGCTTTTTTTCGAACATACATTCGTTTTTTTTGCCATACACTTCTGCTATCCCTTTTATTGTAAACCTCCTCTCCCCACAGATACAACTAAATATTCAGATCATACGTTCCCATTAAAAAAAGAAGAACCGCGGCAATGAAATCTCAATGCCACGGTTCTTCCGCATAAAACTATTATATTCACTTTAGCAATTCATTGCAAATCTTAACCGTTAGACAGCGAATTCATCCGACGCTGCTCCAGTCTACGCCAGAGGCGATACAGCAATGCTTTGACAGAGCGCAGCCGGATGTTCTCACGCGTTCCCTGTAAATGAAGCTCGAACACCTCCGTCGGCTGGCCCCGTTCGGCGATCCCGATAAAGACAAGTCCCGCCGGTTTGCGTTCGGAATAGCCTGGACCAGCTACCCCGGTAACCGATAATCCGAAATCTGCGTCAGCCATCATCCGGACCTGTTCCGCAAGTACCTCTGCCACCTCGCGGCTAACAGCTCCCGGAGCGTCATTTCCTTCCAGCATGGCTGATGGCACATGAAGTAGCTTCTTTTTCATCTCATTGGAGTAACAGACAACTCCACCGTGGAACATACTCGAGCTGCCCGGGATACTCGTTATCGTCTCCATCAGGAGCCCTCCGGTACAGCTCTCCGCGCAGCTCAGCGTCAATCCGGCGTCAGTCATCCAGTCAACAATCAGCTTCTCCAGAGGAACATCCACGCTGGCATACATATGCTCAGGAAGAATGCTCCGAATTTCTTCTTCCAGAATGCTGAGCCTTTCCATGGCTTCATGCTCCGTAGCAGCCTTGGTGGAGATCCGTACGGTGACTTCTCCTTCTTTGGCATAAGGCGCGATCGTAGGGTCTGTCTGATTACGGATAAGATCGATCAGCTTATCCTCCAATAGCGATTCGCCAATTCCGGCGAATTTAAGCATTTTGGAGTACAGGGGCATTTCACCTGTCAGTGCATGCTGCAAAAGCCAAGGCTTCGCTTTGTCTATAAACATCGGCTTCATTTCCCGCGGAGGTCCGGGAAGCACGATATAATATTTATCCTCATGCGCAAGCGCAAGACCCACAGCCAGTCCGGTTTCATTCGGCAGAGGAGTAGTCCCATCAATAATAAGAGCCTGCTTGCGGTTATTTTCGGTCATGAACATACCGCGTTCGTCAAAAAAACGTTGGACATGATCCATGGCCAGTGTATCCATATGTAAGTTTCTTCCCAGTGTTGCAGCAAGGCCTTCTTTCGTCAGATCATCTTCGGTCGGACCTATCCCGCCTGTAAACAAAATGAGATCTGCACGGCTCTTCGCGATTTCAATGGCCTGCTGTAGGCGCATACGGTTATCACCAACCACCGTCTGGAAATACACATCGATTCCCATAGCAGCAAGCTCCACCGATAAAAATTGGGCGTTACTGTTAACGATTTGGCCGAGCAGCAGCTCTGTACCGACCGCAATAATTTCCGCTTTCATAGCTGCGCCTCCGATTTTAGAGAATATTTAGCCATGATTAGGCATTGTTAAGCTGAAGCAAATCCTTATTCTTGACAAAGTAATCCACACCCGAGTAGAGTGTCACAATTGCAGCCGCCCAGATCGCAATCTCATCCAGAGGAATATCAATAAATTCGAACGGGAAATTGTTCAGCAACAGCAGCGATATGGCTACAATCTGGATAACCGTCTTGATCTTACCCCATTGGCTGGCTGCAACCACTTTACCTTCGAGCAGAGCGACCTGGCGCAGCCCGGTTACGGCGAACTCACGACTGATAATGACCACTGCGATCCATGACTCGCATCTGCCCATTTGTACAAGAGAAATCAGCACAGCCGATACAAGCAGCTTGTCAGCAAGCGGATCAAGCAATTTGCCAAGGTTAGTGACCATGTTATACTTACGCGCGATATATCCGTCTATTCCATCGGTGCTTGCGGCAAGCAGAAAGATAACCGCGGCAGCGAGATGGTTAACGGATAACTGGAACGAACCCCAATGAATAGGTTCCGGATAAAAGCTGAAATTCCCCAGTAGAAAAAACATCATAATAGGAATGAGACAAATACGTGCTAGTGTAATTCGGTTGGGCAAGTTCACAGAAGTTCCTCCCTGACAAGTTATTCATAACAGAAAGCACCCCGCAATAGTTAGTGCTGCAACCAGCACTGCGGGGCACAAGAACCTTACTTTAGATTGTTAAACTGCAAATCCAGCGGTAAATCAGCCTTGCGCAAAAGCTGGATAATTTGCTGAAGATCATCACGGCTTTTACCGGTCACCCTAATGGTATCGCCCTGGATTTGGCTTTTCACTTTAAGTTTGGAATCACGGATCAGGATATTGATTTTCTTGGCATTCTCCTGATCGATTCCTTGCTTCAGACCCAGCCGCTGGCGTACAGTTCCCAGAGAAGCAGGTTCGATTTTACCGAAATCAAGGTTCTTCAGCGTAATGCCCCGTTTCACCATCTTGGTCTGCAAAATGTCAATGACTGCGTTCAGCTTATATTCATCTTCTGAAGCAATGATCAATGCGTCCTTTTCCAGCTTCAGGCTGCTTTTGCTCCCTTTAAAATCAAAACGGTTCTCGATTTCCCTCTCGGTCTGGTGAACCGCATTAGTCAGCTCCTGCATATCCATCTTAGATACGATATCGAATGAACTTTCCGAACTCATTAATCCACGTCCTTTTCCAACATTTATTCTTTTCCTATTATATGAGAAAGAGGCCCGCAAGTCTAATTCTGCAAGAAGAAAAAGGAAACCCCTTTATTTTCAAATAAAAAGGCACAAAAACACGTCTCCCCGAGATACCTTCATCATCAGGGAGACGTCAGACAAGCTATCTGCTTCGGGCAGGGCTCCGGAACATGTCCAGAATCCCGAGCACAATATGTGCCAGACCGAAGCCGAGAATTCCATATCCCCAGGCACTCGGCGTAAGATAATAGCCGAGGAGACTGACGATAATACCTAGGACCGTAACAATCCAACTGACAGTCATTGAAATACACACACCTCACTTTGGCGTAAGAACTGTAATTCATTCTTAGGTTATCCAAAAAATGAGAGTCTATTCTCCAATGAGATTATTATTCACTAGTAATACTGCCTTCTGTTGTTGGCTGCTCCTCAGTACCCCCTGTACCTGTTGGATCATTGCCTTCCATACCCGTCGTTTCATCGCTGCTGGTCGTGCCGTCATTAAGCTTCAGAAGAATCCGCGAGGTCGTTTTACCGTCTGTAACAGTCTGCCCGTTAACCATAATTGTCGTTGCGGTCGAATTACCTGATTTAATATAGATACCTTCAGTTCCCAATGTGAAGACCTTATTATCACCGGCAGCCGTGTTCCCGTAAGAGAGCTTCTCTCCGCTGGAGTCTTCACCTTTATAAACCTCAAGCCAGCTTACACCCGTTGCATTGATTGTTACTTCAACAGTACCAGGTGATGCTGTCACATCAAAAATCGTCGTTTTGCCCGATTTATGACCCTCGCTGAGCGTAAAGGCCAACGCAGTAGGAGACGGAGATGGCTCAGGTGTCACTTCTGATGTGGGTTGACTGGTATTCTCCCCCGCAGCCGGGGAAGATGGGGATGGTGCCCCGGGTGCCGTGTCCGGATTCTGCTGAGCATCCGTTACCTTCGTCGAGTCTACCTGAGTATTATTTGAATCCGACTTGCCATAATCCGATGCGTACATATAGATAACTACCAGTATCAGCACTGGAAAAACCCACATCAGCAACGTAGGAAGCCATTTAGCATTTCTTTCGGTCTCCGGCCTGCGGCTGCGTTTCTGGATTACACTTTCCATTGTTGATTCTTCTTTTGGAGCTACGGTTGCACTTCCGTGTTCCTGTAGCAATTCATCCGGGTTCACACCGACTGCTTCAGCATATGTTTTGATAAATGCCCGCACATAAAAACTTCCTGGGAGTACTTTGTAGTCCCCCGTTTCGATGGCTTCTAAATATTTCTTGCGAATCTTCGTAACTTCCTGGACATCATCAAGGCTCATTCCCTTTTGCAGGCGAGCCTCCTTTAAATGCCGGCCCAGTTCCGACATACCATCACCTCCTGAACATTTAACTTACAGTTATGCAATTGCCCAGATATTTTTATAAATCATCACTGTAGCTGGTTGTAAAACTTTCGTACAAGATTTCTTCAGTCGGATTGTTGCGCAGCTCGATAATAATATCAAAATCATCATAGCTGTATTCGGATTCGCGCACAAAAATATCCGGATGCTCGATCACCTTCGTGCTCGGCATGGACATAATGTTCTGCAGTAGACTGTAGTGCTTCTCATTCGAGCGGATTGTGCTGACGATTCCGTCGATTATAAATACATTATGAGGATTCAATTCATCTTCGGCAAGTTGACTGCGGACGGTCTGGCGGAGCAGTGTAGAGGACACAAAGGTCCAGCGTTTCATGGCGCATACACTACCTGCGATAATGGACTCCGTCTTGCCGACACGTGGCATTCCGCGAAGTCCGATGACCTGATTCCCCTCTCGCTTGAACAGCTCTCCCAGAAAATCCACCAGAAGCCCCAGCTCATCACGGGTAAAACGGAAAGTCTTACGGTCATCGGAATCCCGGTCAATATACCTGCCATGTCGAACGGCCAGCTTGTCTACCAGTCTTGGTGTCCGTAGCGCTGTAACCGTAATATTATCAACCTTTTTGAGCATTTCGCCCATCAGCTTAATTTTTTCATCATCGTTGGTTTCCAGCAGCATGCCACGGGTTTTACCTTCCACTCCGTTGATCGTCAATATGTTGACTTCGAGCATGCCCAGCATAGAGGCGATGTCACCAAGCAGGCCGGGTCTATTCTTATGTATCTTGTATTCCATGTACCATTGTTTATATTCCACTTGTGCACCTCGTTGTTTCCTTTTTCCCACACCTTCGATAAATGTCAAGATCCGACAAATGTACTAGATTACATGGGTCATGTTAATGATATATAAAAAAAAATTGAATGGCAAGGTTAGTCTCTATAATTCCTGAAGAATAAACAAGTTGAAGGCGCAGATGTTCGGATATTCACAGAAAAGCCCCCGTAAAGGGAGCTTATCCACGGCTATGCGTTGGTTTTTGCCAGCTTAACCATCAGAGTGGCAATTGTGTGCTTCTCTGATTCATTACCGACATCCCACAGCTCTTTGATTGCCCGGTTTGAAGCATTCTGCGGATCCACCTTATGATCGAGGAATTCCCCGATTTCATAAGCCAGTTTGGCGATGGTTTCATCACTCATTCCGATTTTTTCCGCTTGAACAACCCGGTCACCCAGAAATTTTTTCCAGGTATCAAAGTTTTTGATTACCGAAGACTCTGTTGACATCTTAAATCCTCCTTCAGGTCTGCATGAGATTTAAAAGCAACAGTTATAATATGTCCAAGACCCGGCAACGTTATGCTGGGGCATTTCGCCATGAATGCTTTAGGTAATCCAGCCGCCATTCGGACTAATGATCTGACCGGTGATGTAGCCGGATTCCGGAAGTGCCAGAAAATACACCAGGGAGGATATCTCATCCGGAGATGCAAGTCTCCCGGCTGGAATCTCCTCCTCCAGCATGCGCATTTCATCCTCTTGCAGGTTGGACAGCATAGGAGTGTTGACAGCACCGGGAGCAACCGCATTAACAGTTACCCCCGATGGCGCTAACTCTTTGGCCAATGCCTTCGTAAAAGCATTGACCCCGCCTTTGCTAGCGGAATAGGCTACCTCGCAGGAGGCGCCAGAAATGCCCCATACGGATGATACGTTGACGATTCTCCCATACCGCTGAGATATCATATATGGCATGAAAATCTGGCTGCATAAGAAGGTTCCCTTCAAATTGACAGCCATAATATCGTCCCATTCCTCGTCCGTCACATCAGCCAGCATTCCATAATGCGCTTTTCCCGCATTGTTAACCAGAATATCCGGCATCATACCACTTGCCTGCAGTCTGTCCGCCATCCGCAGCAGCTGGCTGCGGTCTCTGACATCTGCGGCGATAGTAAGCACCTTGGCTCCAAGTGCCATGCAGCGTCTGGCTACATCATTAGCAGCTTCATGCGAATTCATGTAATGGATAACAACATTCATTCCGACAGAAGCAAACCTTTCGGCAATCGCTCCGCCAATGCCACCGCTTCCCCCGGTAATCAATACTGTTGTCTCCCCGATCGGCTTGCCGCCCTCTCCCATTCCTGCCATTAGGGGCTCACCACTAAGGAAACAGCCAGTTGTTGCCAGTCCACATGACTGCGGAGACGTTCATTCACTTCATCGAGCGTTATGGATTCATACACCGGCAGAACTTCGAACAAATTACCGCCCCGGAACTGATAACGTGTGAACTCATGAGCGATATTTTCAGGTGAGTTCAGCATTCGGAGATATCCGCCGATCTTCTTCTTTCTGGCACGTTCGAAATCACTTTCGGCGAATCCGGTTTTCAAAAGACCATCTACCTCTTCACGGATTCTTTGAAGCAGAAGATCCGGATCCTTGGTATCACCGCCAATAGCGGAAAATGCATATTGCGGAGAGCTGTTAAATTCATGTCCGAAACTGTCTGAAATCAAACCTTCATCATACAATTTCTGATACAGCGAGGTGCTGCTGCCGAACAGAAGATCCAGCATTAATTTGGTCGTTAAATCAAAGCGCACTGCCTCTTCATCCGTTCGATTCTCCACTTTCTCTTTAAAGCCAAATAGACATTTAGGCAAGGAAACGGCCAGCTTACATTCACGGCGGGTCTCTCCTACCTGAATTGGTTCATCATCAAAAATCCGCTTAATTTCACCTTGGGGTCCATAGGACTTGGCGCTCTGATTGTCACGGACCAGCGAAATCACCTTCTCCGGTTCTACGCCGCCCACAACGAACAGCAACATATTGCTGGGGTGATAAAATGAATTGTAACAGGAATAGAGGGTTTCCTTCGTAATCGTGCCAATGGATTCCACTGTTCCGGCAATATCAATATGAACAGGATGGATGGAATACATCGCTTCGATTAGCCCGAAATATACTCGCCAGTCAGGGTTATCTGCGTACATGTTAATTTCCTGACCAATGATCCCTTTTTCCTTCTCGACATTCTCATCAGTGAAATAAGGACGCTGTACGAAATCAACAAGCGTCTCCAGATTCTTCTCAATATTCTCAGTTGCCGAGAACAAATACACAGTTTGATCAAAGCTGGTAAAAGCATTCGCCGATGCTCCGTTAGAAGCGAACGTGGCGAAGATGTCGCCTTCCGGCTCCTCAAACATTTTGTGCTCCAAAAAGTGAGCGATGCCGTCAGGAACCTTAATCTCGTCGCCGCCCGCTACCTGAAAGTGATTATCGACAGATCCGTATTTTGTGGCAAAAGTGGCATAGGTTTTACGGAAACCCGGTTTCGGAAGGACATAAACCTGAAGACCGTTATCCATAACCTCATGATATATCGTTTCCTGAAGCCGTTCGTAATGTATTTGTTCCACCGCTACTCCTCCTTCTGCCCTGTCAGGAAATAAATCGTATCCAGTTGAAAAGTGTCCGCTACAGCCTTAACTTCCTCTGCACCGGTAGCTTCCACCTGATCCATAAGTTCCTGCGTTGAACGGTCTTTTCCGGAAATCTGACGGTTGAAATCAAATGAAATCATCTCAAAAGCAGAATCCTGTATTTCGGATAACAGATTGCGGATCATTGCTTTGGTCTGGCTAAGCTCCAAATCAGTGATTCGCCCAGCCCGCAGTTCCTCCAGCTGGTTTTTAATAATCTCAACGGCTTTGCCGTAATTCTGCACCTCAATGCCTGATTGTATCGTTCCGATTCCTTTATGACCGTCATACCGGGAGGAGGCGTAATAAGCAAGGCTTGCTTTCTCTCGTACATTGACAAAAAGCTTGGAATGAGGGTACCCGCCAAGAATTCCGTTATACATCAAGGCCGATGCATAAGCATCATCTTTGTATGTAATGGAAGTACGCAGACCCATGTTAAGCTTACCTTGGTTCACGTCCAGCTTCTCTTCAACGGTACGAACCTCAGATACCGTGACGGGAGTGAACCGTGAAGTATATTCTTTCGCCTGCAGCTGGTCGCGCTCAAAATGGCGTTTTACCAGGGTTTCCACTTCCTCGGGCGTTGTATCTCCAACCACATACAGATCCAGAATGGCATTATCCAGCCATGCATTGTAAGACTGATAAAGTTTCTCCGATGTCAGCAGATCCAGATCGCTTCGTTGTCCCAAGGGATGTAGTCGATAAGGCTCATTTACACACATCTCCTCAATACAGCGTTCAGCAGCATACCGGATCTTATCATTCACGATAGCTTCAAGCTTTTTGCGGACTGTTTCACGCTCAGTGCCTACATAGGAATGACGGAACACGCCATTCTCCAGAACCGGACGGGTCAGAACCTCCCCTAAAAATGCAAAGGATTCGGCGAGTAGGCTTTCACTGCTGTTCACAAAGGAATCGTTAATTGTGTCCATCCGGAATTGGACGATTTGGTGATCACCGCGTTTATATACATCAAAACCAAAACCGGCCCCGTACAGCTCTTCCAGCCGTTCCCGGAACTGGGTTGTTTCAGGATACGCGGATGTACCTCTACGAAGGACAAAAGGGATCAGCGCAGTGGAGGTAACCGTCTCCTCTGCAAGCGGAACGCCGGCATAAAGTGAGATGGCGAAAGTCTTGAATGCCTTTGTCGGCAATACGTGAATACGCATGCCTGCGGCACTGCCATGCTGAAAACCATTATTATTCAAGTCCAAAACCCCTTTACGGCGCGATTATAAGTAATATCCATTCTAACCATTCCAAAGTAAGGAAGCAACCAAGAACAATCCTGGTTGCTTCATGATCTAAGTGCATCTTACATGCAGAAAATATGCTCGCCTATCGTTTTAACTTGCGGCCGGGACCAGATCCATTTGGAAGTCGCTGTTTTGGGATTGAAATAATAGATGCAACCGCCTGTAGGATCCCATCCACCCAGCGCCTGCTGGACTGCTTTACGTGCCTGCTCGTTAGGCTCCAGATAGATTTGACCGTCAGCTACAGCAGTGAATGCTCCCGGCTGAAAAATTACTCCTGATGGCGTCTTCGGAAAGTTCGGTGATTTCACACGGTTCAGAATGACGGCTGCAACGGCAACTTGACCTTCAAAGGGTTCACCACGGGATTCACCGTAAACGGCATTGGCCATTATTTTCAAATCGTTCTCCGACAGTCCCATGGTGTTAGATGACGAAAGTTCGGCTGTGTTTTTTTTGCTCACCGGTGAACTGGAAGCAGTAGCCTTTTTATTGGCCGCTCCTGTCTTTGGCTCTGTAGGTCTCCAATTCTTGGTAGCGTTATACAGCTTAAGCTTCGTTTTGGGTCCGACGATGCCATCCGCCTTCATACCAAATTTCCACTGGAACCATTTCACCGATTCCAGGGTCTTGTAGTCATACTGACTGTTTATCTTCCCATCATAATATCCTAGGTGTTTGAGTCGGCCCTGCAATTCGTATACATCCTGGCCGGAAGCCCCGTATTTAACCGGTACAGTGCTGAAAGCTGGAATAGCTTGTTCTCCGAAAGAGGTTTCCGGTATATCAGCCGGAATCCCGGCATTTATCCTCGCTTGCTCCTTATGCGAAATAACGTTATGTCCCCCATAGCTTGAAGCGGCAAGCGGTGCCACAGTAAGCACTAGGGTCAATATGGCAAATATCCACAGCTTTTGATTCTTCATTGGGTTCGCTCTACCTTTCTCTTGTAGGTTCAGAATGGATGGCTAAAGTTAGTATGACGACTGTCCGCACATCCTATTCACAAAAGAGACCAACAAAGTAAAGAAGCCATTCTTCAGCCGCAAACAGCTAAGAATGACTTCCTCTAAACATCTATTTATTAAGAACTGATTCGATTATGCTGATACTGCTCCAATGAGATAAGAACTTCGCGCGGCTTGCTGCCCTCGTAAGGACCAATGACACCTCTGGCCTCCATGGAGTCTATCAGTCGGGCTGCCCGGGTGTAGCCTACCCTCATCCGTCTCTGCAGCAGTGAAACGGAGGCCTGCTTAGCTTCAAGTATGATCTGCACGGCCTGTTCATAAAGCTCGTCCTGCGGGTCTTCATCACCTGAAGTATTATCATCTACCTCAGGTACAAGTGTTTCATCATAATTAGCCTCAGCCTGTCCGCTTACATAATGAACAATAGTCTCCACTTCCTGATCGCTCATAAAAGCACCTTGTACACGAATCGGCTTTGAAGAACCCATCGGCATGAATAGCATGTCACCGCGGCCGAGAAGCTTCTCTGCCCCAGCCATATCAAGAATGGTCCGCGAATCCACCTGTGAGGATACGCCAAAAGCGATACGGGATGGAATGTTCGCTTTGATGACCCCCGTGATTACATCTACCGAAGGCCGCTGTGTTGCAATGATAAGATGGATTCCCGCTGCACGCGCCATTTGTGCCAAACGGCAGATCGCGTCCTCTACATCATTTGCTGCAACCATCATCAGATCGGCAAGCTCATCCACGATGACCACGATATAAGGCAGTACGGCCGATGGGTTATCCTTCATCAGCGTGTTATAACCTTCCACATTCCGAGTGCCTGATTTGGAGAACAATTCATACCGTTTTTCCATTTCTACAACGATCTTTTTAAGAGCGAGGCTCGCCCGTTTAGGATCTGTAACTACAGGTGCCAGGAGATGGGGAATGCCATTATATACATTTAGCTCGACCATTTTGGGATCGACCATTAGAAATTTCACTTCACTAGGTTTTGCTTTATACAGAATACTGGTAATAATGCCGTTGATACATACCGACTTACCTGAACCCGTTGCCCCTGCGACAAGCAAATGGGGCATTTTAGCCAGATTGCCTATAATCGTCTGTCCGGAGATGTCTCTGCCAAAAGCTATGGTCAGCTTCGATTCAGCATCCTGGAAGGTTGGTGTTTCCATAACTTCACGCATGGTTACTATCGAAACCTCAGGATTTGGCACCTCAATACCAATAGCCGACTTACCGGGAATTGGGGCTTCCATGCGAATATCCTTCGCCGCCAGCGCCAAAGCGATATCATCCGTCAAATTTACGATCCGGCTAACCTTCACACCAATATCCGGTTGGATTTCATAACGGGTTACAGCCGGTCCCCGGACAACCTCAAGCACCTTAGCCCGTACTCCAAAGCTTTCCAGTGTCGCCTCCAGCTTCCGAGCAGTCTGCATATAGTCACTTTGGTCTCCACCTTTACCGCCATTATTCGGTTTGGTAAGCAGCCGGAAAGGCGGCAACTTGTACGGTTTAGGCGGTGGTGGCAGCGGAGGAGAGATCATTATATCCTCATCTGACATTCCGGAATCAACCGTCTGAGCCACCTGCTGAGCCATACCAGCCTCCGCAAAGTCAACATCTGATGGTATATCTGTTAACCCAGGATGCTCTGGTGTTCTGGAACCACTTCGTGCCGCAGGCGAGAACCCTCCCCACTCCTCACGATCTTGGTCACTTAATCCCTCCGAGCGAATATGCTCAAAGAAATCACGAATTATCGGAGTTACTGGCTCCAGATCATCCTCAGGATCGTAATCATTCCCCAAACTGTCTCTGCTCGGACGAGAATCGGTTGCAAGTCCAGATAAAGTAATGATCGGTCCCTTCCCTACGTCAGGCTCACTCTTAGTATCTTCTTCGTCAGAATAATCAGAGTCATTCGAATTTCTGGATGTTCCAAAAGGCCAGCTCGTAAGTTTCTTGAAGAAAAGAGGTTGCTTACGGTTTGGCAGCGAAGGCTCACTTTCCTCAATATCCTCTTCATCTTCATCGCGCACATCCGGTTTCTTCCTGCCTTGATTCGACTTTGTCTCCGTTACAGGCACCGCGCGTGGGCGGTTAGCACCCCGCTGCTGAATGCTTTCGAGCAGCTTAACTGTACGAACACGCAGTAAAGCAAAGAGCTCCACATAGGATAGGTTGGTGATCAGCATAAAACTGATGGCCATCATGACGATCATCAGCAGCTTGGCTCCCAGATTGCCGAACAGCCATAACAAAGTGGCATATTCCAGCCCACCGACATACCCTCCGCTAATATCTTTGCCAAGCATATAAACTTCACTGTTGTTAGTTCCAGGAGACAGGGCTCCGTTTAAATCGTTATGTATCTGTGAAAGGACGTTGTTCGGGTGTAGCATGGATATAGGTCCAAGTTTCTGCTCCATCGATGATATTGTGCTCATCAAGCACAAGGACAGCACAAGAATCAGCGCGCCAGTGTGACGGCTGTTCCACGTGGATGGCCATTTACGGTGAATCATCACCATTAGTCCGTATATAATTCCAATTAACGGCAGAACAAAGTAAAATCTGCCAAGCATATAACCTGCCATACTGGAAAGCGAGCGGCCGACTGCCGCTTCACCCGACAATGCGATAACTGAAATCGTAATCAGTAATATTCCGTAGATTTCATATTTTAAAAAGCTGCCAAGCAGCGCTTTTTTCTTTTTCTTTTTACGTTTAGCCACACAAGCCACCTCCAAGAATACCATTATACCATATATAGAGGTGGCGTACCTATGTTCTCTTTTGTCACTTCTTGTGCTTTTTTCAGGCTTGATTTATACATTAATTTCTACATCGTAATTATACTCCCCGGTGACAATGATGGGTCCAAATAACAGTTCAAAGGACAGTGCAGCAGACGGATAATGCGGGCATTCCCATCTTCAAGCGGTTCAACCTGCATAAGCATACCGTCCTTTATAACCTCCCGTAGTTGCGGGAAACCACTCCACACCCCTTCCCATACCTGTTCCATAGGCATTACTGAATAAAGGGTCATTGAGTCAGACCTCCATTTAATGGTTCGGTAGTGGCTGTCCCCGCCATTAATGAAGTGTTTGCTTCCATTTTCGCGGCTGACGCGGCAATCATCCCGTTTAGACGGATTAACGCTGTGCCGATCCCGCCGACTTCATCCATTAAGCCATATTGAACAGCATCCAGACCGCCAACAGCTGTACCGATATCCCGGTTAAGTTCACCTGTCTTGAACATCAGATCCTTGAACTGCTCATCCGAAATGCGGGAGTGGCGAGTAACAAATTTCACGACCCTTTCCTGCATCTTCTCCATGTATTCAAAGGTCTGTGGGACACCAATAACGAGACCATTCATCCGAATAGGGTGAATCGTCATGGTTGCACTTTCTGCAATGATGGAGTAATCCGAAGAAACTGCTATTGGGACGCCAATGCTGTGGCCTCCACCAATAACTACTGTTACGGTTGGTTTGGTGAGAGATGCAATCATTTCGGCAATAGCCAGACCAGCTTCTACATCTCCGCCAACCGTATTTAAAATAATAAGCAGGCCCTTAACGGATTTGTTCTGCTCTGCGGCAACTAATTGAGGGATGATATGCTCATATTTAGTGGTTTTGTTGTGCGGTGGTAGAACGAGATGTCCTTCAATCTGACCAATAATCGTCATGCAAAAAACATCAGACTCACCACCTGGGACTGTGGTTTGCCCCATTTCTTTGATTGCATTCATCGCACCTAATTCTGCGATCGGTGTATTCTCTGGTCTCATTGGACCCTGCGGAATATTCTCCTCTCCCATACGTTCTTTCGGATGTGAACCCGGAGTGTTGGCCATGATTTCATTTCTCCTTCCGCTTGCAGACAATCCCTGCAGCCGTAACTGCCATTAGTATGACTACACATGCCGCACTATTATTCAGACACTCGATTTATATTAGATAAATACAACGCAAAAAAGCCTCTTCCCACTCCGGAAACCGTCCAATATTTCCGGGGAGAAAAGGCTTTTATTTGTCGTACTGTTTAGATTACACTTCCATGATAATCGGCAAGATCATTGGTCTGCGGCGGGTTTGCTCGTACAGGAAGCGGCCGAGGGAATCCTTGACGCTAGTTTTGAGGGAAGCCCATTCGTTAACCTTCTCACTCATCAGGCGCTGCAGTGTGCTGGATACGATCCGGTTGGCTTCGTCCAGAAGTCCTTCCGATTCACGTACATACACAAATCCGCGCGAGATAATGTCAGGTCCCGAAACAATGGCACCGTTCTGCTTGCTAAGCGTCACCACGACTACAAGGATACCGTCTTGGGACAAGAGTTTGCGGTCGCGAAGCACGATATTTCCTACATCGCCTACTCCCAAACCGTCGATCAGCACGTTGCCAGCAGTAACCTTACCCGCTTTACGTGCAGCTCCACCCACAATTTCCACAATTTCGCCAAGCTCAGTAATGAAAATATTGCTAGGATCCACGCCTACTGATTCCGCAAGAAGCGCATGCTTGCGCTGCATCCGGTATTCACCGTGAATTGGAATGAAATATTTAGGCTTCATCAGGTTGAGCATCAATTTGAGTTCTTCCTGGCTACCGTGACCGGAGACGTGAACGCCAGAGTTAGCGCCGCTATAAATAACGTTGGCACCCAAACGGAACAATTCATCGATTGTACGACCAACATACTTCTCGTTGCCCGGAACCGGGGTCGCTGCAATAATAACAGTATCTCCTGGCATAATATCTACTTTACGGTGACTTGAACGTGCCATTCTTGTCAATGCTGACATTGGCTCGCCTTGGCTTCCCGTACACAGTACTACAACACGGTTCGCCGCCATACGGTTCATTTCCTCAGGTTCGATCAGCATACCATCCGGAACATTCAGGTACCCAAGCTCAGAAGCGATGGACACCACGTTAACCATACTACGTCCGATAACTGTGATTTTACGGCCCGTTGATTCCGCCGCATTCACTACCTGCTGGATACGGTGCACATTGGATGCAAAAGTTGCCACAACTACGCGCTGCTCCGCTTTGCGGAAGATGTCTTCAAGCACAATACCTACGTTCTTCTCCGATGGAGTAAATCCAGGCTTCTCGGCATTAGTACTGTCCGACAGGAGTGCAAGCACACCTTTTTGACCGATTTCAGCCATACGGTGCAAGTTCGCAAACTGACCGTTAACCGGAGTGTGGTCAAACTTAAAGTCACCGGTATGAACAACGTTACCTTCCGGCGTTTCGATGCATACACCGACCGAATCCGGAATACTGTGGTTTGTACTGAAGAACGTAGCTTTCAGGGAAGTTCCCAGTTGTATTTCCGAATCTTCGTTGATTAGAATTCTTTTGGTTTCACCAAGCAAATTCGCTTCCTTCAACTTGTTCTCAACCAGTCCCAGAGTCAATCGTGTTCCGTAGACGGGAACATTCAAATTCTTCAGGACGTAAGGGAGTCCGCCGATATGGTCTTCGTGTCCGTGCGTCAGCACGATCCCTCTTACTTTGTCACGGTTCTCTGTCAGGTATGAAATATCAGGAATTACAATGTCAATACCGAGCATATCCTCTTCTGGGAACTTAAGTCCCGAGTCCACGACTACAATGTCGGCTCCATATTGAATGACATACATGTTTTTCCCGATTTCGCCGACTCCGCCCAATGCGAAAATCGTCAATTTATCGTTGTTGTTTTTTTTGGACAAATGAATCTAACCCTCCTATGATGTTGGACGTCATACTATTATTTTAAAAAATGAGCTTCAATATCTCAGCGGCGCTGAACACATGCTTCAAACTGCAGAAATCTCCCGTAAGTCACAGGGATAAATACCAAATACTGTATAATTGCACTACGCTAAAACTCCCGATCCGGGCAGTAAAGAAAACATCTTAAGCGGTACTAACTACCGTCAAACTTCACCGCCGCGCCCCTCGCGCGAAGATCCGGCCTGCAAAGAACAGACTTATCCATGGACCTATCCTGTCTCACAATGTAAACAACATTGACGGAAATTTACCGCATATTAAATTAACCGCACCCAGTCACTTAACCATATTATACATGATTTTTTTGTCAAAACACAAGTCGTCCACTCCATAACCTTATTCTCCCCTAAAAATAAACCCGTTATTTTTGTAAATTATTGTTCCTCTCTGTCTATACATCCTTATTATCCAAAAATCATTCTCAAGTATCTCCTCCTCCGTGCTAACTCAATTACAGCATCAAAAAAACCGGTTCTCTCAAAGGAGAACCGGTTGTTCATATTTAAGCATGTGCAGATATCATTTCAAAAGGGCTTCGATAAACGCTGCTTCTTCTGCAGTCGGCGGAACTAAAGGAAGTCTTACCGAACCAACATGAATTCCTCGCAGCTCCAGCGCATATTTCACCGCCGACGGGTTAGGTAACGGCTGAGGGCACTCGAACAGTCCTTTAAATACCGGGAACAATCTACGGTGAATTTCTCCAGCCTGCCCTGCATCGCCCGAGATGAAAGAAGAAATCATCACTGACATCTGTGCGCCTACGATATGACTGGCCACGCTTATTACACCGTGCGCTCCTACTGCGATTGCAGGCAATGCAGCGGCGTCATCCCCAGAATACACATGGAAATCCAAAGGACATCCTGCAGCGATCTGTGTGACTTGGTCAACAGACACACACTCTTTCGTTGCCACGATATTCGGAATTTGAGCAAGCCGGATGGTTGTCGCAGCACTCATGCAGACGCTGGTCCGGCTGGGGA
The DNA here is from genome assembly GCF_042610485.1 of Paenibacillus oryziterrae. Classification (NCBI taxonomy): domain Bacteria; kingdom Bacillati; phylum Bacillota; class Bacilli; order Caryophanales; family Paenibacillaceae; genus Paenibacillus; species Paenibacillus oryziterrae. Next base: position 77,994 of record NZ_JBGJZO010000001.1, on the reverse strand, counting down.
CATTATACAAGATCAGGGGGAGATTAGTTTCGGCCGCAATCGCGGCGAAATGCTGATACAAGCCCTCCTGGTTCGGCTTATTGTAATATGGAACCACCAGGAGCGCACCATCAACACCGAGCGCTTCCGCTTTTTTGGTCAGGTTTATGGAATGCCTCGTGCTGTTGGTTCCCGTTCCTGCGATTACTTTGCAACGTCCACGCGCTTTATCAAGTACAAATGAGAATAATTCAAGCTTTTCGTCATCCGTCAGGGTCGGTGATTCACCAGTCGTGCCACACACAACCAGCCCCTCTGTCTTTTGTTCCTCAATCAAATAATCAACAAGCCTTGAGGTTTCTTCCCAGTTGATTTCTCCCGCCTTGTCAAAAGGGGTGACCATGGCTGTAATTAATCTTCCGAAATCCACTTGAATTCCTCCTCCTAACGGTGCAGTTCAAACTTGTTGTGTAGCGAACGTAGAGATTGGACCATATCTTCTTTCTTCACAAGTACCCATATTGTTGTATTCGAGTCGGCTGACTGCAGGATCTGAATGTTCTGGGTAGTCAATGCCTCTACCACACGAGCCATAATCCCCGGCACACCATTGATGCCACCCCCAATAACGGACACCTTGGCACATCCGGATAAGCTCTTCGGACGAAGTCCTATCTCCTGCAGCGCTGCGATTGCTTTTTCAGAGTTATTGTCAAATACCGTATAGACGGCACCTGTAGGTGTTACATTTATAAAGTCGACACTGATGCCATTATCCGCCATACTCTTAAAGATTTGAAGCTGAACACCGCCTATATTGCCCTCAGGACAATCCACAGCGATTTGCGTAATATTGCTGACATAAGCAATTCCGGTAACAAAACGATCTACAATCCCGCTTGACATATCGCTGAAACCTTCCTGCTGTGTAACGAGGGTGCCTGCTCCTTCGGAGAACGTAGATCGTACCCGCATCGGAATCTGCGCCTGCATGGCGATCTCCACCGCGCGCGGATGAATAACTTTGGCCCCTTGATAGGCCATATTACAAATTTCTGTGTAGGTCATATAAGTTAAAGGTCTGGCATCCTCTACTATGCGCGGATCCGCTGTTAGTATGCCATCCACATCCGTATAAATATCAACCATCTCTGCGCGAAGTGCAGCTCCAAGTGCTGTTGCCGAAGTATCACTTCCGCCGCGCCCAAGGGTCGTGAAGTCTCCTGCCTCAGTCTGTCCCTGGAATCCTGTCACAATGACAACCTTCTGCTCTCTCAGTTCTCGCAGGATGCGTTCTGGACGCACATCGAGTATTCTGGCATTGCCGTAGCCACTGTCCGTCAGAAAGCCCGCCTGGGCCCCTGTAAGGACCGTGGAACGGATGCCTTCCATTTCGAGCAGACTGCATAGTGTAGTTGCGGAAATAATCTCACCGCAGCATAGCAAAAGATCTTTCTCCCGCTCCGGAAGTGCGTTGCCGTTCTGTACAACCCAATCCAGTAAAGTATCGGTAGCATAAGGCTCCCCGCGCCGTCCCATGGCTGAAACCACGATAACCAGACTGTAACCATCTGCGAGCTCGCGTTTCACATGTCCCATCACATGTTCTCTGGCCTGTGGGGTAGACAGGGATGTCCCGCCAAATTTCTGTACTAGAATTTTCATCTATTATTCCTCCATTATCATTGAGCAAGCCCATTACCAAAGACGCAAGAATACAGCCCGCTGAAGAAGGTTCCCCTTCTGCCGCAGTATTTGTAAACAAGGAATGGAAATGAAATGGATGAACCGCCCCCAGTGTAGGAGACGGTATCCGGGCAAAGCTGCTGTATAAATTGCATCATCGGTTATTATGCTGAAGGAAATCGCTCAATGATCATCGGCTGCAGTTGGTTTCCCTGCAGAGCAGCGTAGCAGGCCTCAGGAATGAGGTCCATACGCGCCACCAGAGAATTGGGTTTTCCTGTAGGATTATCTTGGCCAAACGGAACAAAATAAATATTTTTGGCTACCAGCAGCTTGGCGATATTCGCAGCATTCAGACCCAGTCCGTCGTTGGTGGAGATCGCGAGCACCACAGGACGCCCGTTGCGCATCTGCGATTTCGCCGCCATAAGTACAGGACTATCTGTCATTGCGTTAGCCAGCTTACTGGTGGTATTTCCTGTGCAGGGCGCTATAGTAAGCACATCCAGCAGCTTGGAAGGACCGAGCGGTTCTGCTTCAACAATTGTAGAAATGATATCATTCCCTGTTATATCTTTCAACTGTTTTAACCAATTTTCCGATGTGCCGAACCGGGTGTCCGTAGTCATTACCGAGCTAGAAACGATGGGCACAACGTTCGCGCCGCCGTCCATAAATCGCTGAATCTGCGGCATTACTTCGGCAAATGTGCAGTGGGAACCGGTAATTGCGTACCCGACCGTTTTTCCGTGCCAGTTCATTCCTCATTCCCCCTGATCAAAATCTCATCCGAAATCGACTGCACCAGCGCATTCGCCATAATAATTCCGGCACTCTTCGGCGCCACAATTCCCGGTAGTCCCGGGGCGAGAATGGCTTTGATTCCCCTCTTCTCCGCATAACGGAAGTCACAGCCTCCTGGAGCAGAGGCCAAGTCAATAATTACAGTATGCTTGGGGATTCTTGAGAGTACCTGAGCTGTAATGATCATCCCTGGAATGGTGTTGAATATTAAATCCGTATCCGTTACATGATTCAATAGTTCAGCAGTCATAAAAGGCTTCCAGCCCATTTCTTCCGCCCGCGCGTAGTGCTCCTGCCGCCGTACTCCCATTTTCACATTTGCACCAAGACCCTGAAGGCTCCGGGCCATCGTAAAACCGGTTCTTCCCATGCCGAGGACCATTGCATCTGAGCCGTGGATGGTAAAATCAGTATTCTGAATCGCCATTACCAAAGCGCCTTCCGCCGTCGGAATCGAGTTGTAAATGGCAACATCGTCCCGGTCCAGCAGCTCAACAAGCTTCAGCTTGCGGGCGGCGCATAACTTCCGTAAGTATCCTTTGGCCATACCTGTATAAACCAGACACTGCTGAGGCAATGCTGCGGTATGCTCTTCCAAAAGCCGTAAGCGCTCGGAGGAAAACAAAGCATTAATATTTCCCTCATCATCACAGCCCACTGTCGGCAGCACAAGCACATCCGCCCGGCCCAGCAGTTCGACAGTCATCGACTCAAGGCTAACGCCTTCACACGGGGTCTCCCATTTATCAAACCCGGCAGCGCTTACTGTGGCATCCATTTCCACACATTTCCGAATCACTTCAATCTGTCTTGCGTCCCCGCCCAGGAAGACGATCCTCACGCCAGTAAGCATAGGGATGACGCTCCTTTCAACTACACTTTCGACTATAGAGCATCTTATGCCGGTGGCTGCAGATGGGTGAAAGCGGATAGTGAAGGACAACAATTCCACACAAAAAAAGCCTGTAGCAACGTCAATATGACGAAGCTACAGGCCCAATCTACATTATTTCCCTGTATGTCCGAAGCCCCCAGCGCCTCGAACGGTATCGGAAAGTTCCTCTACCTCTACGAGTGTTACGGCTGGAACGGCCTGGAACACCATTTGAGCGATCCGCTCATTACGGGCGATGGCAAAAGGCTCCTGCCCCAGATTGATCAGCAGCACCTTAATTTCACCGCGGTAATCCGCATCAATCGTTCCCGGTGTATTGAGGCAGGTTATCCCATGCTTCAGCGCCAGACCGCTGCGCGGGCGAATCTGCGCCTCCAGTCCATCCGGCATAGCCAATGCGATCCCAGTCGGTATCAGTGCCCGTTGCCCGGGAGCAAGCACTACTTCTCCCTCAACAGCTGCAAACAGATCATACCCGGAGGCCTGCTCCGACATTTTCCGCGGAAGGTTAACTCCATCATTGCCCGGGAGTTTATTGATTTGAACGTAATAAGACAAGATCATCTCTCCTAACTTTTCCAATAACTTTATCCGATGAGCCAACCATAGCGATGGCCAGCGGTTCTGCGAACATCAGGTCGAGGGTACGGTTAATATCATCCATCGTAACCTCTTCGATCTTGGCGATCATTTCATCCAATGTATCATGCCTGCCGAGCATCAGCTCATTTTTACCAATCCGGTTCATCCGGCTGCTGGTGCTCTCCAAACTGAGAATCAGGCTGCCCTTAAGCTGTTCTTTACCTTTTCTCAGTTCATCCTCACTCAGTCCGTTTTCGGCTAGATCACGCAGCATTTCTTTCGTAAGTTCAGTAACCTCTTTGGTCTGCTTTGGAGCTGTTCCTGCGTACACCGTAAACAGACCGCTGTCCGCTTGAGCGCTGTGATACGAATATACAGAGTAAGCCAGCCCGCGCTTTTCGCGGATTTCCTGGAATAAACGGGAACTCATACCTCCGCCGATGGCGTTGTTGATCAGCACCATGGCATACTGGAGCGGATCACCGGACCGGACTCCGGGAAGGGAGATACAGATGTGATTCTGCTCTGTTTTTTTACGGTGAAACTTGAATTCTCCTTGAAAATCCGGTGGCGACAGAGGTTCCGATGTTCCATGATTATCAAAAGAACCGAAATGACGCTCCAGCAGATCGACAATCCCATCATCAATATTGCCCGCAACACTAATGACGGTGTTCTCAATCGTATACTGCTTTTTCATATAAGCATGAAGATCCTCAGGGGTCATATCCATCAGTCGTTCTCTCAGCCCTAGAATGGTATAGGCCAGCGGGTGCTCACCATAAGCGGCGGCGCAGAGCAGATCATGTACCAAATCATCGGGTGTATCCTCGCACATGGATATTTCTTCAAGAATTACGTTCTTCTCCTTTGCGAGCTCCTCCGCATCCATCTTGGAACGGAAAAACATATCCGAAAGAACATCAACCGCAATCGGCAGATGCTCATCCAGCACCTTGGCGTAATAACACGTATATTCCTTGGAGGTAAATGCATTTACATTCCCGCCAATGGCATCGAACTGTTCTGCAATTTCTTTAGCGCTAAAACGTTCTGTGCCCTTAAAAAGCATATGTTCTACAAAATGAGAAACCCCGTTGTTCTCGGGCGCTTCATTCCGTGATCCGGTTTTGACCCAGATTCCGAATGAAACCGAACGACCCGTAGGGATTTTCTCCATGACAACCCGTAATCCATTGGATAACACTATTTTTTCCACTATAAATCCTCCCGGCCTTACCTTTGTCTCTTCCTCTGTTCATTTCATGAGCTGCTAAATTATAAATCCCTACTGATATTAGCAGAAATAACCTGCTCACTCAACTTCAGAAGGTAATATGCGCTCAGAAGACAACGTCTGGCTTACTGTTCCCAGCTGCAGACCTTTTGCTTTGATCCCGGATATCATGCCTTTCAGCGCTTTGGAGGAAGAATTGGTCGGATGCATCAGAATTAGAAATCCTGGCTCAACCTTGGATGTAATTTTTGTTACAACGGACTCCGGAGACGGATTGCGCCAGTCCACCGTGTCCAGCGTCCACAATACCGTACGAAGCCCAAGCCCGCTTGCAATCTCCACTGTTTCCTGGTCGAAATCACCGGAAGGCGGAGCGAACCATGTATTTTTTACACCCAGCTTCTCCAGAAGCTTTCGTGTTTTGTCTATTTCAAGAGTAGCCCGTTCCCGGCTAAGCCTGCTCATTTGCGGATGGGTATATGCGTGATTTTCCAGCTCGTGCCCACGCTTTAGCATTTCCAACGCCAGCTCAGAATTTTTGTTCAACCAGCTTCCATCGAGGAAAAAAGTAGCCTTAACCTTCTCCTCATCCAAGATATCCAGCATCGGGAGGATATACTCATTGCCCCATGCCACATTGATCATCAGGGAAACCATAGGCTTTCTAGGGTTGCCCCGGTAAATCGGCTGAGCCCCAAGATCTTTCAAAGATACTCCTGGTACTATTTGCTTGTATACGAGCTTCGGCTTCCCGTCCGGTGACGGCAACGCCAAGGATTTGCGGTACGACTCTTCCACATCGACTTCCAGACCGTTATAACCCGGAACTGCCTTCCATACCCTATCGAGTACAGCGTCAACCGGTGGGGCGTTTAGTTTTGCCGCCTTTTCTTCAATCGCCATTCGAAGTTTATCGTCTGAAGTCGCAGGGAGAATGGACTTCCACACTTCTATCACACTTTGATTAGGTGAAATCTCCCGAAGCATTGCTTTAACTGGTCCGCTGGTGCTCCCAATTCCGATAATCACAGTTGTGCAGGCCAGTATGATTGCGGTCTTTTCGAGCTTCATGTACCTTCCCTCCAGGCAAAAACGGATCACACTCCCGCTCTTGCAGTGGGAGGCTTTGTCCCAGCCTATGTACAGCTTAATGATTTTATGCCTAGGGCAAATCATTTCAGAAGAAAGCATGAACTCATGTAAATGTTAAAAAAGAGCCAGAGCGCATTCGCTTCTGTCTCTTTTGAAACCCATATATCCGTATTCCCTTGAATTCTGAAAATTAAGCTTTAGCTCCGCTTTCGGAAGTCAATACCGCTTTACGGGACAGGTTGACACGGCCTTGCTGGTCGATCTCAGTTACCTTAACGGTAATGGTATCGCCAATCGCAACCACATCCTCCACTTTAGCCACACGTTCTGTGGACAGCTGGGAGATATGCACAAGTCCATCTTTACCAGGAATCAGCTCAACGAAAGCGCCGAATTTCTCGATACGACGAACCGTACCCACATAGATTTCACCGACTTGTACTTCACGTACAATGCCTTCGATAATCGAACGGGCTTTTTGAATCATCTCTTCATCAGAGGAGCCGATAAATACGCGTCCGTCTTGCTCGATATCGATTTTTACGCCGGTCTCTTCAATGATTTTGTTGATGATTTTACCACCTGCACCAATAACATCACGGATCTTATCCGGATTGATATTGATGATAATGATCTTCGGTGCATACTTGGACAGGGTAGGTCTAGGCTCGGAGATGACTTCAAGCATTTTGCCCAAAATAAACATACGTCCTTCTTTAGCCTGCTGCAGTGCATCCTGTAAGATTTGGCGATCAATACCAGCAATTTTAATGTCCATCTGGATTGCAGTTACACCTTCTGCTGTACCCGCTACCTTAAAGTCCATATCGCCAAGGTGATCTTCCATGCCTTGAATATCAGTCAGGATCGATACATGCTCTCCATCCTTAATGAGACCCATTGCCACACCGGCAACTGGCGCTTTGATTGGAACCCCAGCATCCATCATGGCCAGAATACTGGCACAAATGCTTGCCTGGGAAGTAGAACCGTTAGATTCAATAGCTTCAGATACAAGACGAATGGTGTACGGGAATTCAGTTTCACTCGGAATGACTTTGGATAAGGCGCGTTCGCCAAGGGCTCCGTGACCGATTTCACGACGACCTGGTGCTCTAAGCGGACGGGCTTCCCCTACGCTGAACGGAGGGAAGTTGTAATGGTGCATGAAACGTTTGGTTTCGGCAAGATCGATTCCATCAAGAATCTGCACATCACCAAGTGCGCCAAGTGTACATACACTAAGGATTTGTGTTTGTCCACGTGTGAACAGACCGGAACCATGCGTACGCGGGAGAAGGCTTGTATCACATTCAATCGGACGAATCTCATCCAGCTTACGACCATCTGGACGAACCTTGTCATGGGTGATCAGACGTCTGACTTCTTCTTTCACGATGTCATGTAGAACTTCCTTGACATCCTTCAACAGTTCAGGTGTTTCTATGTATCTCTCCACGAAATACGCAACAGTCTCGTTATTAACGACATCAATAGCTTCTTGACGTGCATGCTTCTCGGCAATTTTTACAGCTTCCACCAGACGGCTTTCGGCCATGGCGCGAACATCTGCATTCACTTCGGCATTCACCGTGTGCAGTTTCACTTCCATTTTCTCTTTACCGGCTACTTTAACCAGATCTTCAATCACAGCCACAATCTTACGGATTTCGTCATGTCCGAACATAATGGCTTCGAGCATAATATCTTCCGCTAATTCATTAGCTTCCGCTTCGACCATCATGATGGCTTCTTTTGTTCCGGCAACGACCAGATACATATCGCTTACAGCCTGCTGGGCAATGTCAGGGTTGATGACAAACTCACCATTGACCCGGCCTACAGCCACGCCGCCAATTGGACCGTCAAATGGAACATCAGATATGCTAAGTGCGGCAGATGTTCCGATCATCGCAGCAATTTCCGGTGTGCAGTCCTGGTCTACGCTCATAACCATGTTCAATACCTGAACATCATTACGGAAACCTTCCGGAAACAATGGACGAATCGGACGGTCGGTCAAGCGGCTCGACAGAATCGCTTTTTCACTCGGTCTGCCTTCCCGTTTGATGAATCCTCCGGGAATTTTACCTACTGCATATAATCTTTCTTCATAGTTAACGGTAAGCGGGAAAAAATCCAAATCCTTGGGTTCTTTCGAAGCTGTAACCGTACACAATACTGAAGTATCGCCATAACGCACCATCACTGCTGCGTTCGCTTGTTTGGCCAAACGGCCGGTTTCCAGCACAAGGCGTCTTCCGCCCAGCTGCATTTCAACACGTTGTTCCATAAATTCCCTCCTTGAATGTAAGTAGTGTTCATTCGTTATCCCATCTGCTGAAGACGAGAGCAATATAAGAAGAAACGGCTTGTCCTCACATGAAAAAGAAGCAGCCGTTTCTGCGTATAAGTTGATACCTCGGTAAGGTCTCATAAAAAATATATTACCCTTATTTTCAAAAAGCAACCCGGTCGTCCTCCGTCGTCGCTCCGAGAAGGACATACGGTAAACAACCAGGCTGCTTTAAGGGTAATCTTATCGATGATTAACGACGCAATCCGAGCTTTTCGATCAGTGCGCTGTAACGCTTAACGTCTTTGTTTTTCAAATACGCAAGCAATTTACGACGTTGTCCAACCATCTTGAGAAGTCCACGGCGGGAATGATGATCCTTTTTGTGGGTACGCAAGTGATCTGTCAGATTAACGATGTTCTCCGTAAGGATAGCAACTTGCACCTCAGGGGATCCAGTATCGGATTCATGAGTTTTGTGCTCGTCAATCAATTGGTGTTTACGTTCTTGAGTCAATGCCATCCTGTTCACCTCCTTCATTATAATCGCCAATAGCCTCGTCACCGCCGGTGAGAGCAAATAACCAAGCTAAGGTTATGATGCTGATTTTTCCAGCAACGTTAATCAGTATAGCATCTTAGAAGATAAAAGTAAACGGCAAGTCCCAAGCATTTATTTATCGCCAGTAAGCACTGCTTTCGCGGTATCGGCATCAGCGCTAATCTGCGCAACAAGGGCTTGAATGGAATCAAATTTACGCTCTGGCCGGATAAATGAAACAAGCTCCACCATAAGCTCCTTATCATACAAATCCCCATCGAAATCAAACACATGCACTTCGAAGCTTGGAACTGTTTCATCGGCATGGAAGGTAGGTTTAACCCCCACGTTCATGACACCGGATAATACCGTTCCTTCATGGAACACGCGGACAGCGTATACACCTTTAGCAGGGATAACAAACCGGTCAGCAAGCTGCAGATTGGCCGTAGGGAAGCCGATGGTGCGTCCACGTTTTTCTCCATGTACAACAGTACCGCGTAAATGGTAACAACGCCCAAACCAGAAGTTGGCGATCTCCAGCTCTCCGCTTTGCAGACTTTTGCGGATACCGGAGCTGCTGACCTTCTGTTCGTTGAGCAGAAAGGGAGCTACCGTCTCCACTTCCATTACACCTTCTCCCAGCTTGCGAAGCATATCGGCATCACCTTCGCCTTTATAACCAAACCGGAAATCAAATCCTACCACAGCGGCAATAAGCTGCAGTGGAAACAGCATGCCGGTCACGAAATCCTCCGGACATACCTTAGATAGCTGCTCATTAAATTCAATGATATACAGAATATCCACGCCCATCTCCACGAGCAGTTCCTGCTTGTCGAGCGGGGGTGTCAAATATCCGTCATAATCCCCCCTGCCCATAACATCCTTTGGGTGGGGATGAAAAGTGATCACCGCAGCGGTGACACCTTTTTGACGAGCCAAAGCCACAGCGGATTTGATAACGCTGGCATGTCCGCGGTGCAGACCGTCAAACTGCCCGAGTGCCGCTACCTGGGGCTGAGCCCACTCTGCTGCATTCTCCGGCGATATAGGAAAGGTTAATGTTACGGTTCTCACGCTGTTCTCACCTGCAATTCACTTTGTAAAATTGATATTAGTTCTGTGCAAACACTTTGACAGGAGCAATGGCCCCAGTATCCTCAAGCTCATAGATTCCAAGAAATGTCCCTTGTAGATCATACAACCGGAAATGGCCCTGCTCTTTCACTTCTGGTGCCACATGACGCGTAGATAGGCGTTGGCCTTGGATAGCAGCTTTCTTCTTCTCGTCCATCACCTTGTGAGCAGGCATATGAGCGATTGCTTCGTCCGTTCGGATCAGGTGATCCTCAAGATTGCCTTCGGATACTAGCTGCTCAATCTGCTCAAAGGTCAAACAACGGTCACTTCGGATGCCGGCTGACATTGTTCGTTCAAGCTTAACCATAACACCGGGGAAGCCCAGTGCACGACCAATATCTACGCATAATGTCCGGATATAAGTTCCTTTGGAGCAAAGCGCCCGGAATGTAATATCTGGGTAATTGCCATTCCATTTAAAATCCAGCATTTCAATCTCATAGATTTCAACTTCGCGGCTCTTCCGTTCCACGGTCTTACCTTCACGGGCAAGTTCGTAAAGTCGCTTTCCGTCAACCTTAACGGCAGAATACATGGGAGGGGTCTGAGAAATGACTCCGGTGAATGACTTCAAAGTATCCAGAACCTGTTCTTCGGTCACATGAACCTCTTGAACCGTCTCTGTAATCGTCCCCGTCAAATCTTCCGTATCGCTGGACATTCCCAGTCGTAAGGTTGCTACGTATTCCTTAGGGAGCTCCTGAATATATTCTACCATTCGGGTAGCCCGTCCCAAACATAGCGGCAGAACACCGGTTACCTGAGGATCCAGTGTTCCTGTGTGTCCAATCCGTTTCATCCGCAGAATGCGACGCACCTTAGCAACTACATCATGCGAGGTGAATCCTGCAGGTTTGTATACAGCCAAGACCCCTTCAAACTCACTCATAGATATCTCCGGACCTCCTCGAGAATCAGCGGGATGACCTGCTCCAACGGAGCTTCGATCTTTGCACCTGCTGCACGGGTATGGCCTCCGCCACCAAAGGTCTGGGCAAGCTCAGCCACATCCACTTTCCCGGCAGAGCGAAGACTTACCTTCACAGCCTGGTCATGAATGACTTTGAACAGAATACCGACCTCTACACCGCGGATATTCCTCGGATAATTCACAATGCCTTCCAAGTCTTCGTTGGCCGCCCCGCAGTCAATCATATCCTGAGGGGTAACATACACCCATGCAATATCTCCCTGAGGTGACAGTTCCAACGTATTCAGAGCCTTGTTCAGCACTTTTACCTGGGCAAGCGTCATTTCTTCAAGCAGCGTCTCAGCCAGCTCGGGTCCATTCACGCCTAGTGCAAGCAGCTCGGACACGATGGCCATTACTTTGGAAGAGGTGTTGGTGTAACGGAAACCACCAGTGTCAGTCAACAGACCCGTGTACACGGCTGTAGCAATATCAAGATTCCAGTCCACTTGAAAGGTCTTCAGCAGATCAAATAGAATTTCGGCGGTTGCAGCGGCATCCGGTTTGATTAGCGTTACAGAACCATATCCGTTATTGGTAGGATGATGATCGATATTGAGAATTTGGGCATCCTCGGCAAAATAACGCTGGGTCTGTCCCACCCGCTTAAAGTCGGCACAATCCACGCAGATGATATTACTGTATGGACCCATAGGTCCGGATACTGACATATCCACGATTTCGCGTGCATGCCACAAATATTCCATCCGAGTCGGGATTGGCCCCTCGTTAATCATAGTGTATTTTTTGCCCAGACATGAGAGAAGCCAGCCCACCGCGAGGGTGGAGCTGACTGCATCTCCGTCCGGCTGAACATGCGACACTACTAAATAATCGTCGTGTTCCAGCAGAAATTTATGGGCCTGCTGGAGACTTTGTTCATAGCTCTGCATTCGCCGTCTCCTTTATGTTGCCTAGCTTTCGTTCTTGCCGATTTCTCCGAGCAGCTTCTCAATGTGGCTGCCGTATGCAACAGACTCATCGATTTTGAAGATCAGCTCTGGCGTGTGCCGGAGACGGATTGCTTTACCGATTTCCGAGCGCAGATAACCATTAGCTTTCTCGATCGCCTTGAGCGAGTTCGCTTTTTGTTCATCATCCCCAAATACGCTAAGGTACACTTTGGCCTGCGACAGATCGTTAGTTACATCTACGCCGGTTACAGTCACGAATCCGATCCGGGGGTCTTTCAGTTCTTTTTGGATGAGTAGGCTAAGCTCTTTTTTAATCTGCTCGCCTACACGTCCAGCTCTAATTTTAGACATGTGTGTTCACCTCTTTGCTTAGCGCTCAACCTTTTCCATGATGAACGCTTCAATAACGTCGCCCTCTTGGAGATCAGTATAGCGTTCCAGGGTAATACCGCATTCGTAGCCTTGTGCTACTTCTTTTGCCTCGTCCTTGAAGCGTTTCAAGCTATCAATCTTGCCTGTAAACACAACAATTCCGCTGCGGATCAAACGCATTTCAGCATTGCGGGCAATTTTGCCGGAAGTAACCATACATCCTGCAACTGTACCGACTTTACTGATTTTGAAGACGCTACGTACTTCGGCATGGCCGATAACGTTCTCTTTAAAGATAGGATCAAGCATCCCTTTCATAGCATGCTCAATTTCCTCAATAACATTGTATATTACGTTGTGCAGACGAACGTCCACTTTCTCCTGATCCGCAGCCGCTTTAGTCTGTGCATCCGGACGAACGTTAAAGCCGATAACAATCGCGTTGGAAGCCGCTGCAAGAGCAATATCCGATTCAGTGATCGCACCTGCACCGCTATGAATAATTTTCACGCGGACGCCTTCAACTTCGATTTTGGCCAGGGAGCCTTTCAGAGCTTCTACCGAACCTTGAACGTCACCTTTGATAATCACGTTCAGATCTTTGATCTCGCCATCCTTGATGTGTTTGAACAGATCATCCAGAGTTACACGGCTGTTCGTGTTCAATTCGGATACACGTTGGGTAGTCGAACGTCTGTCAGCAATCGCACGAGCTTTACGCTCATCTTCGAAAGCCATAAACGGATCGCCGGCTTGCGGAACTTCAGTCAAACCGGTAATTTCCACTGGTGTGGAAGGTCCCGCTTCCTTGAGACGACGGCCTTTGTCATTCACCATCGCACGTACACGTCCAAAGGAGTTACCGGCTACAAATGCGTCTCCGACTTTGAGTGTACCGTGTTGTACGAGGATACGTGCTACCGGACCGCGGCTCTTGTCTAGCTCGGCTTCAATAACTGTACCGCGCGCCCGTTTATCCGGATTCGCTTTGTACTCATTAACTTCAGCAACGAGCAGAATCATTTCCAGCAATTCTTCCAGGTTGATGCGCTGTTTAGCGGACAGGTTAACGAAGATAGTATCGCCGCCCCACTCTTCCGGTACCAACTCATAACTTGTAAGCTCTTGCTTCACCTTGTCAGGATCTGCACCTGGCTTGTCGATCTTGTTGACAGCCACAATGATTGGAAGTCCTGCAGCTTTGGCATGGTTAATCGCTTCTACTGTTTGCGGCATTACACCGTCATCCGCAGCAACAACGATAATGGTCATATCTGTAACTTGTGCACCACGGGCACGCATTGCGGTAAACGCTTCGTGACCCGGTGTATCGAGGAACGTGATTTTTTTGTGATTGATTTCGACTTGGTACGCACCGATATGCTGCGTAATCCCGCCGGCTTCGCCGCCAGTTACGTTGGTGGACCGGATCGCATCTAGCAAAGTAGTCTTACCATGGTCAACGTGACCCATAATGGTAACGACTGGAGGACGGGACTGCAAATCCTCTTCGCTGTCATTTTCTTCTACCGTTTCGAAGCTGTCTTCGTCGACAGGGATCTTCACTTCTACTTCTACTCCGAATTCACCGGCAAGCAGCAGAATTGTATCAATATCCAGTTCCTGATTAATGGTAGCCATCACACCCATCAGGATCAGCTTCTTAATGACTTCCGAAGCATCCTTATGCAGCAGTTTTGCTGTCTCGCCGACAGTCATGTTGCCGCGAACAATGATTTTCTTCGGTGTGTTGTCAATCTTCTCGCGGCGTTCCATCGGCTGGTTACGACCGCGTGTATTCTTGCCTCCACGGCCGCGGAAGTTGCCTCCGCCTTTGCCATCTTCAAACCGCTTCTGGTTACCATTGTTGTTGTTCGGTCTGCCGCCAGTCGCATTCTTCTTGGGACCTCTGTCACCGCCGCGGGAGAAATCTCCACCGCCTGCAGGTGCGCCTTGTGGACGGTCACCCGTGCGCGGTGCTCCGCCTTGTGATCCTTGCGGACGGCTGCCGCCTGGAGCTCCAGTGCGTGGTGCTCCGCCTTGCGGACGGCTATCTGTACGTGGTGCAGATCCACCTTGTGGACGGCTGTCAGTACGTGGTGCAGTTCCGCCTTGCGGACGGCTGCCACCAGTGCTGCCTTGCGGTCTTGGGCCAGTACTGCCTTGTGGACGGCTGCTGCTGCCCTGCGGACGACTGCCGCCGGTTGAACCAGTGCTACTCTGTGGACGGCTGCCACCTGTACTGCCTTGGCGAGGAGCTCCGCCAGATTGCGGACGTGCATTCTGCGTTCCGCCTGTTTGTGTTCTGCGCGAATCTTGTCCGCTTTGGGGCCTTGGTGACGTTGTCGATTGGTTGTTGTTTTGGTTACTGTTCATACCTACCTGCTTTTCCGGTTGATTTTTGTTAACATTCTGGCTGCCTGAGACTTCAGCTGTTGGTGCACCGGTATTCGCCGGGCGGCTGCTGGTCCCGCTATCGCGTTTGGCTGCTGCGTTTGACTTTATGTCTTTGAAGAATTGTTCCACTTTAGTCACGGAACCATTTTCCATGACGCTCATATGGTTATTCACAGGGACATTCAAACGCTTCAGAATCGTAATGATTTCCTTGCTGCTCATGTTTAATGATTTAGCGTACTCATAAACACGCAGTTTGTCTTTATTGTCTTCCTTAGTCAATAACTCCACCTCCGACAGTATCTCCGAGTTGCTTGGAGATCATTTCCGCGAATCCTTTATCCGTAACGGCCAGCACAACGCGCTGATCCTTACCAATACTTGCACCGAGAGTATCCCGGTGAAATGCGATTACTAGTGGAATATCGTAGGTTCCGCACTTATCCCGGAACTTTTTTTGTGTATTATCTGATGCGTCGCCCGCAAGTACAACGAGTTTCGCTTCTGAAGACCTTACTGCTTTCAATACGGCTTCATCGCCGGTAACTATCTTGCCCGCACGCATGGCAAGCCCCAAATAAGAAAGAGCCTTACTCATTATCCTCACTATCCTTTGATGCCAGAAACTGCTCTTCCACGGATACGAAATCCCGGGCAAGCTGAGCATAAATTTCCGGACTGACCTGGCATTTGAGTGCTCGGTCAAGCGCCTTTGTTTTTTGAGCCAGCTTGAAGCATTCCAGCTTGCCGCAGATATACGCTCCCCGTCCTGACTTCTTGCCCGTCAGATCTATGAGCACTTCGCCTTCAGGAGTTCTGACCACACGGATCAGTTCCTTCTTGGGCATCATCTCCTGGGTAGCGACACATTTGCGCAGCGGAATCTTTCTTTGTTTCATACATGCACCTCCCGCCGAGAGTTAATTAATCGATGGAGACGGAATCCTGATGCATTTCATCACTTGCTGCTCTAGGTCTACCGTATTCCTGCTCCGCTTGAGTTTCACTCTTGATATCAATCTTCCATCCTGTAAGCTTGGCGGCAAGACGGGCATTTTGTCCTTTAATACCAATTGCCAGAGACAATTGATAATCAGGAACGATTACTCGTGCCATTTTCTCGGCTTCAAATACTTGAACTTCAAGTACTTTGGACGGGCTTAGCGCATTAGCAACATATTCCTGCACGTGCTCAGAGTAACGAACGATATCAATCTTCTCACCGCGAAGTTCATTAACGATCGTTTGTACGCGAGTTCCTCTTGGTCCGACGCACGAGCCTACCGGATCAACTTCAGGATTACGGGAGTATACCGCGATCTTTGAACGGAATCCAGCTTCGCGTGCTACAGAACGGATCTCAACCACGCCGTCAAAAATCTCCGGAACTTCAAGCTCAAACAAGCGCTTCAGCAAACCGGGATGACTGCGGGACAACATGATCTGCGGGCCCTTGGTTGTATTCTCCACTTTAGTGATATATGCCTTGATACGCTCGCTTTGCTTAAACTTTTCACCAGGCATTAATTCGTTCAGCGGGAGAACCGCCTCAATTTTGCCAAGATCCACATAAACATTGCGCATATCCTGACGCTGTACAAGTCCTGTAACGATATCGTCTTCCTTGTCGATAAAGGCGTTATAGATAAGTCCGCGCTCCGCTTCGCGAATACGCTGTGTTACAACCTGCTTCGCTGTCTGGGCAGCAATGCGTCCAAAATCACGTGGTGTTACTTCAAGCTCAGCAATGTCTTCAAGCTGAAAATGAGGATTAATTTCTCTTGCCGCCGGCAAGGAAATTTCAGTGCGGATATCCAGAACCTCATCCACAACCAATTTGCGGGCAAACACTTTGATTACCCCTGTATTGCGGTTCATGTCGACGCGTACATTCTGCGCCGCATTAAAATTACGTTTATAGCTGGAGATCAGCGCAGCCTCAATGGCTTCAAACAGCACGTCCTTGCTGATGCCTTTCTCCCTTTCCAGTTCATTCATAGCTTCGATAAAATCCATACTCATGAAATTCCGGTCCCCCTTTCAAGACGTTAAAAAATAATGGCCAATCTCGCGCTGGCGACTTTGGCATATGGCACAACAAATTGCTTTTTGCCCGCGGAGATGAGCAATTCTTCACCTTCGAATGAAAGCAGCCGGCCTTCAAATTCTTTGAGACCATGAATAGGCTCATAGACGGTGACATAGACATCCTTGCCTACAGCTTTGGCGACATCCGCAGCCTTTTTAAGCGGACGCTCCGCTCCAGGTGAGGATACTTCAAGGAAATAAGCTTCAGGAATCGGATCATTCTCATCCAGCTTTTGGCTGAAATATTCGCTGATCGATCCGCAGTCATCAATATCAATGCCGCCTTCTTTATCTACGAATATACGCAGAAACCAATTGGAGCCTTCCTTCACGTATTCAACATCCACCAGTTCAAAACCGTGGTCGTCCAGATAGGGACCGAGCATTTGCTCTACCGTTTGTTTAATTTTGGATTTGGGTGTGCTCAAAAGATGATAACCTCCACGAACTTGTCTTTGCTATATACCAAAGATAAAGAGTGGGTTTCCCCACTCTTTACACAACGGACTTTTCGCATTATTACCAAGAAAAATTATACCATAGGTGCGTGTGCACTGACAAGTGCCAGCCCTTGACTCCCCTTTGTGAATCCAAGAATCACGGGGCTTTCGTACATTATTGAATATGCCCAAAATGCGATTTCCACATTCCCGGACGATTAAAACAGTGAGAGCTGGTTACTTTCCGGCAACCCCCGGAAACATCCCATCGAGGTAAGCGTTTCGATTACCGTTTTACTGGCTTTTGATTTTTGCTGAAAATCCTCGATCGACAGAAACTCTCCAGCGTCTTTGGCAGCAGCGATATTATAGGCCGCATTCTCGCCAATTCCCTGTAAAGCAGAGAACGGTGGAATCAGACTGCTACCGTCCACTGTGAATTTGGTAGCGTCGGAGCGGTAAAGATCAATATTCTTGAAGGTTAATCCGCGTGCGGTCATCTCAAGAGCCATCTCCAGGATTGGCAGCATCGCCTTCTCTTTCGGCAAAGCCTGGAAAGCCTTTTGCTCAATCTCTACGATCTGCCGTCCGATCGCTTCATAACCCTTGCAGCAAAGCTCAATGTCAAAATCGGCCGCTCTGACTGAAAAGTACGTAGCATAATATTCAATAGGATGATATAGCTTGAAATAGGCGGTACGCACCGCTGAGATAACATAAGCAGCAGCATGCGCCTTCGGAAACATGTATTGGATCTTCAGACAGGAATCGATATACCATTGCGGTACTTTACACTTCTTCATTTCCTCGATCCATTCTGCAGATAACCCTTTACCTTTACGTACACTCTCTGTGATTTTGAAAGCAAGACCCGCATCCATTCCCGCCTTATAGATCAGGAAGAGCATGATATCATCCCGGCAGCCAATCACAGTCTTAATATTGCACGTATTGTTCTTGATCAGTTCCTGTGCATTGCCCAGCCATACGCCTGTACCGTGGGATAGCCCTGAAATCTGCAGTAAATCGGCAAAGCTTGTCGGCTTCGATTCAATAAGCATCTGACGGACGAACTTGGTTCCCATTTCCGGAACACCATAGGTTGCAACAGGCGACCGGATCTGTTCAGGAGATACACCAAGTGCTTCCGTAGAATTGAACATGCTCATTACTTTGGGGTCATTCATCGGAATAGATGTTGGATCTACCCCGGTCAAGTCCTGCAGCATCCGCATCATGGTCGGATCATCATGACCGAGAATATCGAGCTTGAGCAGGTTGGCATCAAATGCATGATAATCGAAATGAGTTGTCTTCCACTCGGCGTTGACATCATCCGCCGGGAACTGAACAGGTGTAATGTCCTCAACATCGATATAATCCGGAACTACGACGATACCACCCGGATGCTGGCCCGTACTCCGCTTGACGCCGGTGCAACCGGCAGCAAGGCGTCCTACCTCGGCGCCGCGCCACTGCTTCTGATGATGTTCTTCATATTTCTTCGTAAAGCCAAAAGCTGTCTTTTCGGCTACTGTACCAATTGTCCCGGCACGGAACACGTTATCTGGCCCGAACATGGTTTTGGTAAAGTTATGGGCATTCGGCTGATATTCCCCCGAAAAGTTCAAATCGATATCGGGAACCTTGTCGCCCTTAAATCCCAAAAAGGTTTCAAATGGAATATCCTGTCCCTCGCCCTTAAGTGCATTCCCGCAATCCGGGCAGGCCTTATCCGGAAGGTCAAAACCGCTTGGCACGCTGCCATCCAGAAACCACTCACTATGGCGGCAATCTGAATTATTACAAATATAATGGGCGGGCAACGGATTAACCTCAGAAATGCCGAGGAAGGTAGCTACAACGGAAGAGCCAACCGAACCCCGGGAACCTACCAGATAGCCATCTCGGTTCGATTTTTTAACCAGACGCTCGGAGATCAAGTAGTTGGCAGAGAAGCCGTATTTGATAATCGGCCCCAGTTCTTTCTCAAGCCGTGCTACAACAACCTCAGGAAGCTCTTCTCCATAAATAGACTTGGCCGTATTATAGCAGGTCTCCCGGATCTCTTCGTCTGCCCCTTCGATATTCGGTGTGAACAGTTTGTCCGGGAATAGCTCATACTCCTCAAAACGGTCAGCCAGCTCCACGGTATTGGTAACGACGACCTCCATTGCTTTTTCCGCGCCCAGGAATTCAAATTCCTCCAGCATTTCATCCGTTGTCCGGAAATGGGCATCAGGTTTACGCTGGTCTTTCAAAGGGCTGAAGCCGGTTATCCCGTGGATCGTTATATCGCGATATAGCTTGTCCCGTGGTTCAAGATAATGCACATTACCGGTTGCAATAACCGGTTTATTCATCTGCTCACCAATTTCGCAAATCTTCCGCACTACGCTCCGTAAATCCTCTGGGCTCGCAACAAACCCCTTATCTACTAAATGCATGTACATGGTCAGAGGCTGAATCTCCAGGACATCATAGAACTGGGCAACCTCTATAGCTTCTTCAGTGGTTTTGTTCAGGACAGTCTCAAAGAACTCACCGCGTTCACATCCCGAAATAACCAAAAGTCCGTCTCTTAGCTCTTCGAGCTTCGATTTAGGGATGCAAGGAACTCGTTTGAAATATTCGGTATGTGACATAGAAATCAGCTTATACAGGTTCTTTTTCCCGACTGGATTGAGCGCATAAATTCCGCAGTGAAACGGACGGGTATTCGACAAATCATTGCCGACATAGTCATTCAGGCGGTCCAGCCTGGTCATGCCCTTCAGCTTCTCCGCATCCGCAAGCAAGCCATTGAGAATCCCGCCCAGCGCTACGGTATCATCTATCGCACGGTGATGACTCTCAAGCAGAACCTTATATTTGTCTGCCAGCGTATTCAGCCGGTGATTCTTCATGTTTGGAAACAAAAGTCTCGCCAGCTCCAGTGTATCCAGAGAAGGATTTGTGAGTACTGGCAATCCCAGCTTGACCAGTGAGGCTTGAATAAAGCCCATATCGAATCTGGCATTATGCGCAACCAAGATACTGTCACCAATAAACTCTACGAACTGCTTCAGTACAGGCTCCAAATCCGGAGCATCCTTAACCATCTCGTCAGTGATATTCGTAAGCTGCTGAATATGGTATGGGATTTTTTCATGCGGATTCACAAAAGTGGCGTACCGGTCAATCTCCTTGCCTTCGCACATTTTAACGGCTGCCAGCTCAGTAATGTTATTACGGGTAATCGACAAGCCGGTGGTCTCGATATCGAATACGATATAAGTGGCGGTCTTCAGATCCAGCGGGAGAGGATTCTCGACAATATTTACCGAATCATTGACCACATTGGCCTCAACGCCATATATCATTTTGATCTTATGTTTATGAGCAGCATGATTCGCATCTGGAAAACTCTGCACCCCGCCATGGTCGGAAACTGCTATTGCCGGATGGCCCCATTTGGCAGCTGTTTTGACATAGGCATCAATTGGAGTGACCGCATCCATGGTACTCATCGTTGTATGAAGGTGGAACTCTACGCGCTTCTTGGGCGCATTGTCCTTCCGTGGAGGCGGAGATTGTACCTCAGATAAATCAGATGGAATCATAACGAGCTCGGGAACCTGCATAAAGCGGTCATATTCAACTTTCCCGCGCGCCCTAACCCATTTGCCGTTGGCAAGCTGGCTCATGACTTTTAGATCTTCTTTATTTTTAGCGAACATCTTCATTTGAAGTGAATCCGAGAAATCAGTTAAGCAGAAAGTGAATAAGGTGCTGCCATTGCGCAGCTCTTTACGGTCCAAGCCGAAAATTGTGCCTTGAATCGTAATTTTCTTCTCTTCATCCTGAATCTGAACAATTGGAACAGGAGGCTCTTTAATATCATATCCCACTTGCAGTTTAACAACCTCACCGCTGTCCGTTTCCTCTGGAAGAGGCTCCGGTTCGGATGTCATCAGTTCTTCAATGAACTGCCGCTCTTCCTGCTGCAGCTTCTGCTGGAACTCTTCAATGGCATCTGCATGCGTTTCACTCTCCGCCATCTGCACCTTAACTTTCAGGGATAATCCAAAATATGTTTCATAGAATCGTATAATTGCGCTATCTATACCTTTTTTGCGGGCCAGCTCCAGCGAGGTAGAATCAGCCATAGTAAGGAGGAGGTTCTGCCCCTCGAGCTCCTGAGACGAACGGGTCAACCAACCATTCACTGACGGAATCTCGCGGTGCACCCACTCCAGAAACAGTCCCCAATATTCATGGAAAATATCTGAACGGCTTAGCTTGTCATCATACTGGAATAAAAAGCTGACCTTGGCGATGTGCTGCAGCTTCTCCCGCATCCGGAGACAAAACGTACGATAAATCTGAGCCGGCAGCAGAGTATCCTTAATAATGATTATGTGCCAGTCACGGTTGCCCCGGCTGATCTCCACTCGTTCTATATAGCCATCCAAGAAGTAGGGATCCATCAGTCCAGGCGGAATGTCACCCTGCTTCATCAGCAATTCGAATCGTTTTCTTCTTTCCTCGTTATGCTCCATGCCTTCCCCCCACCTTAAATCCGCACAAATCCAAATGAAAAGCTTCCGGTGTCAAAAAGCATTGGGTTCTTTCGGCCCGCCGACTCCTTTCGCCAGAAGCTACTTAAGTTAACTATACAAAACTTGAAGGAATATTAATATGCTTTGGCAAAAACAACCGTATGCTCGGCCGGTTCTCCACAGCAAATGCAAACGGATTTCTTCTCAGCCGGGTTAAAAGGAATATTACGGCTGGTAGCACCGGTCTCTTCCTTCACCTGAGATTCACATGCTTCGGAGCCGCACCAGCCAGCAAGCGCGAAGCCGCGTTTCTCTTCCATGGAGGATTTCATTTCTTCCAGCGTATCCACGGAATAGAAATGATCCTCACGGAATTTCAGTGCGCGCTCAAACATTTCGTTATGCACCTGCTCCAGCATGGTTTGAACTTCTTCAACCAGGTTGTCCTGTTGAACAATTCTTTTCTCTCCTGAGATACGCGAGACGAGTACACAAACTCCGTTCTCCATATCCCGAGGTCCGAGTTCTAAACGGACAGGCACTCCGCGCATTTCGTATTCGTTGAATTTCCAGCCCGGTGTTACATCAGCGCGGTCGTCCACTTTTACACGGATGCCCGCTTTCTTAAGCTGTGCGAACAGCTCGTCCGTCCGTCCGATGACTGCTTCGCGAGTTTTTGGAGGCCCGATCGGAATCATAACAACTTGTGTAGGAGCAACTTTAGGAGGCAGAGCCAGCCCGCGGTCATCACCATGCACCATAATTAATGAACCTATGAGGCGCGTGCTTGTACCCCATGAAGTCGTATGCACGTACTCCAGATTGTTCTCACGGCTCAAATATTGAATATCAAAAGCTACTGCGAATTTAGTACCCAGGTAATGTGAGGTTCCGGCTTGTACAGCTTTACCGTCTTTCATCATTGCTTCAATGGAATACGTATCAATTGCACCGGCAAATCTTTCTGAAGGTGTCTTTTGTCCGGTAATAACCGGAATCGCCAGGTAACCTTCTACAAAGTCACGGTAAATCTCCAGCATCTGCATCGTCTCTTGACGTGCTTCCTCTTCCGTCTCATGCGCAGTGTGACCTTCTTGCCACAGGAATTCACTGGTCCGGATAAACGGCATTGTCCGTTTCTCCCAGCGGACTACATTCGCCCACTGATTAATAAGTACAGGCAGATCGCGGTAAGATTGAATCCATTTGGAATACATATGTCCAAACATGGTTTCCGAGGTCGGACGGATTGCCAGTCTTTCTTCCAGTTTCTCACCAGCGGCTTCCGTTACCCAAGGCAGCTCCGGATTAAACCCTTCCACGTGCTCCTTCTCCTTCTGGAAAAAGCTCTCTGGAATAAAGATCGGGAAGTAGGCGTTGCGGTGTCCTGTCTCTTTAAAACGGCGATCCATCTCTTTCTGGATATGCTCCCAGATTTCATAACCGTCCGGTTTAAATACGATACAGCCCCGAACCGGGGAGTAATCCATTAAATCGGCTTTTTTGATTACATCAATATACCAACGTGAGAAATCTTCACCTTGCGGTGTGATTTCGGTAACGAACTGTTTGTCTTTAGACATAGTAATGAAATCCCCCTAAACAATATTAACCGCTGATCAGTCGTAAAATATCATTATAAGTCACTGCTAACATAAGCAGGAACAACATCGCGAACCCCACAAAGTGAACCATGCCTTCTCTGCCGGGATCAATCGGTTTGCCGCGAAGCGCTTCGACGCCCAGGAACACAAGGCGGCTTCCATCCAGTGCCGGTATCGGCAGCAGATTGAAGATACCCAGATACAGGCTAAGAATCGCTGCCCACGAGGTGAGATACTCTATCCCCTGTTGAGCGATTTGACCCGTAAGTTCAAAAGTACGGACCGGTCCTCCGATGTCATCCATGTTGAATTGGTTGACTAACTGTTTAAAGCCCATGAAAATGGCTTTTGTTGTATTAACCATTGCGTGACCCGAGCCTGTAATCGTCTCTCCGAAAGAGGCCTTCCGGCTTGGCAGTTCGGGAGTTATACCTACTTTTCCGCCTTCCTGACCTTCCATTGAACGCGGGATCATGGAGAAAGTAATGGTCTCGCTTCCGCGAAGAATGGTCCATTCCATGGTTTTACCTTTGGAGGCAGAGGTCATCTCAATCATCTTTTGATAATCGGCACCAATCTTCTCGCCATTGATCGAATCTACAATATCACCTTTTTGCACTCCAGCCTCTTCCGCAGGCATCCCCTTGGACACATCACCGATTTTTACATAGGTCGGATTTTCCAGTGGAACCCCTACCATTTGCTGATGAATTGCAAAAAGCACGAAAGCTAGCAGAAAGTTCATCACAGGTCCGGCAAAAATAGCCAGCGCACGTTGTCCCACCGTTTTACTGCCAAATTGGCGGTCTTTAGGTGCGATTTGTGTCTGCTGTCCTCCTCGGACCATCATCGCCTGCGGATGTACAGCGTAGGTGGTTACGTCTCCATCCACATCTAGCCGAATCACCAGATCATTCTCCAGATCAGTATGTTGGGCTTCACCGCGGATCACATTTCTCCGTGTATCCAGGCTGTCCAGGTAAATGGTC
Organism: Paenibacillus oryziterrae; assembly: GCF_042610485.1. NCBI lineage: Bacteria > Bacillati > Bacillota > Bacilli > Caryophanales > Paenibacillaceae > Paenibacillus > Paenibacillus oryziterrae. Next base: position 53,424 of record NZ_JBGJZO010000001.1, on the reverse strand, counting down.
TTCACTTTATTATCCTGACCCAGTCTTACGGCGATGGTCTGTCCAACCCCGATCTCGATCACTTCCGGATCTTCACCAGCCATCCGTGCATAACCGCCAAATGGCAAAAGCCGAAGTGTGAACTGGGTTTCATTGCGTTTATAAGAGAACAGTTTCGGACCGAAACCGATGGCAAATTCCCTCACCAATATACCGGCGCGCTTGGCAAAATAATAATGACCCCATTCATGCACTGTCACCAGCACAAAAAACATGAGCACCGTCAAAAATACGACTTGAACCATTTCCAAAGCGTAACATCCCCCTTTAGGTGTAAGACCGAAGTATGTCCTCTTAATTTATCATTATTCTCCGATCAGGCACAAGAGAATCAACAGTCCTAACCTAATTTTTAACAGGGCAATACAAAGGTGTGAACAATAGGATTACAACCGCCCCGCAAGCTCACGTACCGATCTGTCGCATTGCTCAATCTGTTCCAGATCCGGATGGTTTATATTATCGTGACGCTCCAGGACTTCGGCAATAATCTCTTCTATCTTCAGGAAAGGAATTTCGGAACGGAGAAAACGTCCTACAGCCATTTCATTGGCTGCATTAAAAGCCGTAGTGGCTGTTCCGCCTGTTTTACCACACTCAATAGCAAGCTTCAAGGCTGGAAATCTCACGTAGTCCATTTCCCGGAAAGTCAGCTTACCCACTTCAGCCAGAGACAACCACTTGGCCGGAGAATCCCACCGTTGTGGATAGGTAAGTGCATATTGGATAGGCACCCGCATATCAGGTGTTCCAAGCTGGGCAATAATACTGCTGTCACGATATTCTACATAGGAATGGATAATGCTCTCTGGATGGAGAAGTACATTAATACGTTCATAGGGCAATCCGAATAACCAATGTGCTTCAATCACTTCGAGTCCTTTATTGACCATAGTCGCAGAATCAATTGTGATCTTGGACCCCATACTCCAGTTCGGATGACGCAGCGCATCTTCTACACTGACATTCTTAAGCTGCTCCCGTGATAAGTCCCGAAAAGAGCCGCCGGATGCAGTAATCGTGATCCCCGCGACTTCCTTGATGTTCTCCCCATTCAAGCATTGAAAAATCGCAGAGTGTTCACTGTCTATCGGCAATAGAGCGATCCCTTTGCGGGCTGCCCGATCTGTTACCAAGTGACCTGCCGTAACCAATGTCTCTTTGTTGGCCAGGCCGATATTTCTGCCTGCATCGATTGCAGCAAGTGTGGACTTCAGTCCGACACTTCCCACTACGGCAGTAACTACGGTGTCTGCGTCCCCACCAGCCGCAATTTCCGTAAGTCCCTCTGACCCGTAAAAGAGCTGTACGCCATCCGGTATGACACTTCTGATATCATCAGCCAAACGCTGAGTTGCTACCGAAACGCGCCGCGGTTTAAAGCGGCTAATCTGTTCTAGAAGAAGTGCAGTATTGCTTCCTGCTGCCAATCCATCCACTTCAAAAGCTTCCGGGTGCATGGCCACAACATCCAGTGTCTGTGTGCCAATAGAACCCGTTGAACCAAGAACACTGATCTTCTTCACAGATGCACCTTCTCCTACGTTTAGTAATAAGGCATTAACATAATAATATGTACGAACGGAAATACGATAATCCAGCTGTCACAGCGATCGAGAATACCGCCATGTCCGGGCAGAAGCGACCCCGAATCCTTAATACCGTATACCCTCTTATAGGCGGATTGTACAAGATCTCCAAGCTGGCCTACACAGGCGCACGAAAGACCGATCAATAAAGCACGGCCTACCGACAGCTGTTCAGGAACGATAAGGGCAAAAATAATGGAAATCACCATGGAGATTAATACGCCTCCCACGGCTCCCTCGACAGTCTTATTGGGGCTAATCGCCGGCCAAAGTTTGTGTCGTCCCAAACTTCTTCCAACGAAATAAGCACCAGCATCACTTCCCCAGATACAGGAGAGAAGCAAAAATGTCCATAGTAAACCATAACCATCTTCGGAGGCACGAGAAATCGCCATAAAAGAGAAGCCGGCTCCTATATACACCGTGCCTGTCAACAACATTGCTGCAATTCGAATATCTAGTTTGTTCTTGGTAAATACCGTGATGACAAGAAGAAGAAACATTATTAGCCAAACTCCATGTTCCAAAGACAAGGGCGCGCTAACCCCAAGCATCTCCCACGGCATCATAAAATATAAGATACCTGCAAATCCGATCAGAGCACTTCCGCCAAAAGGGGAAGTTCCAATCATCTTCACAAACTCATAAAATCCAATCAGTGCCATCGCGGTCAGTAAAAGATGATACCACCACCCGCCTAGCAGGCATAAACCAATAAATAAAGCTCCGGCTACTATCCCGGTTATTATTCGCTGCTTCAAAGGCAACCCTCTCCTATTAAGCTACTTCAATCCACCATAACGGCGTGAGCGGCGCTGATATTCGGCCACTGCCTCCAGTAGATGTTCTTTGTCAAACTCCGGCCAAAACACATCTGTAAACCAAAATTCACTGTAAGCCAGCTGCCAGAGCATAAAGTTGCTCAGCCGCATTTCCCCGCTTGTCCGGATCAGCAGATCAGGGTCGGGAATCCCACCGGTTAGAAGACGGCTGTCAATCATCTCCGCTGTAATCTGATCAGGAGCTAACCTTCCAGCCTGAATATCCTCGCCTAGTGAACGCATGCAATCCTGAATTTCTTTACGCGATCCATAATTCAACGCAAAATTCAAAATAAGTCCAGTGTTCCCAGCCGTTCGGGCTATTGCTTCTTCCATTGCTCTGCGTGTATAGGAAGGAAGAGCTTCGGTATCCCCCATCATCCGCACCTGAACATTTTTGGCGATAAGCTCATCCAGCTCCAGTGCCAAAAACTCTTCAGGTAAACGCATCAGGAAATCAACCTCTTCTTTCGGGCGTTTCCAATTTTCCGTCGAAAAAGCATACATGGTCAAATATTGAATGCCCAGTTCATCGGCAGCAATTGTAGCACGCTTTACCGCCTTCATTCCGTTTTGGTGCCCGACAATACGAGGAAGTCCGCGCCTTTTGGCCCAGCGCCCGTTACCGTCCATAATGATCGCTACATGCCGGGGGATGTTGTCTGAAGAAATTCCGGCCGGCTTCGGCCGGTCCTCCCGGTTCAGCCACGCTTGAACCCGTTTGATCATTTCCGTTTCCTCCAAGCTCTTATCAGAAAGAGACAAACCCCACCATATGCGGAGGGGCCTTTTATCTCTTGAATTTCTTTAGACTTCCATAATTTCTTTCTCTTTGCCAGCTAACACTTTGTCGACTTCAGCAATGTACTTATCTGTTGTCTTTTGAATATCTTCCTGATGGCCACGGGATTCATCTTCGGAGATTCCGTTCTTCTCCATCTTCTTGATATCATCGTTGGCATCGCGGCGAATATTGCGGATGGCTACCTTAGCCTCTTCCCCAAATTTCTTCGTAAACTTCACCAGTTCACTACGGCGCTCTTCAGTAAGCGGCGGTATGGAAAGGCGAATCGTAGTTCCGTCGTTAGCAGGGGTCAGCCCTAGGTCCGACTTCATGATTGCCCGTTCGATGTCCGAAACCGAGGATTTGTCCCAAGGCTGGATCAGCAGGGTCCGGGAATCCGGTGTGTTAATGTTGGCAAGCTGATTAATAGGGGTAGGTGAACCGTAATATTCAACTTGAATACGGTCCAGCAGCGCTGAAGACGCGCGGCCGGCACGCAGTGTAGCCAGATCACGCTTCAGCGAACCAATCGCTTTTTCCATGCGTTCTTCGGCATTTTTCTTAACCGATTGTGGCATTAATCTACACTCCCTTTAATAATCGTTCCGATCTTCTCACCGAGGACGACACGTTTGATATTGCCTTGTTCTGTAATGGCAAACACTATCAGCGGTATATTGTTATCCATGCAGAGAGAGGATGCGGTGGAATCCATCACGCCTAAATTTTTGTTCAGCATATCCATGTAGGTTAGCTGTTCAAATTTCTCAGCTGTGCTGTCTTTAAATGGATCCGCGGAATACACGCCATCCACTTTGTTTTTCGCCATAAGAATGACTTCTGCTTCGATCTCAGCGGCTCTAAGTGCAGCTGTCGTATCTGTGGAGAAGAACGGATTTCCCGTACCTGCCGCAAAAATAACGACACGCCCTTTCTCCAAATGCCGAATCGCACGCCGACGGATATAAGGCTCAGCGATTTGCTGCATCGAGATTGAGGATTGCACGCGTGTTGGCACACCAATCTGCTCCAACGCATCCTGCAGTGCGAGTGAATTCATCACTGTAGCCAGCATACCCATGTAATCTGCTGTCGCCCGGTCGATTCCGCTTGCACTACCGGCAATCCCACGCCAAATGTTACCTCCGCCGCAGACGATCGAAACCTGAACGCCCATCTCAACGACTTCTTTAACCTGCTCCGCGATGGAAATAATCGTGTCGGCATCAATACCGTATCCGTTTTGCCCCGCCAGAGACTCTCCGCTAACCTTCAGGACTACTCTCTTAAATACCGGCTGTTCCAAATGTTTACCCTCACTTTGCGATGGTGCCCTTTCAGGCCCCAGTTTAACCACTTTCCGGCCTGCGCGAATACTCTCATACCGGAAATATGGAATTTCTACTCTCTTTTTATAAAAGACGGAACACTACGTGCACGTGTCCCGTTCTTCTTAACCTATTATAGATTTATACAGCTCACCGTACAAATCACTTTATTGTCTTCTGATTATTGATTAACTTGTGCCATAACTTCTTCTACGAAGTTGTCAACTTTCTTTTCAAGACCTTCGCCAAGCTCGAAACGAGCAAAACGACGGATGGAGATGTTTTCACCAATGGTGCTGATTTTTTCATTCAGCAATTGGGAAACTGTTTTATCCTGGTCTTTAACGAAAGTTTGCTCAAGCAGGCAATACTCTTCGTAGAACTTGCTGATGCGTCCTTCAACCATTTTCTCAATGATCTTCTCTGGTTTGCCTTCGTTAAGAGCTTGAGCTTTCAAAATTTCTTTTTCCTTCTCAACTTCTTCAGCAGGAACTTCTTCACGACGTACATAACGCGGGTTAGCTGCAGCGATTTGCATTGCGATATCACGAGCGAATTCTTTGAAAGAATCAGTTTTGCCTACGAAGTCAGTTTCGCAGTTGATTTCTACAAGCACACCGATACGTCCGCCAGCGTGGATGTAAGATTCTACAGTACCTTCAGTTGCCACGCGGCCTGCTTTATTAGCTGCTGCGGAAAGGCCTTTCTCACGAAGCAATTCAGCCGCTCTAGTGATGTCGTTATTAGCTTCTTCCAGTGCTTTTTTGCAATCCAGCATACCTGCGCCTGTTCTTTCACGAAGTTCTTTTACTGCTTTAGCATCTACTGCCATTGTTATTCCCTCCAAGTAATTGTGGTTTTATTCCTGATTTCAAGTCCATTATCCTAAAAAAAGGGCAGTGAGAGGTTATCCACCTGCCAACCACCCTTTTCATTTAAGTTCTTGTATAATATCCGGTTAATTCTTAAGCTGTTGTTGTGTCTTCGCCTTGGTGAGCTTCAACAACTGCATCAGCCATTTTACCAGTGAGCAGTTTAACGGCGCGAATTGCATCGTCGTTACCTGGAATCACGTAGTCGATTTCGTCCGGATCACAGTTAGTATCAACGATAGCTACGATAGGAATACCCAATTTGCGAGCTTCTGCTACAGCAATACGCTCTTTACGCGGATCAATGATGAACAACGCGCTTGGAAGACCTTTCATGTTCTTGATACCGCCCAGGAATTTCTCAAGACGATCTTTCTCTTTGCGGAGAATGATAACTTCTTTCTTAGGCAGAACTGCAAAAGTACCATCTTCTTCCCAAGCTTCCAATTTCTTCAGGCGATCAATACGCTTTTGAATAGTTTGGAAGTTAGTCAGAGTACCACCCAACCAGCGTTGGTTGATGTAGAACATACCTGAACGTTCAGCTTCTTCTTTTACGGAATCTTGAGCTTGTTTCTTTGTTCCTACGAACAGGATAGTGCCGTTGTCGCCAGCGACGCTTTTTACAAAGTTGTAAGCTTCCTCTACCTTTTTAACCGTTTTTTGCAGGTCAATAATGTAAATTCCGTTTCTTTCAGTGAAGATATAACGATCCATTTTCGGATTCCAACGACGAGTCTGATGACCGAAGTGTACCCCAGCTTCAAGAAGCTGCTTCATGGAGATTACTGCCATCTTCACACACCTCCTAATTTTGGTTTATTGTGTGTTCCCTCCGCCATGTGTCATCTTTCGGCAAGACTTTCTTCAGAAGAAAGCACCTCCTGCCTGAAATCAACCGGCGTGTGTTTTAACACCGTCAATTAATATATCACAATCTGCAAGCCGATGCAACGGTTGAATACTATTTTTTCAAAGTAATCAACTTCTTAATGATGGATTCAAAACTCTCATCTTTAGCAAATACATATTTACCGTATTGGATTTTAGTATTGACCCCGCGGCTATCAGCCTCACGTAAAAAGGCACTGGTATCCTCTATAACACCCGCTTGTGTAAGGAGCTCGGCCACATCACTCAAAGTATTGCCGGAAGGGATGCTCAATGAAATTGAGTCTTCCAAGGCAGTGCCGGTGGGTGCATCTGCAGGTTTAGGAGTAGATACAGCCTCTTGTTCAGGCTCTTCTACCGCATCACTGCTTGGTGCAGCCGGTTCTGACGGACTTACTGCCTGATCTGGCTGTTGCGCATTCTTTGACGTTGCTGCTGGAGTAGGAGATGCCGCAGTATCTGTACCGGACGGAGCTTGACTTGCCGAAGGATCGTCCGTTTCAGTCGTCTTAAGAGACTCCCATTGCTCGCGTGTAAGCAAATCATCCTCTGCACCAACTACCTTCAAATTAAGCCGGGCTGCATCCGCTGCGACCCGCTCTTTAGTAGGTTCTTCTACTCTCGCAGAAATCATTAATTGGAGCAAAAGAGCACCAGCCAGCAGACCGACGCCAAGTCCCAACATAAAGGAACGGTTCTTGATCACAGCGATTCCTCCTGTTTGGAGAGTTGCAAAATAAGCTGTACTTCTCCTCGTTGGAGTCCGACTATTTTGGAGATGGCATCAATCGATTTCCCCTGCTCGTTAAGCTCAAACAGTTTTGGATAACGCAATTTGATAGAATTCACCGGTTTCGCGGGTTCTGTTTGTTCTTCAGCAATGCTGTTTTCCGTCTTCTCCGGTACAATTCGTTCATTAACTGCATCAGGTTGCCCTTTACTTAACATGGCCAGCTGCAACAGTCCGCTCTCTCCGGCGGTTAGACGTGACTCCAATTGCGCAGAAATACGCTGCTGCTCTGCGAGCTGGGCTTTCAGCTCCACAAGCTGTTCCTGCAGAGCACCCTGCGTCGCTTGAGACTGCTGTTTAATACTGCCTACTAGATTAATGATTTCTTCATTTTCACGTTCAATATCTGCCACGTACATTTCAAGAGCTGCCTCAGTTTCCTTCAGAGCCCGCTGCTCCAAGTTCTCCTGTTTGGAACGGCGTGGCATCATCAGCGAATATGCGATAGCTGCAACGCCAAGCAGTACAATATACACCCATGGTTGCAAGTGTCTGGTCTCCTTTGGCTTTATAAATTATAAGATTACATTGTAAAATCTATGTTGTGTCCTTTATACGGATGTTTTGCATCCTGGTACTTCTCGGACTTGTTCTTTTGGCCTGATGAAGACTGCCTTCCTTGATGATTCTCCTGCTCCCCGTCATCCCGTATGGATGCTTCCGAAGACTCATCCACCTCAGTACTGCGCTGTGCCATCTCGAGGCTATTTTTCACATTTTGTCCAGCCAATTGCTGTTGATGCAAGGAAGGCCGGTGCTGCATATCATTATGAAGTTTAGCCGCCTCGGTTGACCGTGGCAAAGCAATTTGCAATTCCACCGGTTTTAGACTCAAGGCAATCACCTTCTCATAGATAATGGCCGGCCGCTCTCGCTGCCCGCCTGGTGTTAGATGTAAGGAACTATCGTAATATCTCCCTCACTGTACTTAAAAACAACTCGTTCCGTAGGGTCTTTCACAAATCGTGTATATCGGCCAATCACAATCTTAGAACCGCCATAGATCGTTTTGATTACTTCAACTTTGGCTTTCCCTGTATCTTCGAGTAATCTTTCAATTTCAAGCACTCGGCTTTTAATGACGGATTCTTCTCGAAGGTGAGATTGCTTCGTGGCATTCAGCTTAACCCGAAGAGCTACTTTATCTGGTGATAACTGACCATGCGAAGCCAACTGATTTAATAAATACAACGCTTTATTTGTCTTATCTGCATTCTCCAGCAATTGCTTTAGCTGATTTCGCAGTTCATTGATCTCGTTTCTCATCTCAGGCAGAACGCCAACCTCTACAGCTGTTGAAGTGGACATCGTATTACCGATTGTTCGTGCAACAACACGTTCACCTGCCTGAACAATACCGCCAACGATCAAACCCTTTGTTCCGTTACATAACACATCCCGGCCAGCACGGATATTGGAATGCATAATACTTTGGGAGACGATTACATCTTCACCGGCAACAACATTACCATCCTGAATGAATGAGACTTTAACATTGCGTCCCGCGCTTACAAGTCCCTTGTTATAGCCAATAATGCCACCCGATATTTCGATGGATCCTCCGGAAATTAGTTCTGCACCTTCTACACCACCAACTACACGGATATCCCCTTCAGATTTCACTGTAAATCCGGATAGAACATTACCGCGAATAACAACAGTGCCAACAAAATCAATATTTCCAACACTATAGTCAACGTCACCATTAACTTCATAGATCGGAAACACGTTGATTTTACCTTTATCAGTTAAAGTAATTAATCCATCAATAGCTGCGTACATGGAAGTTTGATTGTTATCTACAAGAACATTTTTACCAACTTTGAAGAAAACTTCTTTCCCGGCTTTACAAGGTATTTCTTCACCTGTTACCGTCATCCCAGGTACACCGGGCTGTGGAGGTTTGATTGTGGCAATTAGTTGGCCTTTACGGATATTGCTCAGTCGCAGCAGTTCCTTATAGTCAACTTTTCCATCTTCTTTTTCCAGAGGCTTATGATCAGTTCCATGATTCATATCAATAGCCATTATAACTTGTCCGTCTTTTCCGCTTACAGCAGAATTACCCGTGGCTATTGTTACTTTATTAAAGAAATACTCCTCTGGATGACTGGCTAAACGCTCGATAATATTCCGTTGTATGCCGAAGCGAATATTGTGGCTTTGCAAGAATCCTTCTACATCTTCCACGGTACAAGTGAAATTCTCTTCTCTTTTGATGAACTGAAGATATGCAATCACTTTGTCCTCGGAGAACGTAATACTCATATAGTGATTCAAAGCATAATGCCCGATCATAGTTTTGCCCCCTCCAAGCCATTTACCAACTAATCTTTTTGCATCAGAAGATCCCTGTTTTTCTCCAAAGTCCCTTTTAAACGCAAGATAGCTTTGGAGTGAAGCTGCGAAATGCGTGAAGGCGATAAAGACATCACTTCAGCAATCTCACTTAATGATAAATCCTCATAATATAATAGGGACACTACGGTCCGTTCTTTCACGGTTAATTTCTCAATGCCTCTTGTTAGTGTTTCTCGTAAGTAGAACTCATTTACCTTACGGTCCGGATTCTTGGCTTTGTCGTCAACCAGCAAGGACATACGTGTCTCTGATTCTTCTTCACGAATCGGATCCTCGAGGGAACAAAGCGTCATGACCGAAACATCCTGAAGCATGGTCTGAAATTCATCTTCACTGATATTGAGATAACGGCTCATTTCCTCATCGGTAACAGATCTTAAGTACTTTTGTTCCAAATGTTGATATGCTTCTTCAATTCTTTTGGCTTTTTCTCGAACCGAACGGGGTACCCAATCACTTTGTCTTAAAGAATCCAGAATCGCCCCGCGGACCCGCCAAGAGGCATAGGTCTGAAATTGAAGGCCGCGTTTATAGTCAAACTTCTCAATGGCGTCAATTAGCCCCATGACCCCGTTACTGGCGAGATCTTCTTTAGATACATTTTTGGGCAGACCTACCGCCAGACGGCTAGAAACATAATCTACAATATGGAGATAACTCTCAATCAGCATTTTCTTGGCTTCCGGATCTCCGTGCTCTTTCCACTGTTCCCACAGCCTGTCAGTATCCAATTGAGAAGCTTTACGCTCGTTCAATAGATTTCACCCTTCCCAAAGTTTAGTCAGCGGGCTTATGCGGAGGCGAAACCCTGCCTGCTATCCGGCTTAAACGATTTCGCCACAGCTACCGCTTATTCTTCTTTCAGGTGACGAACGGCCTGAGCCAATTCTTCAGGATTTAATGTTGAGACCAGTTTCGGGGGCTGCAATGGCTTAAATCCCAGTTCATCGCCACTCCCTTGACCCGGCTTAGGTTTCAGCAGGTCCTTTAATTCTTCATCCTCATCAGGAGTCATCACATCAAAAGAATTGCCAAGCCCCTCATTGTTGTTAGGTATTGTGGAAGATCCCTCTTCCGGCTTGGGTGCTTGAGTAAATATGACACCTAATACCCATCGTATGAGAAAAGCAAGCATAAACCACAGAATAAACCCGAATAAGCCACGTAGTAAACTGGTCATCAATAAATTATTGCCAATAGAAACCAGAAAGGTAAATACAAAACCTATCAATCCGAACAGGACATTAAACCTCATCTTCCCGATCATCATATTTCCTTGGCGCCTTTTTGCACACTTCGGATATACAGAATTCCGGTGCTGCAGGCGATTTCAATAGTACGGCCATAACTGCCGCCAGTATCCTCAGCGATAAGAGGGATGTTTAAAGCTTGAAGTGCAAGTTTGCAGGACTCAACATTGCGGGGTCCAATTCTCATTGTATCGTTACCTCCGGCGAATGCAAACATTTGAGATCCTCCGGCCATTTTGGCAACAATCCTGCTGCGTGTGGCTCCAAGCTCCAAAAGACGGGATAAAAGCTCAGGCACAGCCGTATCCGCAAACTTAGCGATATTCATCTGTCCCTCCCTTGCAATGTCTGAAGAAGGGAGCATCACATGAGCTAACCCGGCAAGTTTCTTTCCGGGATCATACAAGGTTAATCCAACGCAGGAGCCTAGACCTGTTGTCCGGACCAAGCTTTCCTGGCTTCCTACATTGAGATCAGCCATCCCTACCTTGATAATACTTTGTTCCTCAATCATCTTCAAACGGTACTCCTAATGATTTGAAAATTTTCGGAAAAGATTCAGGGTCAGGTATGAGGAAGAATTGACCTTCTATTTCGTCATTGCCCTCAATAAACGTTGTATCGATTAATAAGGCGTTATCGCCCATCTGACCGAATTGCAACAGTCCATAACCAAGAATCGCACCTGCCATATCCATTGCCAGTGCCGGAACCGTAGGATACATAGAAAGAGATGTAAAATCAGCCAGAGAAGATAAATAAGAACCTGCTAGTATATTGCCAATCTCATTTAATGCAGACAACTCCATCTCATCCAACTCATCGCCCTCTGAGATTTCTATGCCTGCAATACGGCTAAGCAAATTCTTCGCCGCTTCCGGAGATAAAATGAAGAAAAGATTGCCAGGAGCTTCCCCATCGACACGCAGAAAAACTGCATATACCAGTTTTTCCGCTCCTCCGACCCGTTCCGTAATCTCCTCAAAACTGAGAAGCTGTACTTTGGGGACAGCCATGTCAATCGGTTTATTCAGGAGCTGGGAAAGTGCAGTAGCAGCATTCCCAGCTCCGATATTACCAACTTCCTTAAGCACATCCATTTTGAAATCCTTCAAATGCTTGAACAGTTCCATAAATTAATCCTCTAGGCTTTCCAATTGCACGATTTCGCTTCTGTTAAGCACTTCGGACAGGTTTAGCATAATAAGCAGCCGATCTTCTCCGATCTTTGCTACTCCATCCAGATATTTAGCCTTTATTCCTCCAACTACATCCGGTGGTGTATCGATGGAGTCGCGATCCAAATCGATAACATCATTCGCCGAGTCAACAATAAATCCGACTTCCATCTCGTTGACCGTAACGATAATGATACGAGTCTGATCACTGTGTTCAGCCTCTTCTATGCCAAAACGGCCGCGAAGATCTATAACCGGAATAACCACTCCGCGAAGATTGATAACACCTTTGATAAAAGAGTACGTTTTAGGAACTCGGGTAATTGGCATCATGCGTTCGATGGTTTGCACCTTTTCAACTTCAATTCCGTATTCCTCTGAGCCTAGTTTAAACACGATTACTTTAATATCTGCAGCCATGGAATGAACCTCCCTGTTCTATCCTAGTTATTTAATGAAAAAAGCATTCGGATCAATAATAAGTGCGACTTGCCCGTCACCAAGAATCGTTGCACCTGAAATCCCTTGAACTTCAGGCAAGTATTTACCCAAATTCTTGATTACAATTTCATTTTGTCCGATAAAATCCTGTACCGCTAGTGCGACCAAACGGTCTGCTTTACGGACAACCACAATTTCCGTCTCATCTTCGGTGTTCTCATCGAAATCTGGAACTGAAAAGATCTTACTCAAAGAAACAAGCGGAATATGCGAATTTCGGAATTCTAGCATTTTGGTACCGTGAATCGTCCGAATTTGGGATCGCTTCACAATACCGGTTTCAACTATGGAGGATAATGGAATCGCATACTTCTCTGACCCCACTTTGATAAGCATAGCCGCGATAATTGACAGTGTCAGTGGAAGTTGAACTGAGAAGTTGGTGCCCTTACCAAATTCTGAGTGAATCGTCACATTTCCGCCAAGTGAAGTGATCTTTGACTTCACCACATCCAGACCAACACCGCGTCCAGAAATATCAGAGATAACTTCAGCTGTGCTAAATCCAGGAGCGAACAGAAGCTGGTACACTTCAGAGTCGGTAAGATTAGCCGATTCTTCTTTAGTAACTACTCCTTTTTTGATGGCCGATTTCAGAACCTTTTCACGTGAGATCCCTGCTCCGTCTTCTTCAATTTCAATAAAGACGTGATTGCCGCTATGGAATGCACGAAGATTGATCGTACCTGTCTCCGGTTTGCCAGCTGCAATACGGTCGGTTACTGACTCTACGCCGTGGTCTACAGCATTACGCAGCAAGTGAACCAGCGGATCACCGATTTCATCGATAACTGTCCGGTCAAGTTCTGTTTCAGCACCAGTAACGATAAGCTCAATTTTCTTATCCAGAGACTTAGCTAGATCACGAACCATACGAGGAAAACGATTGAAGACTGTATCCACAGGCACCATCCGCAGCTTCATTACAATATTCTGTAAATCTGCACTGACCCGGCTCATATGTTCAACAGTTTCCGTTAGGTCCTGATTTTGTGCTTCAGAAGCCAACTGTTCCAGACGGACACGGTCAATCAAGAGTTCGCTGAACAAATTCATCAAAACATCCAATCGTTCAATATCAACACGAATCGTTCTTGAAGGAGCGCCTCCAGTGGCAGGTCTAGTCACTGTTTTTGCACTTTCTTCTTTCAAAGCTACAGGAACAGGAGCGGATACCGCAGTATTTCCTGCTACTGGTACAGCCTCAAGAGTAGCTGCTGATGCAGAACTTGCACTAGCATCTTGTCCCATTTGCTGCAAGGATTCTGCATCAAGCGCAACTGCAGTAACTTTTTCAATCTCGGAAAGGTTGAGAATCATCGACTCAATTTCCGGGGCATCCTTTTGAGTTATGTAGTATAGCGAGAAGCTTTGCTCAAATTTCTCTTGTTCGATATCCTGAACAGAAGGAAAAGACTTTACCACTTCGCCGGATCTTTCGAGCAGATCAAATACCATATAAGCACGTACAGCTTTAAGCTGGCAATCCTTCCGTATCGTTACATCTACATAAAGGACCTTATGCCCTTCAAGTATCGATTGCTCCAGCACAGAGAACTGGAATTCGTCAAGAACGATCGAAAGGTTATCTGCTTTTGCGGGTGTTGCTGCTGCTCCAGAAGTTGGACTCGCAGCGGCATTTGGATTCTCTCCACGCACGATAGCTTGAAGTGAAGAAACAATGGATGAAACATCCGCTTTCCCGTCTCCACCGCCTGTGATATCCTGCACCATAGATTCAAGGGCATCCAAACTCTTAAACAAAGTATCAAAAATAAAATCCTGCATACGAAGTTTGCTATTCCGAACCAGATCGAGCACATTCTCCATCTGATGCGTAAGTGAAGCTAAATCTTCATATCCCATTGTGGCAGCCATACCTTTAAGGGTATGGGCAGACCGGAAAATCACCTGAACGATACTTAGATCCTCAGGGTTTGCTTCAAGTCCCATCATATTTTCGTTTAAAGACTGCAGATGATCATTTGACTCATCAATAAACATGGATAAGTATTGGTTCATGTCCATTGTGAGACACCTCCTCGTGAGTTCGCTTTTCCATTACTTGACAACTTGCACCAGCCTTGGAGCAATCTCTTGCAAAGGCAGGATATGCTTAACACACTGCAACTCCACCGCTGAACGCGGCATTCCATATACAACACAGGTTTCTTCACTTTCAGCAAAGGTTGATGTTACACCTGAATCATAGAGTGACTTCATCATTTTAGCTCCGTCGCTTCCCATCCCTGTCATAATTACGGCATGGCGCTCAAGTAACGTCAATGGAAGAATGGACTCGAACAATGTATCCACTGAAGGACGATGACCATTGCGGGCATCTTCCTTAGTTAAGTTAATCGTATACTGCCCCCCGGTACTTGGGGTAACTTTCATATGGTACCCGCCGGGAGCAATATATGCCGTTCCCTGCCGTAATACCATACCTTGCTCAGCTTCTGTCACAACTAAAGGACTGAAGGTGTTAAGTCGCTGGGCAAGTGATTTAGTGAAATTAGGCGGCATATGCTGCACGATAACTATCGGTGCGGGAAAATCCGCTGGAATATTTTCCAGCAACGCCTTAAGCGCTCGCGGTCCTCCTGTCGAGCATCCAACAGCTACAAGCTTCCGGAGCCCCTCTTTGCCCGCGATTCTCTTGTCCCCGCCGTATACAGGTATGTCGGGAAGTGCTTCGGCGACAGGAGGATACTGCGGAACCGGAGGAACAGATTTTGCTGCAGCTCTCGGCTTAACAACCGGTTTCTCGAACCCTGGTTTAGGTGGATCATTAACAGGTTCCAGTTTACTCTTAGATTTCTTGTCCAGAACTGAAGGTTTAACCGGCTTGGGCACCTTTTCCCTGAAATTGCCCGGTGAAGAAGGTTTTCTCTCAGGAGGACTGAGTTTAGATACATTTCCCGGTGAACGAATAGCCCCTTCGTCCGGTTTAAGAATCTTGGCAGGCCGGACTTCCTCTGATGGAACGTCAGGAACAGACGGCTCAATTTCTTTTGGTATTTCAACTTCCGCGGTTTTAAAAGCGGAGGCTCTAGCTTCTCTCTGCTGCTTTGCGAGCATCGCTTCTTTCATTTGCTCCCGCAGCGATTCCCCTACGCTAATGATATCCTGGGAATTTGAAATAGAAGGCTTGCGGATAAAGTCAAACGCACCTGACTCCAAAGCCAGTATGGTCTCCTTCATCCCCTCTTCATTAATTCCAGACAGCATAATCACCGGAAGAGGATGAGTAGCCATTATTATTTTCAGCGCTTCCAAGCCATTCATTTCCGGCATTTCCACGTCCATTGTTACAAGATCCGGAGCGAGCTCATTAATCTTGTCAATAGCCTCACGACCGTTTGTAGCCGTTGCCGTTACTCGAAAGTCAGCGTCATTTTCAATCAAATCGGAAATGATTTTGCGCATAAATGCTGAATCATCTACAACCAATACTTTATATGGCTCCATAACATTTCCACCTCTGTTCCCATATTTCAGAACACTTATTTACCACGCTTTAACCACTTACTGATAAATCCTTTAATGCCTTGCATTTTAGAGTTTTCTTCTGGACCAAGCGACAGATAGCTGAGCGCAAGTCTATGAATATCCTTAGCTGCGAGACTATTCGGAAATGCCATCGTAAATGGTACCTGCTTCTTTACAGCTTGTACTACATGTGAGTCTGTACTAATGTAACCAAGAAAAGGAATGTTCATCTGCAAAAAGCGGTCTGCAGCCATGCGTATCTTGTCACTTGTCATAGTTGCTTCCTTCTCATCACCAGCCTGATTTACTATCAGCTTAAAGGAAACCTCAGGATGCGAATTATGAACGACCTTCATTAAAGCATATGCATCGGTGATAGCCGTTGGCTCCGGAGTGGTGACTACCAGACAGTCGTCTGCTGAAGTAATAAACTTCATCGTCTCTTTCGAAAGGCCTGCTCCGGTATCAAAGAGGATATAATCCATACTATCAGCAATTTGGCTGATTTGGGATGTGAAATGGTTCAAATCCGAATCTGATAAGGAAAATAATTCATCCATTCCTGATCCGCCAGCTATAAACGGCAGAGAATTGGGGCCTAATTGGATAATTTCCTCAATTTGTGCTTCTCGCTTAAGTAAATGATACAAATTAAACTTCGCTGTAACACCCATCAGAACATCAATATTTGCCATTCCGATATCGGCATCGAACAGAAGGACCTTCCGTCCCATGGCCTTCAAGGTAAGCGCGAAGTTTAGGGTGAAATTCGATTTCCCGACTCCGCCTTTTCCACTGCATACAGTGATAATACGGGCGGATTTCCCTTCACTACTTCCAATTTTGGGACCTTGGCTGGATACAAGCTGTCTTAGGGATTGCGCCTGATCCATCATTTCCCTCCTGTTCCTAACAGCATACTTCCCAGTAGTTCATCAGAAGCCATTAGCAGATCGTCAGGTACATTCTGGCCATTCGAGAGATATGATAATCCAAGCGGAAAGTCCTTCAAAAGATTAAATAAAGGACCGTAACTTCCTGTTTCATCAAGCTTGGTAAAAATAACTCTATTCAGCTTGTACTTGCTAAAATGCTCTGTGATAACTTTCATATCACGGCTTTTTGAAGTCATGCTTAGCACAAGATAGGTCTCGCTTAGCATTTCTTTGGCTAATAGACTCTGCAGTTCAGCTACAAGAATCTCATTGCGATAATTGCGGCCCGCCGTGTCCATTATGATAAGATCACAGCCTTCAAGCCGAGTCAATGCACGCTGCATATCGCCAGGGGACTGAACAACTTCTAGTGGAACATTAAGAATTGATGCATAAGTTCTAAGCTGATCTACCGCTGAAATCCGATAAGTATCAGAAGTAATTAGCCCGACCTTACGCCCTCTTTTGTATAGTTGCTCTGCAGCAAGCTTAGCAATTGTAGTTGTCTTACCTACACCGGTTGGTCCAGCAATATATAATATTCGTGTATCCTTCTGAATTCCGTTACCGATTCTGCCTGAAAGAAATTGATTGATCTGCTCTCTAAATGAATATTCAAACTGTGTCTGCAGCCACTTGCCGCCCTCTTGAGTCCATCGTTCAAAAATCGCATCAATCCATTGTTCAATCAGGACAGTATCCAGCTCCTGATCGATCAGACGCTCTCTAATCGCTTCTAGTGGTTCAGGGAGGTCCTTTCTGCCCGATGCCTGCCTTGCCATTCGCTCCATCCACTGCTTCATATCTCTTATTTCTTGCAGAACTTCGCTATCCAGCACTGAGGACACGGCTGGGGTATGCTCTACCCCCATTGATTCATATAGAGCAGATACAGAGGCTTTGAATGCTTTATCTGAGACAGGCTGCTCAGGCAAATTGGACTCTGTTACCTCACTAACGCTTTCTAGTTCCCTAGACTCTTGCAGAACTGCTACGCTTGCCTGCACCCCAACCGCATCTGTTAAAGCCGCAGCGAATTCTGCATAATTACGATTTTCTACCGGCTTCTTCGCCTCTGGTACCTGTTGAGGAGCGGATGCCTTGGCATATGCTTGCGGTACAGCACTTCTCGGAACACTGAGTGAAGGAGCCGTTCTTTCAATATTTGTACGCTTCTGATCCTTTTCAACCGCAGCTACAACCTCTATCTTCTTTTTCTTAAATAACCCAAGAAAACCTCCGACCTTGATTTCCTTGGTACTTAAGATGACGGCGTCGCTTCCAAGCTCGCTGCGAATGGATTGCATGGCGTCCGGCATCGTGTCGACCACGTAACGCTTCACTCTCATAAATTCACCACTCCAACGCTTTGAATTTCAATATTGGGTTCAAGCTCACTATAGGACAATACAGGAATATCCTGCATAGTCCTTTCAATAACCTGCCGCAGATACATGCGGATTGTAGGAGAGGTCAGTACAATAGGCTGTTGTCCAGCCTGCAGTAGCCTGTTGATTTGTTCCATCAGCCGCT
Organism: Paenibacillus oryziterrae; assembly: GCF_042610485.1. Lineage (NCBI taxonomy): Bacteria > Bacillati > Bacillota > Bacilli > Caryophanales > Paenibacillaceae > Paenibacillus > Paenibacillus oryziterrae. The sequence continues at coordinate 35,060 of NZ_JBGJZO010000001.1, read as the reverse complement.
GGTACACGGTTTGAGTAGAAACAGGATCAAGAGCTAAATAACTGCCCTGCTCCGTTTGCTGCACGCTTTCGGCGATTTTTTTCTCAAGTGACGGCCCCACGGTAATCACACGCAAGGTTTCACCGGCTTGAGAGAACTGCTGAGTAATCTGTCTGGACAGCGACTGGCGTACATATTCAGTCAGAATATCCGGATCTTTGGAATAGGTGCCGTAATCAGCAAGAGTCTCGAAAATTGTCACCAGATCTCGAATGGAGATCTTCTCGCGGAGCAGTTTGCCCAGTACCTTCTGAATATCTCCGACTGCAAGTACAGAAGGAATGAGCTCATCCACTAAAATAGGATAATTTTCGCGAAGATTGTCGATTAGCATCTTTGTTTCCTGGCGGCCAAGTAACTCGTGACCAAATCGCTTAATTAATTCTGTCAAATGCGTGGCAACAACAGATGGTGGGTCTACCACTGTGTACCCCGACAACTCCGCGCGTTCCTTAACGGACTCATCAATCCATAACGCAGGTAATCCAAACGATGGTTCCACAGTTTCAATCCCATTTATCGACTCATCATCATATCCTGGACTCATGGCAAGATAGTGATTAAGTAATAATTCACCACCGCCAACTTGATTTCCTTTAATTTTGATGACATATTCATTCGGTTTTAGTTGAATATTGTCGCGAATGCGAATCACAGGTACTACAAGTCCCATTTCTAGAGCACACTGCCGCCTGATCATAATAATTCGGTCCAGTAAATCGCCACCTTGACCTGTATCGGCCAGTGGAATTAGGCCATAGCCAAACTCGAATTCGATCGGATCAACAGTGAGCAGATTGATGACACTCTCCGGACTTCGCACCTCTTCGATCTGTTTTTCCTCCACAAGCTGCTCCTCGGCCATTTGTCTTTTGTTTAAATTTAGTCCCATCCGGTAAGCAGCATATGCCAACAACCCTGCGAGCGGGAGAGTGGTTATAAGCTGGATCGGGGTGAACAACCCTAAAAATGCCACGGTTACAGCCACGATGTATAATAGCTTGGGATAGGATGTTAATTGCTTGGTTAGGTCCTCAGCCAGATTGCCTGAAGAAGCTGCACGCGTTACGATAAGACCTGAAGCTGTTGATATCAGAAGAGCCGGGATCTGACTTACCAGACCATCACCAATAGTCAGTATAGAATAAGTGGAGATCGCATCTTGAAAAGTAAGACCCTTAATGGTCATTCCGATGATAAATCCTCCGATCAAATTGATCAGGAGGATAATAATACTCGCGATGGCATCTCCCTTAACGAATTTACTGGCACCATCCATGGCTCCATAGAAGTCCGCTTCCTGCGATACCTTTTGGCGGCGGTCACGGGCCTGCTGTTCGTTGATCATACCAGCATTAAGGTCAGCATCAATACTCATCTGTTTACCGGGCATCGCATCGAGTGTGAATCGGGCACCAACCTCAGCCACACGTTCTGAACCTTTGGTGATAACGATAAACTGTACAACCACCAGAATCAGAAACACGATAAAACCAACTGCGATCTGTCCACCGGCAATCCAGCTTCCGAAAGTAGATACAACTTCACCAGCATGACCATGGGTCAAAATTAGTTTGGTTGTAGAGATGTTCAAGGCCAATCGAAACAATGTCGTAATAAGCAGAAGCGAAGGGAATATTGAAAATTCCAGAGCCTCTTTCGTGTTCATTGCTACGAGGATAATAGTTAACGCTATTGATATATTGAGTACAAGAAGAACATCCAGAAGCCATTCCGGGATCGGAAGAATCATCATCAGCACGATACCGATGATACCCAGTAGAACTGTCAGATCTTTTGCTTTCACTGGTCTTGACCTCCCCCGTCTTATCTAGTCTTTCCTTTAAGCCTATATACATAAGCCAGCACTTCGGCAACTGCCTGAAACAGATCGGCAGGGACTGTATCCCCGATCTCTGCTCTTTGAAAAAGAGCCCTTGCCAGCGGTTTATTTTCCATTGTCATAATTCCATGTTCCTTAGCCAGTTCACGAATCCGAAGAGCTACATAATCTTGACCTTTGGCCACGATTTCAGGAGCATCCATTTGGGAGCCGTCATACCTGAGAGCAACTGCAAAGTGGGTCGGGTTGGTGATGATTACATCAGCCTTAGGAACCTCCTGCATCATTCGCTGCATCGCTATCCGCCGTTGCCGCTCCTTGATTTTCCCTTTAATGAGGGGATCGCCCTCTGATTGCTTGTATTCATCCTTGATGTCTTGCTTAGACATTCTAAGACTTTTTTCATGCTCATAACGTTGATAGATGTAATCCAGAATTGCCATGATAATTAATGCTGCTCCAATTTTGGTACCTAGACTTAGGGTCATGCCTGCCGCAAATTTAAAGATAGCTTCCAGGTCCATATGAGAGAGTAAAGAAAAGTTGGCTTTCTGAGCCCATATTGTGCTGTATACCAGATATGCTATAACCAAAAGTTTGAAGATTGATTTTAACATCTCAACTAGTGAGCGGATCGAAAAGATATTTTTAAGACCTTTGATTGGATTGAGCTTACTGAACTTGGGTGTCAATCCTTCAGTTACAGTCAAGAATCCCACCTGCGCCACGTTAACGACAATTGCAAGAACAAAGGTAATCCCCAGCAATGGGGCAAGTATAATAAATATTTGTAACCCATAGTCACTAAGCAACGTTGTTACATTATCAGTAGTTAATTCCATTGATAATCTATTCATAAATATATCTGTATATAAAGCCATCAGACGTTCTTTGATAAATCCTCCAAACATGCTTAAGGAAAGCACAGCCGACAGCAGAACCACCGAGCTTGAGAGTTCAGCACTTTTGGGAACCTGTCCCTGTTTACGGGCATCTCCACGCTTTTTAGAGGTGGCTTTTTCCGTTTTTTCACCGGCGAATAACTGAAGATCCAATTTATAGCGATTCGGCCGCGGCATGATATCCTCCTCTTAAGGTGATTGCGGATTATTCCCCATCACGCCCAGTAAGTTATGCATTGATTCAAACAAAATGTCAAACAGGCTTTGGAACAACACTGCCAGACTCGGCATTAGCAAAAAAAGAAGTATAAGTCCAACAATGATTTTTAGCGGTACGCCTATGACAAACACATTGTACTGCGGAGCCGTTCTGGCCAGAAAGGCAAGCCCGATATCCGTAAGAAACAATGCAGTTACCAATGGAGCCGATATTTGAAAAGCCAACACAAACGATTGCGAAAACGTACGGATCATAAAATCGGACAGGTTTCCACTTACCATTCGGATAAACAAATCATTATCGATGGGAATCCAATTATAACTGTAAATAATTGCATCAAGCATATAATGATGTCCGTTCATACCCAGAAACATAAGAAGCGCGATCATATATTTGAAGTTACCCGTAATGGGTGAGGATGCTCCGGTCATAGGGTCAATAACATTCGCAATCGCAAAGCCGATTTGGATATCGATAAACCCTCCAGCTATCTGGATAGCAGTAAATATTAAGACACCTACAAATCCAAGCATCAACCCGATTAGAACTTCCTTGAAGATCAGTAAAACATAACTCAGATCCTGCGGTATAACGGTTACATCTGCTCTAGCGCTATAGATAACAAGAGAAACAAAAAAAGAAAGTCCAATTTTGAATCTTGTGGGTACACCTCTTGAAGAAAAAACAGGCGCTACAACAAAAAATGATGTAATTCGACAAAAAATAAGCAGAAAGACGGGAAAGCTCTGCAGAATCGTCTCCATAGCTTTTATCTACCGATAAATTGATCGAGGTTGCCTAGAATCTGGCTTGTAAAATCGATCAATTTCGTCAAGATCCAAGGACCAAATATCAGCAGCGCGAGCATAACCGCAACAATTTTCGGTATGAATGCAAGAGTCTGCTCCTGAATCTGTGTTGTCGCTTGAAAAATACTTACGATCAGCCCTACCACCAGACCCAGAATCAGCATTGGCGCGCTAGTTTGAAGCACGATATATACGGCTTGGCCTGCCAGACCGATTACAAAGTCCGTATTCATATCATTTGCCTCCTTAGCAATCAGGTGTTAAAGCTTACTAATAGTGATTTAATGACCAAGTACCAGCCGTCTACCAGTACAAAGAGTAAAATTTTAAAAGGTAATGCGATCATCACAGGTGGTAACATCATCATACCCATCGCCATGAGCGTGCTAGCCACTACAATATCAATTACTAAAAAAGGAATGAATATCATAAAACCCATAGTGAACGCTTTTTTCATTTCCCCAATTGCGAAAGCTGGCACCATTACTGTAAGTGGAATATCAGAATACGTAGCCGGTTTTGCAGAGCCGGTATATCCATTATATTTCATGAACAACAGCAGATCCTTGGAGTCCGTTTGTTTAAACATAAACGCCTTCATTGGATCAGCGGCCTTCTCAAACGCTACAGTCTGGGTAATCTCTCCTTTGATATACGGCTGCAGTGCATTTTCATTCACTGTAGCAATCGTAGGTGACATTATAAATAGCGTCATGAATAATGCAAGCCCTACCAGAACCTGGTTGGGAGGCATTTGTTGAGTCCCCAACGCAGTTCTAACAAATCCGAGTACTATGATAATTCGGGTAAAGCTCGTCATAAGAACAAGCAAGGCCGGAGCAATACTGATCACTGTAATTAGGAGCAGTATGGATATTGAACTTGTATCATTTGTTCCGCCATTACCGATCTGAATATCAATGTTTGGTATAGGTTCGGCATATGTCGGACGCAGGGCTACCAGACTGATGATCCCCAGTAGAAGAACAGCAAGGATAAGTTTCTTTTTCATAGATCCCTCGACTCATTCTTGTTGATATCGTCCGAAAGCAGTTCGTCTAATTTCTCTTTACGCTCTGGATTAGAGCGAAGTTTGGATTGCAGAGTTTCATAAAAAGTTGAGGTCTCATTCAGATCAATTTCTTGTGACTCCACTTCACCGCGCAGCTTGCTTTTGAGCTTGGATATCAGCGGCAAGAGAGGATTGCTCTGTCCAGTGGAAGGATCCTCAAAAGCCGCGATAACCATAGCTACCTCAACCGGGTCGGTGATTTTATCCAATAAGGATATATCCTCACCTACCCCGATCAGGTACAGGCTATTACCAATCTCAACTATCTGCATCGATTTGTTCGGCCCGAGCCCCATAGCACCGAGCGTGCGCATAGACCGCACCCCGGTCAACATCTGATTGCGACGACCCAAGAAGCGGATCAGCAATACAATAAGTACAATAATAACTGCAAGGACAAGAATAACATTAAGTAAGCTCAGCAGGGGGCTACTGTTACCCAGAGTTCCGGGATCGTTCATCCTATCAGATTCCTATACACCCAATGTTTTGTTGATTGCTTCAATTACACGGTCAGCTTGGAAAGGCTTCACAATAAAGTCCTTAGCCCCTGCTTGAATGGCGTCAATAACCATAGCCTGCTGGCCCATGGCTGAGCACATAATTACTTTTGCATTGGCGTCAACTTTCTTTATTTCTTTCAGGGCAGCGATTCCATCCATTTCAGGCATGGTAATATCCATCGTAATCAGGTCAGGACGTAATTCCTTAAATTTCTCAATTGCCTGAGAACCGTCCTGAGCTTCGCCCACCACTTCAAATCCGTTCTTCGACAAAATGTCACGGATCATCATTCTCATAAATGCTGCATCGTCCACGATTAGAATTCGATTTGCCATTTTTACAAAATCCTCCCTAGTTTATGCTCATTGTAATTTTTGAATTCGGTCCCACTGGCTGACAATATCCGTGACGCGTACGCCGAAGTTTTCGTCAATTACCACGACCTCACCTTTGGCGATCAATTTATTATTCACTAGAATATCCACGGGTTCACCGGCAAGCTTGTCCAGCTCGATGATAGAACCTTGAGACATCTCTAAAATATCTTTGATCTGCTTTTGGGTCCTTCCTAATTCTACGGTGACTCTCAGTGGTATGTCCATCAATAAATTTAAATTATTTTCGTCAATATTGCCAAAAGCTCCACCGTTAAGATTTGCGAACTGTACCGGCTGCACATTTACGTTGCGGTTTGGTGCATTATTTTGCGGTGGGAGCTGTCCAGGAGCTTGCCCGTAAGGCATTCCCTGAGGCGGCATACCGTATGGTGGCATGCCCGGCATTCCATATGCTGGCATACCTGCCGGAGGATAATAGTATCCACCTTCCGGCATTCCCGGATACGGCGGCATCCCTTGCGGCGGCGGATAATACGGTGGCTGACCCGCTGGTGGCTGCTGATACGTAGGAGCTTGCTGCTCCATTGGAGGTGCTGCGGCTGCCGCTGGAGCGCTAGGTGGAGCTGCCGGAGCAGATGGTGCTACTTCCTGTTCCATCGCACTGACATCACCTAGAAGCATGGTAACCATATCTTTCGCAAAGGCGACTGGCAGAAGCTGCATGATTGTTGAATCGATAAGATCGCCAATCTTCAATCGGAAAGATATACGGATTAAAGTTTCATCATCAGGCAAGCTTCCGACACCTTCACCGCTGGACATGTTCAGAATATCGATCCCAGGTGGTGAAATGTTAACGAATCGGTTGAATATTGTCGACATTGAGGTGGCCGATGAACCCATCATTTGATTCATTGCTTCCTGCACTGCACTGATATGAATTTCGTTTAATTCCTCGTCTTTGGGATCCCCTTCCCCTCCAAGCATCAAATCGGCGATAACCTGCGCATCCCTGATTTTGATTACGAGTGAATTAATCCCCTGGAATCCATCCACATATTGAACATGAATGGCCACGTGGGGTTTTGGAAAAGCTTCTTCGAACTCATTGCGGGTAATAATGGAAACCTGAGGGGTTGTAATATCAACCTTTTTCCCGAGAAGAGTTGAAAGCGCGGTAGCCGCACTGCCAAAGGTGATGTTTCCAATTTCGCCCAGTGCATCCTGTTCAAAAGCAGTTAAAAAATCGTTAACCGTTTTAACCGGCGCACTCATCGTGCCTTCCGCGGATTGCCTCAAAAGAGCATCGATTTCTTCTTGGGATAAATAATCCTTACTCGTCAATTTCCTCAACTCCTTCGTGAACAATCTCATCTATTTGCACGGCAACCCGGTCTTTAATCATTCCCGGACTTCCAATGAACTTCAGCTTGTTACCCACCTTGATCGACAGACCGGAATCAACTGTTTTATTCAGAGAAATTACATCACCAATATTAAGCCCAAGAAACTCAGAGATAGATAAATTAGATTCTCCAAGTTCGGCAACAATCGGGAGATGAGCCCGCTGTACCCTGTTCTTGATCACTTCCAATTCGTCTGCGTCCCGTAACTTTTTCTCCGAAACAAACCATTGATGGACCGAGAGTCTGGACATGATAGGCTCCAGCACAACGTGAGGGATACAAAGATTAATCATTCCTGTGGTATCACCTATTTTAGTGCTAAGAGAGATCAGTGCTATCGTCTCATTGGGGGAAACTATCTGCATAAATTGCGGATTAGTTTCCAAAGCTTCCATTCGAGGCTCTATATCAAGCACTGTTTTCCAAGCTTCACGAAGACTTTCAAAACATCTGCTGAAGATCCGCTCCATAATAGTAGTTTCAATTTCAGTCAATACGTTTATCTTGGTAGGTGCTGTTCCAAAGCCTCCAAGCAGTCTATCCAGCATCGCAAAGGCAATATTCGGATGAACCTCCATTACCATTCTGCCTTCAAGAGGCTCCGCCTCGAAAATATTAAGAATCGTCATTTTAGGGATGGAGCGGATAAACTCATCATAAGGAAGTTGCTCTACCTGAACGACATTGATTTGTACAAAGGTGCGTAATTGGGCTGAAAAGTACGTCGTAAGATAGCGGGCAAAGTTGTCATGAATCCGCGTAAGGCTGCGAATATGATCCTTTGAAAAACGTACAGCCCGTTTAAAATCATAAGAACGAATTTTCTTAGTGGATTCTTCTTTTTTTAGTTCATCGGCATCCATTTCACCGGATGATAGCGCGGCCAGCAGAGCATCAATTTCATTTTGTGACAGTACATCAACCATTTCAATCACCCCCCCATCAATGAATAAACGTAATACAAGTTATAATGGAGCTAATATGAAGCTGGTGATATCCACCTGAGTCAGTTTTCCATCAGTCAGGGTTTTGTTGATCAGGTTGACTAGCTTACTGCTGAGCTGATCCTTGCCTTGCGCCCCATTCATCTCTTCAGGTTGAGTATCGGCCAGAGTCTTAACGATAATCGGTTTGATTTTGATTTCTTTGATCTTATCAAATTCTTCTTTAGCTTTTGTCGAATCTAATTGAAAAGCAAAATTTATTTGAACGATAAAATCGGGGTCTGCCAAATTAGTTTTAATGTCGGTTATTTCCGAAGTGAGCTCGACGATTTCATCCGCGCTCAGATGTTTGGTTTCTACACTCTCCACAGCGGCCTCAACATCGTTTGAGTTATCCGGAAAGAACTTTCCCATTAAGAGAAATGCCGCTAATACGATTAATGTAATCGCAAGTAAGATTGTTATGAGCCATGGCAGCATTTTTTTCATGAAAGCTCCTCCAATGATTGGACTTTGATAGTCGCCGTATGCGACCCGATGTCCTTGTTGTATTCTTTAATCTTCGCAATAACTTCATCGGCCTTTTCCAGCACGATCAGCCTCTTGCCCGTGACCAGTGTAATATATGTATCCGGGCTTTCCTCCACTATCTCTACCAACAGGGCGTTCAGCCACATGGGCATTCCGTTTAATCGTGTTACTGAAATCATCACAGGCCTCCTAACAAAAAATAGGGGGAGGAGTTCTCCCCCACGTTTAACACGATCCCTTACTTTTTAAAAACGTTATTTATTATCGTTTCAGATTGACAACTTCCTGAAGCACTTCATCAGATGTTGTAATAATCCGGGAGTTCGCTTGAAAACCCCGTTGAGCAACGATCATTTCCGTAAATTCGTTGGTCAGATCCACATTGGACATTTCCAGCTGACCAGCTACGATGGCCCCAGTTCCTGTCTCTGTGTTGTTGGCTGTTGTTGGTTCAAGTGCGCCATCTGTGTTGGCATTCAGCGTCATGCGGTATAGGTTGCCGCCGATTTTTTCAAGACCTTGCGGATTTGTTACCTTGCCGATACCAATTTGAACCCCAGGGACTGTAGTTCCATCACTCATGGATTGAATGAGCGTGCCATCATTGGAAATTGAGAATCCGGTTACCCCTGCTTCCAGCTGGATTACGGCTCCGCCGGAATCCACAACATGCAATCCATCCGAAGTCAGCAGGTTGCCGCCTGCATCGACGTGGAAATCACCAGCACGCGTCAGAAACGGTGTTTCTTGTGCATCAGAAAGTTTGACAAGGAAAAATCCGTCTCCGTCGATCCGTAAATCAGTAGGGTTGTTGGTTGTCATAGCACTACCTGCGAGATGCATGTTGTCAATAGACCCGATACTAACTCCAAGTCCGATTTGTTTAGCGTTGACACCACCCTGAGCTCCATCGGTTGGTGCGGTTACACCTGAAACTGTCTGGCTCATAATATCTTTAAACATTACACGTCCAGCTTTGAAGCCGATCGTATTAACGTTGGCTATATTATTGCCGATTACATCGAGCTTGGTTTGGAACCCGCGCATACCTGAAACCCCTGAGTACATCGATCTTAACATTTATATCATCCTCCCGGAATGTAAAATCTACTTGTTTTCTGAAAAGTCTTCTTACTGGAGCTTATGGCCGCGTCAGTCGGTCGGCGACCACTCCGGCTTTCCGTCAGGACCAGCCGTTTATGAAATAATTACAGCACTATCAATCTGGGTAAATACGTTATCTTTCATTGAGTTCCCGTCCATCGCAGTAACCACGGTACGATTTGCTACACTGACAATTAAGGCCATATCCTTCAGGAGTATTAATGATTCCTTACTGCCTTTAGCAGCAGCTTTATCAACCGCAGAAGAGATTTGATCCAATTGTCGACTTTCAAGCTCAATACCTCTTTGTTCCAGGCGTTTCGCAGCATGATTACTGAATTTAAGCATGTTCCGCTGCAATACATTTTCAAAGGAAACGTCGGATGCCGCAGTATTCTTCGATCCGGACTGCCGTTGAATGGCGGCTGGATGCACTGCTGTGGGGAACAATTGGCCAATAGTTAGCCTTTCACTCATTGTGACGCCCCGCTCTCCTCGCTGTCTGCAGTTGTACTAGTTCCGGCATCATCTGCGGAAGCATTTTGAATTTGTGTAATATCCGTAAGTGCTATTTTCTTATTATCAACTACTGCGTAATTAACTCCATCTTTCACAACGATCGAATTGACCAAACCGGATACTGGTTGCAGAGTTTCCTTATCTGTCCAGGTGATCTGCTTACCAATAAGGCTAGAAGCCGATCCAAGTGATTGGTTAAGCGATGTCAACTGTGTAGAAATGTTCATTAGTTGTTCAACAGATGTGAACTGAGCCATCTGAGCGATAAACTCCTTGTCCTCCATCGGTTGCATCGGGTCCTGATTCTGAAGCTGAGTAATCAGAATTTTCAAAAACTGATCCTTCCCCATAACCGAGCTACCCGTTGTCTTACTTGCATTCGCTACATTAGCTGCCGAATAATTCGGCCATGTGTTGCTGGTAGAAATAAAATCCGCCATTGTCTCCACCTCTCCTTCATCAAATTATGCTTTGGCAGAGAAGGAACCGCCTTGCCCGTCTGCTGAGGAACCGTTCTCGACCCAATCCTTCCACTCTTCATTCAGCTCAGCTGTCAAAATAGCATCGGTCACAGCTTCATTGTCATTTTTGGAACGTTTGTCGGATTGACGACCACCAGAACCTGGCTGACGTCCTTCCTGCTGCATTTGCGATTGAAGTGGTGTATTGTTTTGTGTTACCTCAAGTTTTTCTACTTGCAAGCCCTGGGACTGCAAGGCTGCCTTGAGTTGAACCATTTGTTGCTCAAGCAAGTCCTTAGCAGCGGCATGCTCGGTTACAAATTGTGCAACCAGATGACCATTTTGCATGGAGATTTTAACATCAACCTGTCCAAGATTGTCCGGAAATAAAGAAATTGTAGCCTCAGCGAAACCTTCTTTTCTTACAATTTCAAGCTTACCGGTAATCATCCCCGTCATTTCTTTTGCAAATTGGTGCACTGGTACTTTTGGTGTTTCAACTTTTAGAGGTGCTGTTATTCCGCCACGAAGTGCCAATTGTCCTGCTGTAACAACTTCATTCCCTTTATCAGGAACTGCAAAATCAGTTGCCGATTCCTCTTCAGTCACTGTTTCTTTGCTGTCGGCTTTCACAGTAACTTTAGTCTGCAGCGTACCCGCTAGATCCGTCTGATTCTCACTTGATGAAGCTGATGCAGCTGGTATAGAGGTTTGAAGATTTTCTGTCTTCATTGTCATCCCTTGTGAGGAAGCAGGTGTGGTCTGAATGACTTGCTTGCTCTTATCACTAGCAGGAATAGCTTCTGTCATTAAGTCACTGAATTGATTAAGAAGACTCAAACCTTTGACTGTCGAAGTTTCATCTCCAGTGGATGCAGCTTCCTGAATCATATGAACTAAACGGTTTAAATCATCTTGAACCGCAAAGCGCAGAGTCTCGGGATTCTGTGCAAGTGGTGATAGAGCCGGAGCTGCTGTCTCTTCGTACTGTCCCTGAGCCTCCGGTTGAACACTGCCTGTCAACAATGTAGCTACTTGCAAAAGCCATGCTTGCAGTTGTGCCAACAAATCAGGGTTATTAGTGATAGAGTCATCAAGATTTTCCACATTTTCAGTCAAAGTACTAAGCACATCGTTTCCTTCCGTTACAGCCTTGTCTTCACTTGCACCGGAAAGCTTAATATCCTTTAGCAATCCTTGCAGCAAAGTCAATGCATCCGCAGGCACAACTGCCGAAGTGTCAGCACCCTCAACTGCTCCACTCATCTTTTGAATAAGCGCTGCTGCAAAGGGAAGCAAGGTTCCTGTTGCCTCAGCATTTCCAGCTTGACCAGCAGTAGTTGAAGCAGAATTAGAAGTCAAACCATTGCCGGCAGAAATCATTTGAAATACTAAACCCATTATTTTTCACCTCCTCTCAAGGATTATTTACCGCCCATTAGCCTGTTGACTATTTTAGCGGTCTGAGCACTGTCGTTTTTCGTCATTTCGCCAAGTATAGAGGATCTCGTACTGTCGCTAACCGAGTTTAAAATTGTAATTACTTTATCCGGACTGATGTTATACATTTCTCCAAGTAAGCTCGCTGCGTTGGCAGCAGGCATTGTAGTAAATGTCTGGTTCAGCTTTTCCTTATCAAGGTTGGTACTCGTACTGCCTGTCGTTGCAGCTGTAGTACCGCTCTCCTTCTTCAATCTCGATTGCAGAGCAGCTATCGCAAGATCCGTAGAAGTAGTCGTCTCCTTCAGCTTGATTGACACATCTGCAGCTGTTTTAGGAGTCATTTTTTCTAAAATCGCGGTCTTACTGGTATTGTTCATAACACTGAAAATCTGTACCATTTCTTCTGTAGTCAAATTCTCCATAATCGGCGCCGCTTTGGAAGCTTTCATCCCTGCATAGAGCTTAGCCAATTCAGTAATTTGCTTCTGATAGGCATCCTCTTCACTTGCAGGATCAACACTTGCAGTTGCTTCTTTTTCCATACCATCAATCTGTGATTGAAGCGCCTGTACCTGTGTATCCTGAGCTGCCTTTTCTTCAGTAGCCTTCTTTAAATCGGCTGACTGTTGAGCCAGCTGTGCCTTCAGCTCTTTAATCGTCGTCTCTGAGCTGGCAGCTTGCTCTTGCGCTTGCTGCTGCTCGGTAAGGTTCGTTTCTACCACAGGATCCGGAACCCATTTCTCCACAAAAGGAATCTTATTGGCTACGGACAGCACATTGTTGCGAATATCCATATTGAAAAGAGTCAACAAAACTCCAAGCAATACCAGCGTGAAGATGATCGGTATCATCAAAAAGAGAAACCTTTCAAATTTACCTGCCGACTCTCCATTGTCAAGTTCCAATTCATTATTTGCCACTAGTGAAACCTCCGGGATTAGAGGGATTTCATTGCGAAGCGGACTGTAGCCATCTCATCCAGTTCGTTTTGTTCCCGTAAATTCATACTTTTCTGAAAAAGATCCTGTGCCTTATCTTTCGCCTTCAACCAAACCTTCTCATCCAAAACTTTCGTACTGAGATGATCCTGTTTGTGCTGTACTTCAAGATGTGCCCGGCTGATATCTTTAAGCTTTCGTGCGATGCATGTATCGAGATAATCCACATAATCCTGCATTTCCCGAATCTTTACCATGGAGGTGCTCTGTTCAACGAAGTTTTGTAGAGTAGAGATAACTTCGCTCCGTTGAGTCATTAATTCATCAAGGCTTTGTTCCTGTGCCTTCAGTTCTCCAAGCGCCGTTGAGAGCAACCATTCTGCCTGTGTCTTCTCATTGCCCTTCAAATCTACGACTTTTTGGAAAGTATAATGAAATCTCATAATACGAAATCAACTCCTCGAGAACTGCGAGATTAAAGATTCTTGAACTTCAGCCAATGTAACTTTCTCATTCACCTTTTGTTTGGTAAAGTTCCAAATGCTATCAATATAATGGATAGACTCATCAATCTGGGCGTTAGAGCCTCGCTGATACGCACCAATATTTATTAAATCTTCGGAATCCTTATAAACTGCCATAAGCCGTTTAACATTCTCAGCGGCATCAATCTGTTCTTCCGGAGCAATATCCTTCATAACTCGGCTAATACTAGACAAAACATCGATCGCCGGAAAATGTCCTTTATTAGCAATACTGCGGTTCAAGACAATATGCCCGTCGAGTATACCCCGTACCGCATCTGCGATAGGCTCATTCATATCATCACCGTCAACCAGAACCGTATAAAATGCGGTTATGGAACCAAGCGGGCCAGTCCCTGCTCTCTCCAGCAGCTTCGGTAAGCTTGCAAACACTGAAGGAGTGTATCCTCTCATTGCCGGAGGTTCACCAACAGCCAGCCCCACCTCACGCTGAGCCATTGCGTACCGGGTAACCGAGTCCATCATGAGCATGACGTTTAAGCCCCGGTCTCTGAAATATTCAGCGATTGTCGTAGCGATCAATGCGCCTTTAATCCGTATCAATGCTGGCTGGTCTGAGGTAGCTACGATTACTACGGACCGCTGTAATCCTTCAGGTCCAAGATCACGCTCTATGAAATCCAGTACCTCTCTCCCCCGCTCACCGATCAGGGCGATCACATTGACATCTGCAGCAGTATTACGGGCAATCATGCCCATCAGTGTACTTTTCCCTACCCCCGAACCGGCAAAAATACCGACCCGCTGTCCTTTGCCGATAGTCAACAATCCATCGATTGCCCGTACTCCAATACTGATAGGCTCCTGAACTCGTGGACGATTTAGAGGATTGGACGGAATATTGAATGTAGAACTGTAAGGCATTCGTGAAGGGATTAACGAGCCATCCAGCGGCTGACCTAAGCCGTCCAGTACTTTGCCGAGCAATTCTGAACCTACCTGTACACTTAGCGGCTTCCCGGTTCCAACAACATCGCATCCTGGGCCAATCGCTTGAAGTTCTCCAAGTGGCATCAACAGCACCTTATTGTCCCGGAATCCAACAACCTCTGCCTTGAGTGGTTTATTACCTTTGGCAGGATAGATATAACAAACATCGCCAATGCTTGCATCAGGTCCTTCGGATTCGACCATAAGCCCGATAACCTGAGTAACCTTACCGTTGACTCTCACTGGATCGAAATTATGCAATTGCTCTTTGTAGCGCCGACTGTCAAGCATTGTCTTCACCACTTCTTCCTTCATCGGTATCCAAAGCGATTCTGAGCAGTTCCTTTTTAATTTCGGTCAATTGAGTGTCGATGCGGGCATCAATACTACCAAAGGAAGATCTTATGACACAACCGTGATCCTTAACCGTAGAGTCTGGCAAAATTTGCAATTCAGCCTGGGAATCAATGGCAAGTGTAAGCTCTTCGCGTGCCGCATTCACAAAAGTGAATTGAGAAGGCGATACACAGAGAGAGATGACTCCTTGCTCCCGCTTACGTGCCAGGTTCTTCTTGATCAGTTCTACCGTAAAGCTGGGTTCCACTGTAAGTTGTCTATCTACTACTTTCTCGGCAATATCGCAGCTAAGTTCAACAAGGAATGGTTCAGCTTCCTGAATAATGACCTCTCTGGCCCGGTAAGCCTCACTAAGCACCGCTCTGGCCTCTTCCATCATTTCTGCGATTTTTAGTCTCATATCCTCTTCAGCCTTTGATACACCTTCCTGATAACCTTGCTGGTATGCTTCTGATTTCACAGCCTCCACGAGATGCTCGTCCTGTTCACGCCGTTCAAGCCACCATTGTTCTGCTTCTATACGCGTTCTCTCCAGAATTTGCTCTGCTTCCCGGGAAGCATCCCTTACCTGCCCTTCTGCGAATTCCTGAGCATCCCGAAGCATCTGCTTACGGAATCGTTCGGCCTCTTCGCGGGCAGGATCGTTATAGTGTGTCTCGGTCAATGACTCTTCCACTGATGCAGGTTCTTCTGTGATACCAGCGTAGTTTCTAGCCTGCTCCAGTCTCTTTAGCACTTCCACCGGAACGTATTGGGAGTGTTTAATCAGTTTAGACAATTATGTCATCTCCTCCACCGCGAGCAATGATGATTTCACCGGATTCTTCCAGTCTGCGGATTGTACCAACAATCCGGGTCTGAGCTTCTTCCACATCACGCAGGCGCACTGGGCCCATGTACTCCATTTCCTCACGGAATGTTTCAGCCATACGCTTGGACATATTCCGGAAAATAACATCTCGAACTTCCTCGCTTGCCACTTTAAGCGCAAGCTGCAGATCCGCATTTTCGATATCGCGGATAATCCGCTGAATGGAACGATTGTCGATATTGACGATATCCTCGAATACAAACATCCGTTTTTTGATTTCTTCAGCAAGTTCCGGATCCTGAATCTCCAAGGAATCCAGAATGGTACGTTCAGTACCGCGGTCAACTCCGTTCAGAATCTGAACAATAGACTCAATACCACCGGCATTTGTATAGTCCTGAGTAACGGTAGCCGAAAGTTTCTGCTCCAGAACTCGTTCAATCTGAGAAATAACCTCTGGAGATGTGCTGTCCATAATCGCAATTCTTCTTGCTACCTCTGCTTGTTTCTCTTGTGGCAGTGATGAAAGAATAGCAGCCGCCTGTTCAAACTGTAAGTAGGATAATACCAGAGCGATCGTCTGAACATTCTCATTCTGAATAAAGTTGAGAATCTGATTGGGATCTGCCTTTCTGGCAAAATCAAAAGGTCTTACCTGGAGCGTAGCAGTCAAGCGGTTTATGACCTCAAGCGCCTTAGCTGAACCCAGCGCTTTCTCTAAAATCTCTTTTGCGTAATTAATACCGCCTTGCGATATATATTCTTGAGCGAGACATATTTGATGGAACTCTGACATGATCGATTCTTTCTCACCACTGTCTACTTTACGGACATTGGCAATTTCCAGCGTAAGCTGCTCAATCTCTTCGTCCCTCAAATGTTTAAATATTTGTGCAGATACTTCAGGCCCTAGTGTGATTAGCAGGATCGCAGCCTTTTGACGGCCACTAAGTCCCTGCTGGCTAGCTGCTTTTGCCATTCCTTCACCTCTGTTCGTCAGCAAGCCATGTACGCAGCAGATTTACGAATTCATCCGGCTTTTTCTTGGCCAGACTTTCAAGTTGCTTGCGGACTTGGCTTTCGTTCGTAATGCTCTCCATATTGATAGATGGAAACTCGGTTGGAACTTGTAATGGTATCTCTTCTTCTTCTTCCACTTTCTTCTTTCGGCTGCGGTAGAACAGATATCCTGCACCTGCCCCGATAACCAATGCGCCGGCTCCTATCGCCCACATCATCCAGTTTGCGAGTCCGCCTGCAGCGGCTACCGTTGTACTTGAGCCAAATTGCTGTGAATAGACCGAAACTTTCTTGGTTAAGTCTGCGTCTGTATAGTTGACACCAGAATCTGCCAGCGAAGCCCGGACGATATTAACGAGAATGTTCTGAATGGCATCTGTAGTAGGCTGATCCAAACTCGTTTGACCGTCAGGTGGTTCAACGGCAACATTAATGGTTAAATCTTTAACAGTATAAGGGCTGGCTATAATATCCTTTGTAATTCGGCTAACTTCGTAGTTTCTCGTTTCAGACGATTCTTCCGAAGAAGAAGTGCCTGCATTCGTTCCAGAAGGATAACCCGCAACATCTTGCGAACCTGTACCCGCAACACCACCATCAGTACTGGCCTGCCCGGAATAAGTGTTGCTGATAATTTGCGAGCTTATTTCAATCCCCTTCATATTCTCTGTATCCACTGGCAATACAAGATCTTCCTTGCGGTTCTCTTTATCGAAATTCAGCTTGGAGAATACTAGAACATCTACTTTATCGGGACCTGTTAATGTGCTCAGAAATTGCTTCACATTCTTCTTAACTTCTTCCTCAAACTTCTTCTGAAGAGCGAAGTTCTCTTCGACTTGACTCGAAACTCCAGCTTGTCCGCCTTTTGATGTCGGCATGAGCTCCACTTCATTATTGGCAATCGTAATATTATCTATCGGGAGATTTGGTACGGCGGTCTTTACCAAATTGAAGTACCCGTCAATATTATCCTGGCTTGGTCTAAAACCCGGATCAAAGGTTAACACTACAGAAGCAGAAGCCTTCTCTTGGCCCTCTTGGGCGACAAACACGGTCTCTTTAGGTAGATTGATCAGAACCTTGGCATCCTTGATGCCTTGCATTCTTCTCATCAATTGTTCCACTTCGCCGTTAAGGGCATTATTGTATTTCACATCGAACTCACTGTCGGTAGTACCGATCATGGATGAGTTCTCATCGAATATTTTATATCCGATTGATCCCCCTTGCACGATCCCCTGAGATCCGATATCCACTTTTATTCTGGGAGCTTCCGTACTAGGTACAGAAATATCTTTTCCATTTGGGCTCAATTTGTAAGGAATCCCTGCGGAGTCCAAATAGGCCATAACCGCTGCGGAATCTGTACTGTCCAGATCTTGGAATGCTACTTCATACTGAGTTTTTGTAAGCTGCATCGTTGCAACAACGATGACTAGAATAATAATAAACAGCGTTGAAAAGAATAGAATCTTTTGTTTGCTGCTAAATCTGTTCCAATACTGGACCGCTTTGTCCCTGTACTGGGCAAATCTTTCATTCACAGTGTCACCCCATCCGAAACTAAGCTAGGATATTTAGATCTGAGTTCTCATAATTTCCTGATAGGCTTCAATCACTTTGTTCCGGACTTGTGTAGTCAACTGCAAACTTAGTAATGCCTGCTGGGAAGAGATTAGTGCTTCATCTACATTTACTTCTCCGAGTACGAATTTATTGTTCATATCTTTTGCTTGCTGCTCCTGGGCAGCTACCTGATTCAGCGCGTCTTCGAGATAAGAACCGAAGCTCTGCGTTGAGCTTGCCGGTATCTGGTTAGTTGGTGATGTTGGGGTTTTCATAGCAAGCTGCTGTATAGTTTGTGTACCTAAAGCAATGTTCTGTATCAATTCTCTGCCTCCTATCTCTGTTTAGAATCAACGTCCAATTTCCAAACCCTTCATGACCATTGCTTTACTTGCATTAAGCATTGTTACATTTGCTTCGTAAGACCTGGATGCAGAAAGCATATCAACCATTTCTTTAGTAATATCAACGTTTGGCATATAAACGTAACCGTTCTCGTCCGCATCAGGATGACTAGGGTTATATACTGGCTTGAGCGGAGAAGAATCTTCGGTAATCGCCTGTACCTTAACACCGCCTGAGGAGCTGTTAGCACCACTCATTTTAGTGTTCAAAATGTCAGAGAACTTGTCTTTCTGTACAGACTCAAGCACCACCAACTTACGACGGTATGGAACAGCCTTACCGTCGACCACCGATGCTCTTGTCGTTTCAGCATTTGCTATATTAGATGAGATGACATCCATCCGGAGGCGTTGGGCAGTTAATGCCGAAGCACTGATTCCAAAACTGCTTCCAAAATTCATACCCGGTTATCTCCCTTCAATCACAGTTCGCATCATCGAAAACTGACTGTTAATTTGTTGTACATATGAGTTGTATCTGAGCTGATTCTCAGCACTTAGTGACATTTCCCGATCAATATCAACGTTATTGTTATTGTTATTCATAGACGAGGTCTCATCCGTTTGTACAACGGCGGCCGGTACGATTGAATTAGATCCAAATTGAAAATGACGGGAATCGCTCACTTTTGCACTGAGTTTTGACTTTAGTCCACTCTCCTGCTGCCGCAGGAAACTTTCAAAAGAAACATCCGATCGTTTATAATTCGGCGTATCAATATTTGCTACATTATTGGAAAGAACACTTTGTCGTAAATTGGCAGCTTCCAAGCCGCCCTGTAATCGTTGAAAACTGACACTATTCAGCAATCCCATGAACTATCTCCTTTCCAAAGCTATCATAGTGAAGAGAATTCCACAACTCTTTCAAAAAATCCTTCTTTTTCGACAAAAAAAGCTAGATAAATTAGTTTATTGTCGAAAACAAGTCGAAAAGTGTCGTTTGACATCGTAATGGACATTTCCATATACATTGATTTTCTTAGAATTTGTATAAAATTACAATAAGAAATAAGCCCTATCTTTTCTGAAAAGAGAGGGCTTATTGCTATATCTTTCATTATTCTGCTTTTTTCAGCACAACAAAAGTTATTAATGACACTTCATGGCACTTAATAAACAATATTATGCATTCAATTCATTCTTCTCTTCACTCTATTTATACAAAGCAGCACGAAAGTTGTCAATTATAGAATGTATTGACTTAAATCACGATCCATAGCGATACTTGCAAGTTTCTCGCGGACATATTCCGGTGTTATGACCATGGTATCAAGCGTCAGCTCTGGAGCTTCAAAGGAAAGATCCTCCAGCAGCTTCTCCAAAATCGTGTGCAGACGTCGCGCACCAATATTCTCCATATTCTGGTTGACAGTTGCGGCAATTCTGGCAATCTCCTGTATCGCTTCCGGCTGGAACTGTATTTCAATATTCTCTGTAGCCAGCAAATTGACGTACTGCTTCGTGAGTGCATTCTCCGGTTCGGTCAAAATGGACACAAAGTCCTCCAGCGTCAGGCTGCTGAGTTCCACACGAATCGGGAAACGGCCTTGAAGCTCGGGAATCAGATCGGAGGGTTTAGCAATATGAAAAGCGCCTGCGGCAACAAACAACACATAGTCCGTTTTCACAGGGCCATATTTCGTCATGACCGTCGAACCCTCAACAATCGGCAAGATGTCCCGCTGAACGCCTTCACGCGATACATCCGGACCAGATCCTTTCCCTTGACTGGCAACCTTATCGATCTCGTCGATAAAAATAATACCTGATTGCTCAGCCCGTGCCACTGATTCCTGAATCACATCATCCATATCAATCAGTTTGGATGCTTCATCCTGAATCAACACTTTACGCGCTTCCCGAATAGGGAGCTTACGTTTCTTAGTCCGTTTCGGCAGAAAACTGCCTAACATCTCCTGCATGTTCATTCCCATCTGGTCATTCCCTTGTCCGGCGAACATATCCATCATGGTCGGAGCGGTATCCTCCACATCTATTTCGATGATGTCATCTTCCAGTTGCCCGGCCAAGAGCTTAAAGCGGACACCCCGACGCCGCTCACCGAGACTTCCGTCCTGCTCAGCATCTTCTTTTGAATCTTCCTGCCCGGCATTATTCCCAAAGATCATTTCAAACGGATTACGCTGGCCTTTGTTCTTTGTTGCCGAAGGTACCAAAATACCCACAATCCGTTCATTAGCCAATTCCTCCGCGCGGTCCTTGACCTTCTCCGTGCGTTCCAGTTTGACCATCCGGATAGCCGTCTCTACCAAATCACGAACCATAGACTCAACATCGCGTCCGACATAACCAACCTCGGTAAACTTGGTTGCTTCTACTTTAATGAAAGGTGCGTTAACTAGCTTAGCAAGTCTTCTGGCAATTTCCGTCTTGCCGACTCCAGTAGGGCCGATCATCAGAATATTCTTCGGCACTACTTCATCACGAAGTTCTTCAGAAAGCAGGCTGCGCCGGTAACGGTTGCGAAGTGCGACTGCTACCGACTTCTTGGCCTGCTTCTGTCCTACAATATATTTATCAAGTTCGGCAACGATTTGGCGGGGTGTAAGTGATTGATTCGCCATCGTGACTTCCTCCATCTCTTCTTAAGCTATAATTGTTCCACAATAATATTGGAATTCGTGTACACGCATATTTCAGAAGCGATCTGTAGAGCCTCTTTAGCAATTTCTGCCGCACTGAGTCCGGAGGCATGGCGTTTGAGCGCTCTTCCCGAAGCCAGAGCGAAATTGCCGCCTGAACCAATAGCGAGCACATCATCATCCGGTTCAATAATCTCACCGTTGCCGGAGATCAGCAGCATGCCCTGCTTATCCATTACAATCATGAGCGCTTCCAGCTTGCGCAGGATGCGGTCCTGGCGCCAATCCTTTGCCAGCTCCACCGCTGCACGCTGCAGGTTGCCATGATGTTCCTCAAGCTTGCCTTCAAATTTCTCAAACAATGTTATTGCATCAGCAACTGAACCCGCGAACCCGGCAATAACCTGACCACGGTACAAACGGCGCACCTTTTTGGCGGTCGTCTTCATAATAACACTTTCCCCGAAGGTAACCTGACCGTCTCCGGCTATCGCCGCATGTCCGTTATGTCTGACTGCGCAGATCGTGGTTGCATGAAAACTGGGAACCATTCTTCCAGACCTCCTTAGGATTGAACCTGTTCCTCTGCTTCAGGCGCGGAATGCGGCAGACCTGTTTGACTGGCGAACTCTGCCAAGGACTCCAATGCGCGGTTAGCGAGAAGTTCATTTTTTTCTTTTTTGTTTCGTATTTTTTTCTCCGGTTTTGGCAAAAGTCCAAAGTTGGCATTCATCGGCTGAAAGTGTTCCGGATCAGCAGAAGTAATATACGCCGGCATACTACCGAGCACCGTATCAGACGGGAATACTAAACCTTCCTTGCCTTCAGCAGCACGCGCCGCATTAATTCCGGCGATCAACCCTGAAGCTGCAGACTCCACATAACCTTCTACTCCTGTCATTTGACCCGCAAAGAAGAGCCGCTCCCGGCCTTTCATCTGGTAAGTGGGATGTAGCAGCTTGGGAGCGTTAATGAATGTATTACGATGCATCACACCATAACGTACATACTCCGAATTCTCAAGGCCGGGAATGAGGGAGAATACCCGTTTTTGCTCTCCCCACTTCAAATGGGTTTGGAAACCTACCAGGTTATAAAGCGTTCCCGCCGCATTATCCTGACGCAGTTGAACTACTGCGAAGGGAAGCTTGCCCGTATGAGGGTTAAGCAATCCGACAGGCTTCATCGGACCGAACAATGCCGTTTGCTTGCCCCGTTTCATCATGATCTCAATCGGCATGCAACCTTCGAAGTAAATCTCTTTCTCGAACTCCTTTAGGGTTGTTACCTCCGCAGAGATAAGGGCCTCGTAAAAGCGGTCAAATTCCTCTTCGGTCATTGGACAGTTCAGATAAGCAGCTTCGCCTTTATCATAACGGGAAGCCAAATAAACCTTACTCATATCAATAGAATCTTTCTCTACAATCGGCGCAGCCGCATCATAGAAATAGAAATATTCCTCCCCAAGCATTGCTTTGATCTCCGAGGATAACGCCGGAGAGGTGAGTGGCCCGCTGGCAATAACAACAATCCCTTCCTCCGGTATATGCGTAAGTTCCTCATTTATGACTTCTACCAGAGGATGGTTATGCAGGGCCGAGGTAATTTCGCCTGAGAACCCATCCCGGTCCACTGCAAGTGCTCCTCCAGCCGGTACCGCATGACGGTCAGCTGCTCCAAGCACAAGGGAATTGAGGCGGCGCATTTCTTCCTTCAGAACGCCTACCGCGTTGCCAAGTCCGTTCGCCCGGAGCGAATTGCTGCATACCAGCTCTGCAAATTGAGCCGTGTGATGCGCTGGTGTTTGTACAACTGGACGCATCTCATACAGCCTTACCGGTACCCCCCGCGAGGCAATTTGCCAAGCCGCTTCACTTCCGGCCAGACCTGCACCGATTACTGTTACTCTTGCTGTTTCCTTCAACTTCATATACCTCCTGTAGAGACGATTATTCTGCTATTTCTTCGTTGTCCTCAACGGCCTCTGTATGGTCGCACGACGTACATTGAAGCTTCGTACCCTGCTTACTGCGCTTCTCGATCATCCATGTATTACATACAGGGCAAGGTTTGGCTGATGGTCTATCCCAGGATACGAAATCACAACCAGGATATTGATCACAGCCGTAGAAGACTCTCCCTTTCTTACTCCGCCGCTCAACCACTTTACCCTCATGACATTTCGGGCAGCTCACACCAATATCTTTCACGATAGGTTTGGTATTACGGCAATCCGGGAAACCGGAGCAGGCCAGAAACTTGCCAAAACGGCCCAGCTTGTAAACCATCGGCTTACCGCACTTCTCGCAGACCTCATCGGAGACTTCGTCTTCAATTTCAATTTCCTTCATTTCTTCTTCCGCAAAGATAAGACGCTTCTCAAATGATTCGTAAAATTCACCCAGTACCTTAACCCAATCCTCGGAACCTTCTTCTACATGGTCAAGATCACCCTCCATGTTAGCCGTGAACTCTACGTTAAGGATCTCAGGGAAAAACTGTTCCATCTGCTCAATAATAAGCTCACCCAGCTCAGTGGGCATAAACTTCTTCTCTTCGATGGCAACATATCCGCGCTTCTGAATCGTCTCAAGCGTCGGCGCATACGTACTCGGGCGCCCTATTCCGAGCTCTTCCAGCGTCTTCACCAGTCTAGCTTCCGTATATCGCGGTGGCGGCTGGGTGAAATGCTGCTTCGGTTCGATCTCGTTCTTAATCAAGTCGTCACCAGCCTGAAGCTGCGGCAGGAATTTCTCTTCATCTGTATTCCCGTCATCATTGCCTTCCACATAAACCTTCATGAAGCCGGCAAAAGAAACCTTGGATCCCACAGCACGGAAAACTGCTGCGCCGGCTGTTATATCCACCGACAGCGTATCCAAAATGGCGGAGGACATTTGACTAGAGACAAAACGCTCCCATACCAGCTTATACAAGCGGAATTGGTCACGGCTCAAATACTCCTTTACCATCTCCGGTTCGCGGAGCACAGAGGTAGGACGAATCGCTTCATGCGCTTCCTGAGCATTGGCCGCTTTCTTAGAATATTGACGAGGGGTTTCCGGAATGAATTGATCTCCGTACTTGCCGCTTATCAATTCTTTCGCTTCATCCTGTGCTGTTACAGAAATCCGGGTGGAGTCGGTACGCATGTAAGTGATTAAACCCACGGTACCCTCTTTGCCAAGCTCAACGCCTTCATACAGCTGTTGTGCCACGGACATTGTCTTCGCTGCCCGGAAACCAAGCTTCCGTGCAGCTTCCTGCTGCAGTGAGCTCGTGGTAAACGGAGCAGAAGGGTGACGTTGTCTTTCTTTTTCCTTAACCTCACTTACTTTAAAGGAAGAATTCTGAATTGCATCGAGTACTTCACGGACTTCACTTTCCTGATGCAGCTCCTTCTTCTCGCCGTTCAGCTTATGAAACTTCGCTTCAAATTCAGACTCACGGATGGCAAGCTTTGCAGTGATGCTCCAGTACTCGGTAGGCACAAACGCGGATATCTCATTCTCTCGGTCCATGATGATCTTCACAGCAACGGACTGTACCCGGCCTGCCGACAAACCTTTCTTCACTTTCTTCCATAATAGAGGACTGATCTTGTAACCTACGAGTCTGTCCAGTATCCTTCGGGCCTGCTGTGCGTTAACGAGATCCATATTAATTTTGCGCGGGCTCTTAAAAGCATCCTTCACAGCCTGCTTCGTAATCTCATTGAACACGACCCTGCATTCCTGAGTATTGTCCAAATCCAGCGCATGGGCCAAATGCCAGGCAATCGCTTCCCCTTCGCGATCCGGGTCAGCCGCCAGATATACTTTTTTAACTTTTTTGCTGGCGTCTTTTAATTCTTTAAGAATAGAACCTTTTCCGCGGATAGTAATATATTTTGGATTGAATTCATTCTCCACTTCAACGCCAATCTGGCTTTTGGGTAAATCTCTGATATGTCCCATCGATGCCTTGACGATATATTTACTTCCTAAATATTTGCCGATCGTTTTCGCCTTAGCCGGCGACTCGACAATAACTAATGCATCCGCCACGGATTCGTCCCCCTCTTGACAACTCAACTTCTATACTAGAACAAACGGATATGCCATCCTTTATAGGGCGACATCCATTTCTCGAAGAAATATAAAAATATATAGTATAATGAGAACCTTATACCTTCTTATATTTTTAAATTAGCTTATAAATAGCGCCTGGTAATTGTGTTACCGCTTTTTTTATGATTAAAGATAACAGAACTGAATGCAAATGTCCAAAATCCCACCGGCTTCTTGCAAGCAGTTCATCCAGAGTAAATGGTCCCTGATGCAGTATATGGTATAGTTGGGACTCCTCTCTTGTCAATTTCTTTTCGAGAAGGGCGTCGGTCTCCAAAGATTCTCCAGTCCGTTTATCTGCCACTTCAGCAGGACTTTGAGGCAGATAATGCTGGTATTCTTCCAATATATCGCCGGAACCGGTCACCAGTTTAGCCCCCTGCTTAATAAGCTCGAGCGCACCCCGGCTTTTAGGGGAGGTAATAGGTCCCGGGACAGCAAAGACATCTCGTCCAGCTTCAAGCGCCGCATCCGATGTAATCAACGAGCCGCTGCGGCTGTCGGCTTCCACTACTAGTGTTCCAAGGCTAAGCCCGGCAATAATCCGGTTACGCTGCGGGAACAATCCAGGATGGCTTTTGGTTCCTATAGGATATTCAGTCAATACTAATCCGTCGTGTGCTATCCGGCGCATCAGCTCTTTATTCTCGGGAGGATAGATACGGTGCATCCCTGTAGCCATCACTGCAATGGTTCTTCCCCTCTCTACAAGTGCAGCCTCATGACACACACTATCTATCCCGCTTGCCAAGCCGCTCACCACAGTTAGACCTGCAGCGCTGAGCTCTCCTGCCAGCACCGTACCCACTCTTCTGCCATATGCAGTTGGAACACGGGTGCCAACCATTGCTATAGAAGGGCGAGAAAGTAGTTCCAAATGCCCGATATAATACAGCACCCAGGGAGCCTGCGAGGTTTCTTTCAGGCGGACCGGGTATTGCTCATCCAGAGCAGTGATCATCTGAACCCCGGTTTCTTTCATTAAAGAGTACCTGCTATTAATCCATTCCTCCGAGTAGAAGGAGGCCAGATTGACTGCCACCTTCCCCTTAATTCCGACATCCTCCCAATCTTCGCTTCTCCAGCGAAACAGATCCTCCGATAGTAATCCCGCGCAGTAGATACGGTTGATGCTTTTCCAACCGATGCCTTCCATCTCATTTAGTCCAAACACCAAATCGCGTTCAAGCATGATTCTTCTCTCCCTTTGAGTTTAGTTACTGCGTACAAACACAAAAAAGCAACCTTTCATTCCCTTGGGAACAAAAGGTTGCTTACCTTTGAAATGATTATAGCGTATTATGACGGCAAAGTGGAGCCATCTGGTAAATATGTCTTAATGTGTCGTACAGGCATTAAGAATACCTTTCTCCTCAAGAACACTTACCAGTGTAGAACCCATTTCCGCAGGGGTTGGGGCTACCTTAATTCCGCAAGCTTCGAGAACCGCGATCTTCTCACTTGCCGTGCCTTTCCCGCCGGAAATAATAGCCCCCGCATGGCCCATTCTTTTGCCTGGAGGCGCTGTAGCACCGCCGATGAAGCCGACCACAGGCTTCACCATGTTATCCCGGATCCAAACCGCCGCTTCCTCTTCCGCTGTTCCACCGATTTCACCAATCATAATAACTGCTTTCGTGCCTGGATCCTCATTGAACAACTTTAGTATATCAATGAACTCCGAACCTTTCACCGGATCCCCGCCGATGCCGACCGCTGACGATTGGCCAATTCCACGGGTCGTAAGCTGGTGAACAGCTTCATAGGTTAAGGTTCCGCTCCGGGAAATAACCCCTACATATCCAGGCATGTGAATGTAGCCGGGCATAATGCCGATTTTGCATTCTCCTGGCGTAATAACCCCCGGACAGTTCGGACCGATTAGAACTGTAGAACGCCCTTCCATATATCTCGACACTTTCACCATATCCAGGACAGGGATACCCTCAGTAATGCAAATTACAAGATCAAGCTCTGCGTCCACTGCTTCCATAATGGAATCCGCTGCATAGGCAGGCGGAACATAGATTACACTGGCTGTTGCCCCGGTTGCTGCCTTGGCTGCAACCACAGTGTCAAATACCGGCAAGCTTGCTTCCGTTCCATTGTCGAGCTTAATAGTGACAAATGTGCCGCCTTTGCCCGGAGTAACCCCTCCGACCATCTGCGTGCCGTAATCCAGTGCTCCCTTCGTGTGGAACAATCCGGTAGAACCCGTAATTCCCTGCGTGATCACTTTCGTATTTTTATCTACAAGAATGCTCATGACTAGTCACATCCCTACTTATATTGTCAAATACGATATATGAGAGCTTCATTGTCAACCGTTTACTGTACAAGAGCAACAATCTTCCGGGCACCATCAGACATGGAATCGGCAGGTACGATATTCAGGCCGGAACTGGCAAGAATCTGCTTACCAAGCTCGACATTCGTCCCTTCCAGACGGACAACCAGAGGTTTAGTTAAGCCCAGTTGGCTTGCCGCCTCCACAACGCCATTTGCGATAACGTCACACCGCATAATACCGCCGAAAATATTGACGAAAATTCCGCTTACTTTGCTGTCGGATAAAATAATCTTGAATGCTTCCGTTACCTTCTCTGTAGTGGCACCGCCGCCTACATCGAGGAAATTGGCGGGTTCACCGCCATAATATTTAATAATATCCATCGTCGCCATCGCCAGACCCGCCCCATTCACCATACAGCCGATATTGCCGTCCAGTGCTATGTAGCTCAAATCATACTTCGAGGCTTCAATTTCCTTCTCGTCTTCTTCATCAAAATCTCTAAGCTCCAGGATATCCTTATGGCGGAACAAGGCGTTGGAATCAAAATTCAGCTTAGCGTCCAGCGCCATAATATTGCCGTCACCAGTCACCACCAGAGGGTTAATCTCGGCGATAGAACAGTCCTTATCCACAAAAGCGGAATAGAGCGCTTGCATGAACTTTACAGCCTTGCCTACCAGCTCACCTGGAATGGAGATGCTATAAGCGAGCTTACGGGCCTGAAAAGTCTGCAATCCTACAGCCGGATCAATGATTTCTTTAAAAATCTTCTCCGGATGATGCTCTGCAACCTCCTCAATCTCCGTGCCTCCTTCTTCGGATGCCATCATAACCACCCGGCCGGAGCCACGGTCAACCACAAGACCAATGTAATATTCCTTCACAATCTGGCAGCCTTCTTCAATTAAAAGCCGCTTCACTACCTTGCCCTCCGGACCCGTCTGATGTGTCACCAGCGTCTTCCCGAGAATTTCACTAGCATACGTACGCACTTCTTCGAGGCTCTTTGCAACCTTAACGCCTCCGGCTTTTCCGCGTCCTCCGGCGTGAATCTGGGCTTTCACAACGACGACCGGACTATTCAGCGACTCCGCGGCTTCGACCGCTTCCTCCACTGTATAAGCCACTTTTCCATTCGGTACTGCGACTCCATACTGCTTCAGCACTTCTTTGCCCTGATATTCGTGGATATTCATTCCGGAAGCCTCCTAAGTGTTGCGGTTCTGCAGGCGGCTGCAGTCTCCGCTTTCCGTTTTGATTGCCGCAGGGTATGGTAAGACAGGTACAATATACACTTTCCCGGAACCAGCAGAAACAAAATAACGCCCCGGAGGGCGGCTTGCTTCTCCGAGCGACATATAGGAAAGCATAAACAGACCTTATACTTTCTTATATGTCTAATAATGAAACCCAGAATATTGTAACATGTTTTTAAAACGCTTTCCTTAAAAACCTTCATCATTTATACACATATTTTCGCTTGATTTCATGCCGTCCCGAGATCAATCACCTTGACAACCAATTACTTCATTTAATAGAAGTGCTAACATTCACTTCATGCACCCGGCTAAGAAGATTCTTAAACTGTCCAAGGAGATCCTCAAATTCATCGCCTGACATGACAGTCCCTTCCATCATTTTACTAGGGATGCAAGCTGCTTCACTCTGTAGTGCCCAGCCTTTGTCCGTAAGGGAAATCAGTACTTTGCGTTCATCCTGAAGCGAGCGCTCCCGCACGATCAGTCCTGCCGCCTGCAGACGTTTCAATAGTGGAGTCAGTGTTCCCGAATCCAGAAACAGTGCCTCACCAATCTCCTTGACTGTACACTGCTCTTTCTCCCATAACACCAGCAGCACAAGATACTGGGAATAGGTAACCCCAATCTTGTCCAGATAAGGCTGATACAGCTTGGTTATTTCCCGTGAGCAGGCATAAATGGTAAAGCAGAGCTGATTCTCTAGCAGCAGTTCAGGAGTTGTTGTCTTTTTATCCATATCAAATTCACCCGCCTTTTGCCCTTAGTTTATCACAAAATGCAATTCATATCATGTTAATAGCGAAAAATAATTTGACTTCTATTTATATTGTGTTAAATTATATTGTATACAAACAATTATGACAGGAGCGATTAAATTATTATGATGACTATACAACAAAAAATGTATGAAACAACGGTTAAAGCGGTAGGCGGAAGAAGCGGATATGTGGAGTCCAGCAGCCCTGAGCTGCGGTTGGAAATCAGTACTCCGCGTGAAATGGGCGGCGCTGGCGGAGAAGGCACTAACCCTGAACAATTGTTCGCAGCCGGTTACTCTGCCTGCTTCGACAGTGCACTGAACATGGTTGCCCGTATAGGTAAAGTTAAAATTGAAGGCAGCGAAGTTACGGCGACTGTCAGCTTCGGCAAAGTGGAAGACGGCGGTTTCGGAATCGCGGTTAAGCTCGATGTCCTGGTAAAAGGTGTAGACCGCGAAACTGCAGAGAAGCTTGTAGAAGGTGCACATGCTGCCTGCCCGTATTCCCGCGCTACCCGCGGTAATATTGCTGTAGAGCTGAACGTGCTGTAACCGATACTCTTGAAGACCAGCCTGAGCCTTACCTGACTATTGGAGGGCTCTTTCTGCACAAATGGACATTGTGTTTTACCATTGAAGCTCTGTATAATGGAACGAGAATGTATTGAACATACTGCCCGGAAAATAAGGAAGCACCTTTTTTCTTAGTGTTTTGACGTCCAGTTAAGGACATAAACCTAACGAAGAAGAGGTGCTTTTTGTTATGTATGGAAAGATGTACAGTGCATGCCTGTATGGCATAGAAGGCGTAATGATCGGTGTGGAGATTGATCTGGCGAACGGCCTCCCGCAATCGAATATCATCGGACTCCCGGACTCGGCGATCCGGGAGGCGGTGGAACGGGTACGCGCTGCGGTTAAAAATTGCGGGTACCGCTATCCCCAGCAGCGCGTCACCATCAATCTTGCGCCGGCAGACCTGCGCAAGGAAGGCTCGGCCTTCGATCTGGCCATCGCCCTCGGCATCCTGACGACAAGCGGACAGCTTGTCATGCCTTCTGCCGGGGAGATGCTGCTGATCGGAGAGCTTGCCCTTGACGGCAGCCTTCGCCCGGTAACGGGCGTACTGGCGATGGTTGAAGCCGCACGCCGGGCCGGCTTCAAAGCGGTACTGCTGCCGCGAGGGAACGCGGCGGAAGCAGCATTAATTAGCGGCATGACCATATATGCCGCCGATCACCTGCGAGAGCTGCCGCCAGGGAGGAATGAAGAGAAATATGATCAGATTGATGGCGAGCCAGTGTTCTCCGGGGGTAACGGGACACCGACACGCAGAGAATCCGGCGTGGAATTATACGGTGTCTCCACGACGGGGGTATCCGGCGATTTCGGAACCCCGCCATCTCTTTCAGGAGAACAGCACCCGTTACAGTACCTTGATCCGGTGGATACTGAGTCGTCTTCGATAAACAGTCCGGATGTTGCGGCATTAAACGTACTCCCATTTCCCGTTACCGTCAGCAATGGAGGTGGCGGTGGTGGTAGCGATACGGGCAAAGAGCCACCACCAGTCTTGGCACTCTCAATCGAGCATTTGAAATACATCCCTCCTGTCTCCATTCATACTCTGGTACAGCCCGTAGCTATGGATATGACTGACGACTACAGCGATGTGATCGGCCAGCACCATGTGAAGCGAGCTTTAACCATAGCAGCCGCGGGAATGCATAATATTCTTCTAATTGGACCGCCAGGGACAGGGAAAACAATGCTAATTAAACGTCTGCCAGGAATTCTGCCTCCACTTACCGACAGTGAAGCACTTGAAGTAACCAAGATCTTCAGCGCTTCAGGCAAGCTGAAGGATGCTCACAGCGGACTGCTACGCAGCCGACCCTTTCGTTCACCTCATCATACGATATCAGCTGCCGGTCTGATCGGTGGCGGCGGCGTTCCGAAGCCTGGTGAAGTGAGCCTCGCACACCGCGGCTTGCTGTTCCTTGATGAACTGCCGGAATTTTCGCGTTATGTGCTAGAAGTACTGCGGCAGCCACTGGAGGACAGGGTCGTGACGATCAGCAGAGCCAGGGCAGCTTTCACCTTTCCGGCACAATTCATGCTGGCCTGCTCAATGAACCCATGTCACTGCGGATTTCTGGGTAGCGGGAGCCTCCAGCAGAGATGCACATGCAGTCCTGCCCGCATCGCCCATTACAGATCTAAAATTTCAGGCCCGCTTCTAGATCGTATCGATCTTCAGGTTGATGTTCCCAGGCCAAAGGATCTGGACCGGAGAGGACCTACACTCTCCTCAGCAGAAATGAGAGAGCATGTCGTAGCTGCCCAACAGATACAAAGCGAACGTTACAAGAATCTTCCCATCTCCTGGAACAGCGAGCTATCCGGCTCGGCTTTGCGGCGTTACGCCGCTCTTAGGGCCGCCGAGTCAGAGATGCTGCAGCATATCCTGGAGTCTCTCGGCCTTAGCATGCGGGCGCATGACCGCATCATTAAGCTGGCACGCACTATTGCCGATCTGGACGGGGCCACAGAAATCACAGCCGCTCATCTTGCTGAAGCTGTTCAATACCGTAATCTGGACCGGCAAGCGGTGGCAGAGGAGCACGGCTGAGACACAGGTGCGTAAAATATTTGGAATTCAAAAAAAAGGGGTATCCTAGGCTGTTAGGCCAAGGAACCCCTTTTACAAAATCATTATCTAGTGAAGAACAATTACAGCTACCATTGAATAGGCCATATCGGAAATTATTAGCCCTCTTCGCTCACAACTACCGCATCACGAATTTGTTCAAAGGACAAGGGCTTGTAGTCCCAGTGTTCTACGCAAATATTGAAGTGATTTTTCCCTTCATACTTTTGCCCATGGATATGACCATGCACATTCACGTAAGGCATATGCTTATTCATGTACATCGGCTCATGCGAGAGAAAGAAGAACTCCTTATAAATCAGCGGATATTCCATGACCTCGGCAAAACCCGCATCCAGCCACCAGGTCCGGCTTCGGCCGCGGTCGTGGTTGCCCATTATCAGTATTTTATAGCCATTCAACCTGGCAAGGATTGCCTGGGTGGTTTCTTTATTCAAAAAGGAAAAATCCCCGAGGTGAAAAACCTTGTCTCCTTTTGCAACAACACTGTTCCATGCCGAGATCATGGTTTCATTCATCTGTTCCACATCCGTAAACGGCCGGGATTCAAAATCTATAATTTGCTTATGTCCAAAATGATGGTCTGAGGTAAAATAAACGTCCTGCATATCATCCGCTTCCCTTCATCTCATTTTCAGTTATCCTTCACTATACAAAAAAAGCTCCGGCTCTCCAATATTGGGAGCATTCCAGGAGCTTTAATAAAGATGTATCCGATTTCCTTATTTCCGAAAGGAATTCCCTATCGCCGAATATTCGACACATGTCACCGGGTTACTTTCCAAAATCACGCCTATTGAATCTTCTCCGCTTCTCATCGACTTGGGTCTGCATGAGTTCCGTAATCGGGGAAACTGCGGTTTCATTCTTGACGAGCCATTCCCGCATAGCCTGGATCGCCATAACCTGTCCATCCCCTTTGTCGCGCCAAGTCAAAAGCTCGATGACCTTAATAATCAGCGACATCAAGCTGCTGTTATCACTTTGGGTACGGTCGGCACGTATTTTTTGAAACATGGCTTCATTTTCCCAGTCAATCAAAATTTCCTCAGCTATCGTTGGACGCATAATGGTGTATGTCCTATAACATTTAGCACATGATATAACCAAGATCGGATTCCCGCTGAATACCGCTTCTATTTTATGGGTACATTGCTGACACTCAAAACCAACATGTACGTCATATGGTTGCTTATTCAACCGGCCAGCCCCCCCCTCTACGTGACATTGAAGTTTACAATACTGTTTACCCATTTAGGTTCTCAAATGACCCATAAGTGCAGGCTTCCGGATGACATTCGGCAAAAAAATCCAATTATTTTCATTAAATGAGGAAGTGTATGATTCTTAGAACGCCTCCCGTATATGATGTAAAGAAGCTATACTCAAATCCTTGTTCAGCCTCACACTGATCACTTCAAATGAAAGCAGTCGTTCCGTTTGATGTGTTGTGTGCAGATATACCGCCGCTGTACTGCGAACCTGTGCTATTTTGCGGGTATTTACTGATTCTTCTGGTGTT
This sequence comes from Paenibacillus oryziterrae, assembly GCF_042610485.1. Taxonomy (NCBI): domain Bacteria; kingdom Bacillati; phylum Bacillota; class Bacilli; order Caryophanales; family Paenibacillaceae; genus Paenibacillus; species Paenibacillus oryziterrae. Next base: position 1,134 of record NZ_JBGJZO010000001.1, on the reverse strand, counting down.
CCCTGCATCACATTGTGACTGCGGCTTCGCACTTCTACGACAAATAGCCGCCCGTCCGCTTCATAGATAATATCGATCTCACCACTTCGGCAGCGCCAGTTCCTCGCCAGAACGGTATGACCGAGAGAAGTTAAATACGTCACTGCAGCTTCTTCGGCAGCCTGTCCCTTTTGTTTGCGATTATATAAAACTCCGGAACCTGTTTGGGTCATTCTTGCCTCCGTGCTCCGGCCAACCGGTCACTCCGGTATACATAACTCAATATTTCCGCAACCAATTGGTAGAGTTCAGGCGGAATCTGCTGATCCAAGTCAAGCTTGGACAGTACTTCCACGAGTGCTGCGTCCTCTTGAACTGCGATCCCGTTCTCTTTGGCTTTCTGTAAAATCATATCCGCGACAGCCCCTTGCCCCTTGGCGATCACAACCGGTGCATCACTTTGGCCTGGTACGTATTTAAGGGCTACCGCTTTTTTCATACGCTGTGCAATTTCTTCAGAGGGTTCACTCATATCCGGAAGTCCACTCCTTTATAGGCGTCCGGTACAAAATCCGCCAGCTTGCCGCCAGTTCGCTCAGACTCCGCCGTCTTGTGCACAGGCAGAGGTTCTGTCTTAAGAGCGGACAACTGGTAGCCAATGGATTCTACCGCCGTTTTAATATCATCCCGGCGTTCCTCCAGCAAATCCAGCACCCACGGGTTATCATTGTGAAGCTTAAGACTCACAATATGATCGACGACCTGGACATCCACCAAGGTCTGTCCCATCTGCTTCATGTTCAGATCAAACCACAACCGGCAATTCGCCGCATCCAGTTCACCTTTGCGTCCTCTGCGGGACTGAATATGAACGGATGCCGTCTCTTCGCCGTCCGGCCCTTTCAGAGGTAGAAACAACGTCACCTGAGCGAATGGCGCCGTGCGGTCCGTATTCAGCAGCAGTTGCTGTCCTGTCAGTTGCTGCACAACCTGGCCAGCGGCATCCTTCACCGCCGGCGGAACGTCGCTTGTGCCAAGCAGCTGCAGCAGCACGCCCTTCAGCGTGCCGGCGGCTTCATCGCCGCCGGCTGCCGCATAGGACGCCGCCTGTGCCAGCGGCGTCCCTTGCCCGTGCGCGGCGGCGTTGCCCGCGCC